>CALDUO010000041.1 GCA_937923745.1 uncultured Granulosicoccaceae bacterium
CCGTGCTCGTTACACATCATGGAGACGTAATCGAGGCGATCCATGTATCCGATGGTTTGATTGTACGGCTTGCTCTCGGCCAATTTTTCTGTGCCGCGGTGCAACAGGCCTATGTGCGGATCGGCTCGTTCAACCACCTCACCGTCCATTTCCAGCACCAGTCTCAGGACACCGTGAGCCGCCGGATGTTGCGGACCGAAGTTTAGCGTGTAGTTACGAATTTCGCTCATGCCGCATCCCCTTTCGCCGCTGCATCATCTGCTTCGGCCGCCTCTGTTTCTCGTCCTTCGTAACGACTGTCGCTTCGGATAACACGCGGCACCAGCACCCGAGGTGTGATGGAAACCGGCTCGTATACCACCCGCCCTTTACCGGGATCAAAACGCATTTCGACGTTTCCGATCAAGGGGAAATCTTTGCGGAAGGGATGACCCACAAATCCGTAGTCGGTGAGGATGCGACGAAGGTCGTTGTGTCCTTCAAACAGCAACCCGAACATATCGAAGGCCTCGCGCTCATACCAATCGGCCGAGGCCCATATGCCAGTCACTGACGGCACGACCGGCAATTCGTCATCAGGCCCGTAGCAGCGAACACGTAACCTGACGTTGTGTTCAATCGACAGTAAGTGGTACACAGCTGCAAACCGGGGTTGATCACGCTCGGGCAATCCGGCGTCGTCCCCAAAGCTCAAGCGGCCGATGGACGAGCTGTTGACAGCTCGGCTAAAGCCACCCGCGGCACGCGTCTCGGTTTCCCACTCGCTTACGCCAAAGGCTGAGTAGTCGACGCCGCATAAGTCAATCAGTGTGGTGAATCGATACGCGGGGTCATCATGAAGCTTCCGGCACACGGCAAGAAGCTGTTCTGCAGGGACTTCGAGGGTCACCTCACCAAGCGCCACCACAGGTGTTAACGCGCCATCGAAGTCTGCAGCCAACGTGGCGCTGAGTTCATTGGCTCTACGGAGGCTTCCGGTGTTACTTCCAGCAGACGGTTCAGACATACGCGTTAACGGGCTATCGTGTTGGTGTTACGGATTTTGTTTTGCAGTTGCAATATGCCATACAGCAAAGCCTCTGCTGTCGGCGGACAACCGGGTACATACACGTCGACGGGAACAATTCGATCACACCCGCGCACTACCGCATACGAATAGTGGTAGTACCCGCCACCATTGGCACAGGAGCCCATGGAAATAACCCATTTGGGATCGGGCATTTGGTCGTACACCTTACGCAGCGCCGGCGCCATTTTGTTGACCAGCGTTCCGGCAACCACCATGACATCCGACTGACGGGGGCTTGGACGAAACACAATGCCAAACCGGTCAAGGTCGTAGCGGGACGCGCCAGCATGCATCATTTCAACAGCACAACAGGCAAGACCAAATGTCATCGGCCACATTGAGCCGGTGCGCGCCCAGTTGATTAACTTGTCAGCAGAGGTAGTGACAAACCCCTCTTCAAGAACGCCCTCTATTCCCATTCCAGCGCTCCCTTTTTCCACTCATAAATAAACCCGATCACCAGAATAAACAGAAACAGCGCCATCGCGCCGAAGGCTGCTGGCGAGATCGAATCGAGCACAACTGCCCACGGGACAAGAAACGCGATTTCGAGATCGAAGATAATAAAAAGAATAGCGACGAGATAATAACGAACGTCGAACTTCATGCGGGCGTCTTCGAAGGCCTCGAAGCCGCACTCATACGGAGAATTTTTCTCAGCGTTAGGATTGGATGGCCCGATAAAGCGACCCGCTGTAATTAATGCTCCACCCATCACCAAGCCGATGACAATGAAGAGCAGCACAGGGAAGTAATTTGCCAACAATGTGAGGTATGCCCCGCTAATTCTGTTGTATAAACATACAGCCTTCTACGATAGAAAATCGTAACTGTATGACCAAACTGCATGACTTTAAATATGGTGCCGACGCCCGGACTCGAACCGGGACAGCTTTCGCCACTACCCCCTCAAGATAGCGTGTCTACCAATTCCACCACGTCGGCTTTCATCTCTCTATTGTACTGTTCTACTGTGACTGATGACAGCAAAGATTACTGCGTGTCGTAAGGTTTCTGCTTTCAGTTACTGCGCCGGAACAGCAGGCGCATCATCGGTTGCAGATTGAGGCATATCTGAGTCACCGTTGGTGGCGTCTGCCGCTGCCGGTGTGTCATCGCTGGATACGGCAGCCGGTACCGACAGTATTGAGTCGGTGACGCTGGAACCACCACCGTCTCGGTGTGCAGCCATATAGAACAGCACCAGGCTGGTCACAAAAAACAAACTGGCCAGCAGGGTTGTCATGCGAGTCAGAAATGACGCCGAGCCCCTCGAGCCAAACACGGTACCGGAAGCACCGGAACCAAAAGCCGCACCGGCATCCGCACCTTTGCCGTGCTGGATTAAGACTAATCCGATGACGGCGATGGCCAGTGCCACGTGTACCACTAACATTAACGACTGCATGGTTATTCCTGATTAAAGTCCGTTTCGCATAAGTTGATCGGCGGCCTTGCCGATTGAAAGAAAATCAGGTGCTTTCAGCGAAGCACCACCGATAAGTCCGCCATCGATATCAGACTGAGCAAACAGCTCAGCCGCGTTGTCAGGCTTAACACTACCGCCATATACAATTCTGACCTGATCCGAAATCTGCCCTGCGTTATCCGCAAGACGGGATCGGATCAGATGATGCACTTCCTGCGCCTCTTCCGGAGACGCCGTTTTACCGGTGCCAATAGCCCACACAGGCTCGTAGGCTATCACCGGCAACGATGTGCTCGTAGCGTTTTCCAGTGACCATACGGTCGAGAGCACTGCATCGAGTTGCCTGTGAATGACCTGCTCAAGTTTGCCACTCTCGCGTTCTTCGAGTGTTTCTCCAACACACAGGATGGGCACCAAACCCGCCTCCTGCGCGACCCCAAATTTTTGCGCAACCAGTGCATCGGTATCACCGAACAGCTGCCGCCGCTCCGAGTGTCCGACAATGGCGTAACTGCACCCTGCATCAACCAACATACCCGCCCCGACGTCACCGGTAAACGCGCCGTCGGGATGCACACCGCAGTCTTGCGAGCCCACCTGCAGCGGTACACCGGGAGACGACTGCACCGCCTGACTAACTGCAGCCATGTGGAGGAACGCAGGGCATATAAGGTATTCAGCCCCATCACCGCTTTTTGTCAAACCCGCAATGATCTCCGCTGTCAGCGCGCGCGCGCTCGCAACAGTACCGTTCTGTTTCCAGTTACCTGCAACGAGTAGACGTCGACTCACCAGTATTGCCTGAATGCAAAACCGCGAAGTTTAGCTGTTGGTGCACACTTTATCAATGGGCATGCGTCTGTTTATCACCGCGTGTACACCTGTTTAACCGAATAAGGCAAGTGATCCGGTTGTCTTGCACCCGACCACAAAAAAGGCGGCCCGAAGAGCCGCCTCTTTGAATGGGTGAAACAGACAGATGGTTACCCGATTACACGGGGTACCGCTCTGCCTGTCAGTCCATTAGCTGATGTTACCAATGCTTGACTACTCCAGCGCATCACCGACTGCTCGTGCCACCTGGTGACAGATCGCCTCAACATCATTGGCAACACGTCCTTCAACCATAACTCGAACCAGCGGTTCGGTACCAGAAGGCCTGAGCAATATGCGCCCTTCTGTGCCCAGTTTTTCCTCTGCTTTATTCACCGCATCCTGAATTGTGGAGTGGTCATCAAGATTCACGCGCTCCCGTATGGGCACATTCACAAGCACTTGCGGGTAGAGCTTCATGTCAGTGCGCAACGACGACAACGACTCACCTGACTCTTTCATTACCGCAAGCACAGCCAATGCGGCCACAATGGCATCACCGGTCGTAACACGATCGAGACAAATGACGTGCCCGGAGTTTTCACCGCCGAGATCCCAGTCGCGCTCGCGCAGTTTTTCCATCACATAACGATCGCCAACTCCGGCGCGTTCAAAAGGCACATCAATCGCTGTTAACGCATGCTCCAGCGCAAGATTGGTCATCAGCGTACCGACGACACCGCCTTTGAGTTGACCCGCAGACTTGCGTGCGCGTGCCAGTACATACAGAATTTCGTCACCGTCGACGATCTCACCACGGTGATCAACCATAATAATCCGGTCTCCGTCACCGTCCAGCGCAATACCCACGTCAGCTCGCTGTAACAGCACATGAGCACGCAGATTATCGGGCGCTGTCGCGCCGCAGTCCTTGTTGATATTGAGGCCGTTGGGCTCTGCACCCACAGCGATAACGTCGGCACCCAATTCTTCGAACACGCGACTGGCAATGTCGTAGGCGGCACCGTTGGCACTGTCGACCACGATCTTCATGCCGGTTAAACGCAGTCCGGAGGGGAACGTGCTTTTACAGAATTCGATGTACCGTCCGGCCGCATCGTCCATTCGGCGGGCGCGCCCCAGATCCGAGGAGTCGACGGTGGTCATGGGTTCGCTCATCAGCGCCTCTATTTCCAGCTCTGTCTCGTCCGGTAGTTTGGAACCCTCGGTGGAAAAGAATTTGAGGCCATTATCGTAATAGGGATTGTGCGAGGCACTGATGACTATGCCTGCCGCTGCCCGAAAGGTACTGGTGAGATAGGCGACCGCCGGTGTCGGCATGGGCCCAAGCAGACGGCTGTTGATGCCTGCCGACGCAAGCCCGGCCTCAAGCGCAGCCTCAAACAGATACCCTGAAACGCGGGTGTCTTTCCCGATAATCACTTCTCGATTACCCTGGGATGCCAGCACCACGCCAGCCGCCCAACCCAATTTCAGGACCGTAGCCGCGGTCATGGGCTCAACGCCAACCCGTCCACGAATACCATCGGTACCAAAAAACTGTCGTTTCATCTTAGATCGTCCTGTCAGACTGGTTGTGCTCCGGTTACCCGGACACTACCCAGCCCTGTGTTTGTTAATTGTCGGCCTGAACCGCATTAAAGAACGTCATTGCCTGTGCCGTCTCACGAACATCATGAACCCGAACGATGCTCGCGCCCCGCTCTACCGCCATGATTGCGGCGACCACGCTTGGTATCACTCGCTCGGATACCTCCAGATCGAGCAATTGGCCAAACAGGCTCTTGCGGGAAAGACCCACCAGCACAGGCGCTCCAAATGCCGTTAACTCGTCCAATGAATGCAGCAAGCATAGGTTATGCCGCAGCGTTTTACCGAACCCAAACCCGGGGTCGAAAATCACTCGCGAAGCCTTGATACCCGCCTTCGTGCAGACGCTGAGCCGCTCCTTTAGAAAGGCCATCACATCGTCAACAACATCTTCGTAAGCGGGATTTTGTTGCATGGTTCTCGGTTCGCCCTGCATGTGCATCAGACAGACCGGAATATCAAAATCAGCCACCACAGCAACAGCGCCAGGCTCTCGTAACGCTCTGACATCATTAATCATAAAGGCGCCGGCTTTGGCGCACTCCCGCATTACCCCTGCTTTGCTGGTATCGACCGAAACCAGAATACCCTCAGCACAAAGTGCCTCAACCAGGGGTACAGTGCGACGAATTTCCTCCGCTTCCGAGACAGCATCAGCACCGGGACGCGTCGACTCACCACCCACATCGACCAACGATGCGCCCTCTGCGACCATTTGCCGAGCAGCGGCCAGAGCCATGTCAAAGGTGTGATGTTTCCCGCCGTCCGAAAACGAGTCCGGGGTCACATTCAGAATACCCATGATGGCGGGAGTGGCCAGATCCAGCGTTTGCCCCCGGTAGTCGATGACGGGCGCACGGCCGTCTGGCTCGACTTGATGAGTGCTTTTGGAATCTGTCACTGAGGTCACCACACTATTAAAAACCCACATCAGGCTGTTGTTTTCAGCCAATTGTACCGATCAGCGCCCCACGCGAGGATTAACGATTGGTTGGGCAAGGTAAAACAGTGTGTCGAGACCGCAGCCGAGGGCATTGACATGCTCGTCCCGGCACTACGGACAGGAGCTACGGGCACGGGTTACAGGCACGGGTTGCGGACATGAGGTTAAGGGAACGGGGTTCAGGGAATGGGGTTACAGGCATAGGCTCGCAGACAAAAATCAAAACCGGCGGGTCAAAGCCAAAGAGATGGCAAGCCACCGGGTGGCTGAAAAATTGTCTTGCTTAATAACAACCGCCGGGCGGCGAAACCGCTGGCGAATTATAGGATGGTAGAGGCGTCGTCTCGGACAACCCAACCGCAACAAACCGTGTTGGCCGCCTCAAGCGTCGCTTGCGTCTGAACAATCGGTATTTTGGTATCGCAGGTAAGTCCCTGCAAACAGCGGAAGTGCGTAGAGCTGGTAATGAAGACCCGATAGCCGCCAATTGGGCGACTACCGGGTTTGTCTGATTGGGCTTGTCTGATTGGGCTTGCGAGGTGCTTATAGCGCTGCAGCCTTAGTGCAAACTGGGAGCCCCATCGATGGAGTCGCCGTCTTTGTCGTCAGAACTCGACTCTTGGCTATCATCTTGGGTCTTCTCGCCAGCCTGATGTCCGGACTGATTGTCTGACGACGCACCTTTGTCAGGATCATCGCCCCAGTCTGCCGGTGGTCCGGGTTCTTCACGTTTCATGAGCCGGTCGATCTGAGCCGAATCGATAGTTTCGTACTTCATCAGCGCATCAGCCATCGAATGCAGAATGTCGATGTTATCGGTCAGCAGGGTTCTTGACCGTTCGTAGTTACGATCGATCAGACCTCGAATCTCATCGTCGATGGTGGCAACGGTCTCATCGGAGTACCGCTTCTGCTCCTGACTCGACGAGCGTCCCAAAAACACCTCGTTTTCGGTTTCGGCATACGCCAGCGGACCCAACTTGTCGGAATAGCCCCATTGGGTGATCATGTCGCGCGCCAGTGCTGTTGCGCGTCGGATATCGTCTGATGCGCCAGAGGTAACCGCTTCAGGCCCAAATATAAGCTCTTCTGCAAGACGACCGCCATAGAGAGAGGAGATCTGACTCTCCATCTTGGTCTTGCTGATGCTGTAGTTATCTTTCTCGGGTAAAAACATGGTGACACCCAATGCTCTGCCCCGAGGGATGATACTGACTTTGTAGACAGGATCGTGCTCAGGTACGAGTCGGCCCACAATGGCGTGCCCTGCCTCGTGATAGGCCGTGTTGCGCTTTTCCTTGTCGCTCATCACCATGGACTTTCGCTCAGCGCCCATCATGATTTTGTCTTTGGCACGCTCGAAATCACCCATGTCAACGGTTCGTTCGTTGGCACGCGCAGCAAACAATGCAGCTTCGTTGACCAGGTTTGCGAGGTCTGCACCGGAGAAGCCTGGGGTACCACGAGCGATCAAGTCAGGTTTGACATCTTCTGCGATGGGCACCTTATTCATGTGGACACGCAATATCTGCTCTCTGCCACGAACGTCTGGCAGCGGCACAACCACTTGCCTGTCGAAGCGTCCCGGTCGCAGCAAAGCAGGATCAAGCACGTCAGGCCGGTTTGTCGCCGC
This sequence comes from uncultured Granulosicoccaceae bacterium, assembly GCA_937923745.1. Lineage (GTDB taxonomy): Bacteria > Pseudomonadota > Gammaproteobacteria > Granulosicoccales > Granulosicoccaceae > CALDUO01. The sequence goes on from CALDUO010000041.1 coordinate 7,499, forward strand.
AATGACGATAACGCCCTCGTTTCCTTCAAAACCATCCATTTCAACGAGCAGCTGATTCAACGTTTGCTCCCGCTCGTCGTGACCACCGCCCAAACCGGCACCACGGTGTCGGCCGACGGCGTCTATCTCGTCGATAAAAATGATGCATGGGGAGTGTTTCTTGGCTTGCTCAAACATGTCGCGCACGCGAGAGGCGCCGACACCGACAAACATTTCGACAAAATCAGAGCCAGAGATGGTGAAAAAAGGCACCTTGGCTTCGCCTGCTATCGCTTTCGCAAGCAACGTTTTACCGGTACCGGGCGAGCCGACCATCAGAACACCCCGGGGGATTTTGCCGCCGAGTTTCTGGAATTTGCCGGGGTCGCGCAGGAACTCGACGAGTTCGCCCACTTCCTCTTTCGCCTCTTCAACACCAGCCACGTCTGCAAACGTCACCTTGACCTGATCTTCGTTTAGTAGCCGCGCCTTACTTTTACCGAAAGACATTGCGCCGCGCCCGGATCCGCCACCTTGCATCTGCCGCATAAAAAATACCCACAGGCCGATGATCAGGATGAACGGAAACCAGCTGATAAAAAGCTGTGTCAGCATACTGGTGCGCTCGACTGGCTTGGCGTTTATCGTTACGCCCGCTTGCTGGAGATCGCCGATCAGTGCGCTGTTCTCTGTTTCCGGGCTGTAAGCAGTGAACGACTGGCCGGTTTTGAGGCTACCGGTGATTTCGCGGTTGGAATTGTCGATTACGACACTTTCCACGCCACCGCGCTCGATCTGGTCGAGGAGCTCAGAGTACGCGAGCGTATTTGCTGGCGCGCCCTGACCGCCAAGATTGTTAAAGACCGTCATTAAAATAACGGCGATAACAACCCACAAAAGTACATTTTTTAATAAGTCGTTCAAGGAGTTACCTCATTCAATCGTCGTTATGACGAGAATACGGACGCAATCAAACACACGGGTTTGAGCGCCCTACCTGATGTGACACTACTACAGAATCAAGTTCCCTGCCACCGCGTACACTTCTTTGCTACGTCCTCGTGAAGCAGATGGTTTCCTGACAGATACCTTCTGAAAATGGCTTCTTAAGGTGCGGACGTAGTCGTCAAAACCTTCGCCCTGGAAGAGTTTAGTCACAAAACTTCCGCCAGGCCTTAATAACTGTTGCGCCAAATCCAGCGCGAGTTCGGCAAGGTACATTGCCCTCGCTTGGTCAGTTACCGCCACCCCGCTTAAATTGGGTGCCATATCGGATAATACAAGGTCAGCCCGAAGGTCACCGACAGCGCTGATCAGCGATTGCAACACGTCATCTTCGGTAAAGTCACCCTGGATAAACTGCACATCGGCAAAGCTGTCCATTGGCAGAATATCAGTGGCGATGACCTGCCCGGTGCCATTGAGTTTTTCAACCACATATTGCGTCCAGCCGCCGGGCGCCGCGCCAAGTTCAATGACTGTCATATTTTTGGACAGTAGCTTGTCGCGTTCGTCGAGCTCGATTAACTTGTAGACCGCCCGGGAACGATAGTTGTCGCGTTTTGCCCGTTGCACGAACTCATCGTCAAAATGCTCCTGGAGCCAACGATTGCTGCTTTTACTTCTGGCCATAACCTTATACTATCCGCCACCCGACACCCAAAATACAGACTATGACACTGCCGACACAGCTCGTTCGTGAACTCAAAACACGCTGTCATGCGTTAAAACCTGTCGTCAGGCTCGGCAAACATGGCATCACCGACGCAGTGATCAAGGAACTCGACCTGGCGCTGGCACATCATGAGTTACTGAAAATCAAAATAAGCGGTGAAGATCGCGCAGAACGGAAACTGGTGGTCGGGCAACTGTGCGAGCGTACCAACGCTACCTGCATTCAACAAACGGGTAACACAGCTGTTCTCTACCGACAATCCGACTAATCACGTCAGACTGCCTTTATATTATCGCAGGATAAGACCCTGGTGTCAGCCTTGGGTGTTTTAGCCCTGAGTACAGGCCCCTCGGTATTGGCCTTGGGTATTGGCCTTGGGTATTGGCCGTGATTGTCAGGTACGGGTGTGAGCCCTAACCATAGTTAATGCGGGGTACTGCCCAAGCCCACTGTCCGTTTAGTCATTAGCGTTGACCGGCAGTCTGACTGTCGCCCGAAATCCTCCCAAGACATCGGACCGGTCCAGAACAAGATCGCCACTGTAAGTATCAACGACATCCTTAACGATTGAGAGCCCCAGCCCGTGGCCAGCGACAGACTCATCAAGGCGGGTACCTCTGCCGGTGAGACGCCACAACTCCTCGTCGGAGCAACCCGGACCATCGTCTTCGACCCGGATCACCGTCCCATGGTCGGCGTACATCGAAAAATTAACCTGAGTTGCCGCCCATTTGTAGGCGTTGTCGAGCAGATTCCCGATCAATTCGAGCATGTCCTCACGATCAAACAGTAACTCTGCATCCATACGAATATCAAAAGTAATCTCGACTTTCTTGTCGGAATACACCTGCCGCAACAGTCCGGCCAACGGTGGCAATTCTTTTTTGGCATCAAAGAGCACACCCGCGGTACTTCTGCCGGCAAGCCTCGCACGCTTAAGCTCACGCTCGATAAGGAGATGAATCTGGCCTGCTTTTGCCCGCACCTCTGCGTGGGTCAGGCGATTAACATCATCACCATCCACTTCACTCGCTCTTAACAACAAATGAAGCGGCCCTTTCAGTGAATGTGCAAGATTGCCTACAGCATTTCGCGAGTGTCGAAGCCGCTGATCGAAGAGCTGCAGCAACCGATTGAATTCCTGTACCAACGGCAACACCTCCGCAGGCACGTCCTCAGACAAAGCGCCCACACGCCCGTGCTCGAGCTTTCGGATGTCTTGCGTCAGGCGATCGAGTTTCTTCACAGACCAACGAACGATGACATGCTGCACCGCCAGCAATGACAGCAACAGCACAAGCGAGATAGCTGCAAAGTACAGCTTAAAGATGGTCAGCCGTTCGCGGATCGGTACGATATCTTCCGCAACTACAATCGTAAAGGAATGCCCTTTTTTGGCAAAACCACCCGCCCACATCAGTATCGGTTCTCCGGCAACACCGGCAATCTCGGTTCGCAACTGCTCACCGGGTGTCAACAGCGCAATATCGAGCTCCTGCTCCCACATGGACCGCGAAACAAGGTCGTCCCCCTCGGCCAAATGCACAATGTAGTATTTACCCGAGTAGGGAATATCGTAGGTTGGATTGAGCTTGGCCTCGCTGAAACGCGGTGGCTCCAGGGCAAGCTCAGAGAATTCAAGCGCTGACAGAATCGTATTCGCTTCAGTCTCAAGACGCTGGTAGACCAGACTTTCAGCCAGCAATCTCGCAGTCAGAGACCCTGCCCACCAGAACAGCATCATCAATAACAACAGGCTGACAACCAGCCCAAGTTGCAGACTTCGTTCGAGTGACTTCAAGAAGCAGGATCGTTAAAGACGTAACCCTGCCCGCGTTTTGTCAGGATGAGTTTATTGCCTATTTTTTCTCTCAACCGCCGGATATAAACCTCAATAAGGTTACTGTCGCGATCGGACGCGTGGTCATAGACATGTTCAGACAGATTGGTTTTGGACAGCACCTTGCCGCGATTTAGCATCATATAACGCAGCAGACGAAACTCCGTGCCGGTCAGGGCATGGTCTCGTCGGGAGCCACCAAGGTCGAGCGTGACCCGCTGTTCGTCTTCATTGAGGGTCAGTGACGCTGAGCGGATGAAGTTGGCAATGGTGCCGTGCTTACGAGCCACCAATGCCCTGATACGTGCGATCAGCTCTTCTATGTGGAAGGGCTTACCGAGGTAGTCGTCGGCGCCGGCTTTGAAACCGTCGACGCGCTCGTACCACTGGTCTCTCGACGTCAGCACAATAACGGGCACCGCGTTCCCTCTGGAACGCCAAGACTGCAATATCTCCATGCCTGGCTTATGAGGCAGGCCAAGATCGAGTATCACGATATCGTAGGGCTCATTGTCACCGAGATACTCGCCATCGAGACCATTGTTGGCAATATCGACAGCAAAGCCGGCCTTGGACAGGTCGGCTTTGAGTGTCTCGACCAGCGCTTGATCGTCCTCTATGACCAGGAGACGCACGAACCGCCTAGCCCTTGCCGCGCCACGGTATTGTTCGGTTAATAATCCACCGCATAATCAGGTCAAACAACAGTCCGAGAAAACCCAGCAGGATAATGGTCACCCAGATAATTTCATAGTCAGCTTGCTTACGGGCAACGTTCTCAACAAACCCGATGCCAGTGGTACCCGCCAACATCTCCGCCGCCACCAGCGTACCCCAACACACCCCGATCGAGATACGAATGCCCGTCAGAATCTCCGGCAACGAATTGGGTAATATGACGCCACGAATGATTTGTCGGTTAGATGCTCCAAGCGAGTGGGCTGCATGAATTTTTGACAGTTGTGTGCCGGTCGCACCGGTGCGTGCAGAAATAACCATGATGGCAAACGCAACCATAAACAGCAGGAAGATCTTACCGTCGTCCTGAATACCGAAAATAGTCAGGATAAGCGGCGCCCAAGCCAGCGGCGGCACGGGTCGATACAATTCTATCAGCGGATCAAAAAAGCCCTTTGCAAATCGAGAGAGGCCCATGAAGAGGCCGAGTGGCACGCCGAGCACGATGCCAAGAAAGAGTCCGGCCAGTACCCGCATGACAGAGTCCCAGAGGTGTCCGCTGGGCACCGGAACCTTGGGCGAGACGTAGTCGCCGGTGGCGAAATTCAGCACGCGAGATTTCAGATTTTCGTTGATCGAGCCGTCCGGGGAATGTCTTGGGTACTCACCCGGAATCAGGTCTGCGATCCAATCGGGGATAAAAAACGCCAGCATCTCGCCAACGGGTTTCATCTCGTACCACAGCAGCGGTATCCCCTTATAACCTATCTCCGGATCCGAAATTCTGACCAGTGTTGCGATGGTGTCGGACGGTTTGGGTAACCAACGACCAGACCCCTGCTCGCTGCAGGCGGTGTTACCGGCCAGGATTTCACCACCAGGCATCGCCAACGCATTAATCCAGTTCAAACTACCCGCCTGCTCACGTCGCTGGTCGTCCAGCTCGACCAGTGCCTGTTCGATACCGGAGAGTGCATTGGGCGGGAAGACCGTGCCGTCATCCACCCGTTTCAGAATCTTGTTCAGTTCTTTGGCAAGCTCGGCGACTCTTGGATCGGCGCTTTCGCGTAATGCGTCAATACGCACGTTCAGCTCGTCGACCTGTTGCTCGAACTCGGGCGATTTATTTCGAATAGATGTGAAATCTGACGAGATCGTCGCCAAATCACCCGACACTGCGTCGAATTTTCGGCCGCGCTCGGTCTCGGGCAACATGGGTATTTCAGTCGACGACTCTCCCCAGGCAGGCTGCGCTGCAGCGGCGGCCGCTTCTTCTTCGGTAGCGGGACCGGGGTAGTTGGGATCGGCAAAGTTTGCAACAACCGCGTTTAACCGGTCGGTGACGTCATCGAGCTGTTGCGCGACCGCATCTCCTAACGAGTCGGGATCAGCGCGCGAACGCAGGAGATCCTGTTGCGCCTGAACAAGCTCCAGCAGCTGCGCACGATTGCCTTCATCAGCAAGCGTGGCCGACTCGATATCTTGCTCAAGGTTTTCGAGCTGCCGTAGATCTCTGGCCAAAAAGGTGGTGCCACGAAGCACTCGGGATTGCATCGGAAAGACGGTTCGAACCGGGTTGAGCGCGGTAGTGACCTTCGCCACCTGGCACATCTCGTTGGCGGCTTTTGGAAAGAAAGCGCGCGCTGCATCCCACGAAAAATACAACCACAACAACAAAATGGTCGCCACACCGGAAATAACCCAATGCCACCCCCCCAGCGCCCGGATAGGATTACCAAAGACCGCGTCAGTTTTTTCGGTTCGGATGAGGCGGCGACCGTACACAATCGCCCAAATCAAGGCAGCCAGCAGCGCTATAAAAACAACGCCCACCACGAAGCGCAGGAGTCCCATTTCACTCATTATCCTGCCCGCCCCATGATTTCTTCTTCCATATTCCAGATCATCGACAGGATTTCTTCGCGATTGTTGGCAAAGTCTGTGTGGTTCTTAATGGCCCTTGGGTCTTGCTCAAGCCCCCATTCGGCAAAGGGCAACCGATATTCCCGATGCAATCGTCCGGGTCGGGGCGCCATGACAAACAGCCGCTCACCCAATAACAGCGCTTCTTCGACCGAGTGTGTGATGATCATGATGGTCTTACCGGTTTCTTTCCAGATTTTCAGCACAAGCGTTTGCATTTTTTCGCGTGTCAGCGCGTCGAGTGCACCGAGCGGTTCATCCATCAATATGACGTCAGGGTCGTTGATAAGGCATCTGGCGAGCGCTACACGCTGCTGCATACCGCCGGACAACTGATAAGTCGGCGTGTTTCCAAAACCCTGCAAACCCACAATATCCAGCCACTCCTCAACCTTGCGGGCGTTGCTGGCCTTTTTTTCTTTCTTCATGCGCAGCCCGAAGTCGACGTTCTCCGCGACCGTCAGCCACTCAAAGAGCGCACCCTGCTGGAACACCATGCCGCGGTCCACTCCGGGGCCGTCTATCTCCCGATCACCGAGCAGAATCCGACCTCCCGTGGGCCTGATAAAACCAGCAATGATGTTCAACAGTGTTGTTTTACCGCAGCCAGAGGGGCCCAGTACGGACAGTAGCTCGCCCTTTTTTAACGTAAAATTGACATCCTTCAGCGCATGCACACTTTCGCCGTTCGGCGTTGAGAACGTCATGTTTAGATTTTCGGCAACAAGATCGCTCACAAACACACCCCCACATGAGAGCCAGACTGGATAACACTGCCAGGACGCGCAGCCGCCGCCTCCACAGGATCCCTAAAAAGGGGATCCGTACAACGAGGGCCGGGATAACCGGTCACAGCACCGCTCAACGAGCTCATAAGGTGGGTAGTGTAAAGTTGGTTCATGAGTGACTGTGGCACGCTCGACCGCAAACGACACACCTTGCCATACTGCACCAATTAACCACAAGCACTACGCTCGCGTTCGGCGCGATTAAATAAAGATAATTCGCACCGGTCTCCATCACTGTCTTTAGCTGGCAGCAACATCATCGACGAGACGTGGTACCAGCTAACTGCGATGTGGTACAGGTTGGCTTTTAGGGTTCCTCGTAAACGTCAGTAAAAACGCTGCTTGCAGACGTGGTCATCAGGTCGCGCATGCAGTGGCTCATCCGGGGATTCATCTTGGTGTTCATACTAGTGCTGGTACTAGTGCTCGAACTAGCGCTCGGGCGGGTGTTCAGGTTTTAAAACGCAGGCGGGCAAACACCTCGTTGGCCACGAAACAGGCTTGTCGTCAGTGTCAGCGAATAGTTTGAGACCCGGTTCCGGTATTTTGATAGGACCAGAGCTGGCCCGGGTAGTGTAAACTTCAAACACCGAGTGGCGGTCCGGAGCGGGCCTATAGGATACACTCCGAGGTGAAAGGCTTCACCGGCTATTGTGATCAGGCGATAATGATCGGGCATAAAAGTGACGGCAGTTTATGAACCATAGTTTTTACAAATGGCTGAGCAACAGGCATTGGCCGGTCTATCTACTCATGTTGAGTACACTGCTACTGTCTGCCTGCCAACCGGAGGCGACAGAGCAGCGGAAAGGGCAACAAACAGCGAGCTCTGGCGGTGCGACGCAATCGTTTGATCTGTCCCGAAAATGGTCTGACACCAGTCCAAAGGTCAACCTCCATCATATCTTTGCAGGCGAAATCAACCGGCGTGGCAAACCCACGGGTTACCACTCCCGACCCGGCGGTCAAGACCCGTCTGGCGCCAGAATCAAAAGCGTCTCCAAGCGACCCAACGGAGCCGGTGTCTACACGGCCCAAGTCGAAATCAAAGATCCGGACACAGGCAAGTGGAAACAGAAATTTTCCAGTCTATTTCCGGATACCTTGAGTCATCAGGCTGTGATAGACGCCATTTTGTATGCTTACAAAAACAGAGACAAAGGTAAGGACACTCCGTGGTCAGGACCGTCTGGCCTCGGCTTCCAGATTAATGGATACACCAACAGGGATGGCTCGATTAACACGGCGTTTCCCATTTTTGTTGGAAACTAGAGACAACCAACCAGCATGATGGCGACATGTCACTACTGTGTGTCAAAACGTCTGATAAAACGATTTATTCGTGTTGTTAACTTGAATGCGAGCTAAGCGGTATGGCCAGAAACCACAAATTTTACTTTAACGAACATGGCAGCCCCTGTGCCAGAGGGCCTTACTCAGAGAAAACCCTGATGGCTTTCCTGGAAAACGATGTGCAGGGAGATGACCACATCTGCCACGATTTAATGGAAGACATTACAGCGATTGAAGATGAAAGCGCTGAGTCGCGCGAGTTCATTGGTAACGCACATTCGGTCACCTTATCCAAAGACGGGGTGGTTATCGAAACGCAACATACAGACCCTGTCGAAACTTACACGACAGTGCTCAAGCATTTCCGGGAGATCCTCGAAGACTGGGAGGCTTTCATTCTCGATGATGATGACGCTGACGACTATGCGTCTGAGTACCCTGACGATGCACCTTACACCTAACACACTGCTTTGCGTTGAAGTTAGCGATACCCCACTGACGCGCCCACCGAGAACACCACCGAGAACACCATGAATATCCTTGACATCCTGATGGCCGATGAAAACCGCTCTGCACTGGATACGCTGAGCAAAAATTTTAATCTGAGCCAATCTGAAACCAAGAACGCGGTTCAAGAACTTATCCCGGCATTAACCCGTGGTATTCAAAAAAACACCGACCAACCAGCCGGTCTCGATGAGTTGCTGGATGCATTAAAGACAGGCGGTCACAATCAATATGTCGACCAACCGGACATTCTGGCCAAGCCTGCCACAACCAAAGACGGCAACGATATTCTTGGCCATATCTTTGGCAACAAAGAAGTCAGTCGTAATGTTGCAAAACGTGCCTCGCAGAATTCCGGTATCTCCAGCACCCTACTGAAAAAAATGTTACCGGTCGTTGCTTCATTAGTCATGGGCGCGCTGAGTAAAAAACTGATGGGCGGCGGACGCTCTGCGAGCCGGGCCGACACAGGGATTATCGGTTCATTGCTCGACTCAGATGGCGACGGCGCGATCTGGGACGACCTGCTAGGTATGGGTGCTAAAGCCTTACTGCGATAGCTACGGTCGAAGAACTCCGCTAAAAACAACACGCGATTAATAGAGACAGCAAACGCGTCTTCCGGTGTTTTGCCCGATACTCTTCGACTCGATACTCTTTAACTCGATACTCTTTGGCTCGATAATGGGACCGGGGAATATGACAAACCGGCATTGCGGATTCAGGTGGTAATCCGTGAATGCTGACATGACCACTGAGTCTGCATACTGTCCAAAACAATTACCCGGAAAGGCTGTTCAGAACGACTACCCAGAACGACTGTTCAAAAAGACTACCCAGAACGACTGTTCAGAAAGACTACCCGGGAAAACCGCTCAGAAAACTGCCGAGAAATACCGCCAGGAACGCTGCTGTTTGGATCAACTGCTCGTATCTGACGCCATTGCCCCACGACAGCAATCAGTAATTTGATCATCATAAGCATCAAACTAAGCCCCGCACTGCTCCGATTCAAACAGGACTCCTCGCCCGAGAATCCGTTTGAATTTTCGACAAGGAGTGGCAGCTCGCTGGCTGACGTGGTGGCGGCTTTGGTGTCGACCGTGGGTATTACGCACGAGGCAACCTTGATCAGTATCGTCAATGACACCTTGATTTTGCCAAAATACAGGCAGAAGACCCTGCTCAAGCAGGGAGACCGAGTAGCGTTGATGTCGCCTGTCGACGCAGATTAGGCGCTCGTAATACTGCAGCTTTCTACCCACGCACGCTGGAAATTCAGATCAAGCACACTGTAAAAAACTGTGACATGACGGTCTCGAAAGCAGACTGAACGCTGGATTCCTGTTAAAACTCTACTACGCTTTACCAAAGCGAGCTAAAGAGTACCCCACAGTGAACAAAAAGAATCTGAACGATATCCGCGACATCCTCCATGACCTCTGGAAAAGCCTGCCAGCCGTCAAGACTCGCTACAGCCAAGAAGTAGTCGCTCGGCACATGGCCCTAATCGCGTATTACCAGAAACAATACGACAGTCTGCACGACCAGCTGTCCTCAAACGCTGTACAACCGGCGTAAGTCAAGAACAAGCAACAGCCGGGCGTGTCAAGCCCGGCTGAATCCCGCCTCGCGGCACTTTTACCCAACAGCCCGGTATCTAAACAGCCCGGTATCTAAGCAACCCGGTATCTAAACAGCCCGGTATCGAGGCAGCCCGGTATTTAAACAGCCCGGTATCCAGACAGCCAATATCCAAACTGCCGGGAAAAAAACCTCCCCGGCAAGATTCACCCCTAGGTTAACCAAACAACAACCATCCGGAAAACCCTCTCGCCTGGCAACAATTCGTGCGCCGCAGAACCGTGGAAGTACGGACCGTCAAATACAACCTCTGGACTCGACAAGGCTGCCTACCCGCGCTGACGTTTATTGACCTACGTCTCAAAACGCGCACAATGCTAACTAATCCGCACCATTTTGCTGAGAGCGTGGCACATCCGTTTGCCACTACCCCCTAAAATCAGGCAACAATTAAAATACACCTGATTGAAGCATCTGCGCCAACGCGGAGAATTGCCAAGACGGACAGGGAATCACTCATGATCAGCATAGAACTGATGGCCATCATGGCGATCATTGGATACATGGCCTTTGTGTTTATCGCGGAGTCATTTAATCCATTTTTTATATCGCGACGACGACGCAAGCGAGTCTTGCACGCTGTCGGCATCATGGTCGCGGCAATGATTGCGTCGTCCCCACTGGTGCTACACATATGGCCGAAGACCAACCTTCGGGAGCAGCTCAGTCTTATCCTGCTCGTCCTGCTCGCATCATTGGCATGTCTGATCGTCCTCTACAGCATTTATTACCTGTACTCACGGCTATTTACTCAAGAAGCTGACACCGATACCCGAGGTGTGCTGCGCACCGAGTCGGAATCCACGGCCAACCTGCTCACCAACAAGGCTGGCGCACCCACTAAAATCAACCACGACGAGGACACCGCCGAACCCAATACGCCGCCCATTGAAATCAATGCGGACAGAATGTTTGATGCGAACCTTGAAGCAGCGTTGGAGTCAGCCGACGCAGATCTGAAAATAGCCAAAGCCAATGACACCATGGGGCTCTCGACGCAACTGCGGCGACCAGAGGCGTTGTCAGTGAACGCCAAAACGGATGTCGGCGATTTTACGCACACCGATGGCGTGATCGTTGAGGCCGAATGGAGCGAACCGGTTGATACAGCCAAAGGTGCAGCAACCAGCGTTGCAGCCAACATCACTGCAAGCGTCGCGGCGGGTAGTAAGGATGATCAACCGACTCGCAGCGAGCAGAGGGCGACTTTCGGCAGTAGCGACGCACCCAAAACAAACGCTGCATTAGCGTCAGACGTTATGACCAACAGACCGGCAGCACCTGTTTCAGCCTCTTCGTCTGCAGTTATTTCCGCCAATAATATTTCCGCCAATAAACACGATACGGTTGTTGACGCGACCACACAGACTCCCGCCGCGCCGATAACAACACCCGCGAAACACACAGAACCACCGGCAACTGTCGATGCAATTGGTGGCGCCATTGGCGATGCCAACGATATTGAACGTCAAAACGCTGCTACCAATCTGCCAAGTGCCGCCGCCAAAGACACTAAAGAGCGGATACCAGAACCTGTGCTCTCTCCAACGCAGACTGATACACAGGGACAGGTACAGCCCCAGACTCAGGTACAAACTGGAGCACAGGCCAAAATACAACCGCAGGATCCTGTAGCTGCCAATACGTCGCCTGAGCTGACAAAAGAATCGATGAAAGAACCGAACGTCGAAGCGGCAGGTAATCCGACACCGGAAGAGTCGGGGAAAACGGCTGACGATAGTGTGCAGGCGAATGAAATCGCAGCTGCGTTAAGTGCAATAAAGGGTAAAACGACACAGCTTCGTTCTACGATAGAACAGGTTTCTGATCAGCAAATCATCGGACAGCAGACTGCCGCATCACTTAAAAAGAAACAACAGGAACAGCTGAGTATCCAGCGGCGGGAAATCAACCGACAGGCACATCAAGTGCGTGAGTTGGAATCTCGCGAGCAACAACGAACCCTGGAAATGAACCGTCTCGACAAACTCCACAACGCAACTGATTCGCTGTTGCAGGCACAGAGAGATCAGTTGGAAGAGGCTCGACATTTCCGAGCGCAGGCAGAGCGTCTACTGACAGCACGTGAGCAGGCACTACAGAGCCGTGAAAAAGCGATTGAAACCCAGCGACATGAACTCGAAAAGTCACGATCAGTGGCCAAAAAGGCCGCACTGGCAGCCAGAAAAGCTGCGCTGGCGCATCAACAGGTAAAAATCAGCATGCTCCGGGAACAAGTCGCCAGAAACAAGACGGAGAAACGCGCTCAGAAAGCTGTTTTGATCGCAAAAGACGCAATCTCTCGACTCGCTAATGAAGAGCAACGCAATAAAAACCGCTCCACCACCTAATACAAGGTCGTCACACTTCAGATCAACGGGTTTTCTGACGCTATACTCCGATAACAGACGTTAACCTTAGGCGGTTCTATGAGCGATAATTCAACTTGTGACAAAACCAGGCGAACTCTGCTGGGCGCTGGTCTCGCAGCAATACCGGTTGTCAGCGCAGTCGGGGTTTCATTACTGGCAGGCGCTCCGAAAAACGCTCTCGCAGCGGACATGGTCAATCCGGATTCCGCTCAAGCCAAAGCGCTGAGTTACGCTAGCGTGTCCACCAAAAACGGGCAGACTTGCAGCGGTTGTACCCTGTTTCAGGGCGACGCCGGGGCAAAGTCAGGCAGTTGTCCATTGTTTGCCGGCGAAATGGTAGCAGCAGGCGCCTGGTGTAGCGCGTGGGTGCCTAAAGCCTAAATCAACACTCCGATTTACGCGATACCCCGGCTGGCGTCATGGACGATGCCCTGTCCGCGTCGGGGTTGTGTATTGAGCGATGCCATGGGGCATGACTTGCGGTAAATCTTGCCGCACCTTCGGTCGCGTCTCTGGCTCAGTCTCTGGTCCCTTCTCCGACCAACTCTCCGGGGGTTTGGCCAGGGCGAAAGCGCTGATCGCTGATTAACCTTTCGGCGTGTAAGGCACGACCGGTTCGTCATTGGCAATCCAATGGCGAATACCCTTGGTTAAATTGTGTACTCGGCTGCCACGCTCTCCCTGAGCACCGTACTGGGGTATACGCTCGAGTAATCGGGAGATGTTGCCGGTTCGACCTCCAACTTCGCAAATCAACACAAACGGAGTGCCGTCAGGTGCGATTGCGTCCAGGTCTTTTAGCCATTGCTCGATATCGTATCGGCCGCGCTTATCGAAAAAGGTCAGCAAATGACTGCCCTCGATCGTACCACTGCGTTGCCACTCATCTTCTCGCCTGACATCAACCAATACAACGCCCTGCTCACGCAACGCCTTGAGCTCTTCGTTACTGACCTGTTCCACTTCAGCCATCCCGGTCAACGGAAACAAGATTAGCGCAAGAACAAGGTATCTGATTGAAGAGTACAGTCTGAAGTGTTGCATCATGCTAAGCCATTCATTTGCTAAGGACTGAAACGACAGACCGCTAACTGGACGCAAGGTTCAACAGCTCGCCATGCCAGTCTTTCCTGATTCGGACGGTGCCTCGTTTTTCGGCTTGAGCAACTCGAGAGCTTGAGGCATCACCCGGCAACCGAATAGGCTGCGACTCATCAACACGCTTTTGTTGGCGAATGCGCTTGAGCAATTCATCGCAGCGCGGTACAAAATCAGGCGCAAGGACTGTCGGATTAATTGCCAGTAAACAATTGCCTCGATTATCACCCTGATCTCCGACAATACCCGCACCGGCCAATGGCCCGGTGAGCAATTCGAACATAAATGCAAGCCCAGAGCCCTTGGCACCGGCAAACGGGAGAAGTGCACCTTGCATTGCCTCGTGCGCATCGGTAGTGACGGTGCCAAAACGATCGATCGCTACGCCGGTTGGTAACGGAGCTCCGGTGCGCGCGTTGTCAATCAAAGCAAACCATGTGGTCATTGAAGTGGCCATGTCCAGCAGCACAGGCCCATGGCTTGTCGGCACCGCAAGCGCTATTGGGTTTGTGCCCAATGACGGTTCGACAGCACCGTTTACCGCCATGACTTTGGGTGAACCGGCCAAGACCATTGCAATCAACCCGGCCTCGGCGATACGGGACGCGTAGAACCCGATACTGCCCGTTGACGATGACGTACCTCGTGTCACCGTCAGGGCCAACCCGCTCTTGAGTGCGGCGGATCGCGTGACGTCTGCTGCCGCTGTCATGACCACCATGCCGGGGTTGCCGTTACCTTCCAGACGATGCATGGCGTCAGATAACGCAACGATCTCCAGCGGAGTGCGATCGCTGGCGGGTAACACCGTTTTTTCCAGGATCTTTAGTATGCCCTGACTTTTTCCACGTAGTTCAGCGTAGAGCAATACCCGGCACACAATCGCAGACTCGTCTTCAGTGAGACCTAATCGACGCAAACACCGAATAATCAATCGCCGAAGATCATCAACAGTGATCTCAATCAAAGGCGGACTACCGGGTGTATTCACAGCCCTACCGACACGCAGATGGCGACAGCTCTGGAGAGTCTGTCGCTTCGATTTTTTGTAGTGTATGGGTTCGGTGGTTACGCACGATGCCGGTGGCGTTTTGTGGCGTTTTGGTGCGTGTTACCGGAGTTCCGGTGCGCCTGTGCTGATGTAGATTGTTGGATGAGCAAGAGGTCTCGTTATACCGGCAACACGTAAAATACACCGGCATTGACCCGAGTGACTTCAACACGACGACCAATGTCTACATGATCAACACTGTCGTCATGTTCAAGATCAATTTCAACTCGCCAATCGACGCCGGAATAACGGGTTTGACCATGCTCGTTGGGTGTCAGAACCTGCTGCAATAAAAATTCATGGCCAATCAAATCACTACTGCGATCCTGTCCCATAGGCTTACCTGTCTGCAGCTGTTTTAACGGGCCCCACAATACGACAGCAGACAGCGCAGAAATAATACCAAACGCACCGACGGTAAAGATCCACTGCGCCGGTATTAACTGAAGCCAAACAGCAATACCGGTTAACAGCGCGCCAATGCTACCAAACAATAAAAAACCGCTGCCAAGACCAAATGCGGTTACTTCAATCGCGAGAAAGACAAATCCGAGTATGATCCAGAACGTACCCGGATTCTCCATAATCCATCCCATTAGCCATTACCTCCCTGCCCGCTAAAAGCACCACTGGCATTCATCGCAGCGACAACTGCCATGCTTTCGGCCACAACACCGCCGGCTTCGGTTTTGTTACCGTCCATCAGCACGATGGTTGATTCTTTAGCGATCAGCTGTTTTGCCTCAATGGCCTTGGTGGCCAAGTCGAGCTGCATTGCTTTTTGGCCTTCTTCGGTGTTTGCTGCATCACCAACGGTCTTCAGTGCAGATGCCTGTGCCTCTGCAACGGTTCGGATGGCCTCAGCCTCACCTTGCGCCTTGAGGATTTGTTGCTGCCGCTGCGCTTCTGCCTCAAGAATTTCAGCCTGTTTTTGCCCCTCTGCAACATTGATGGCAGATTGACGTTCACCTTCAGATTCCAGGACGACTGCGCGTTTGTCACGTTCGGCTTTCATTTGCCGTTCCATCGCCTCCAGTACACTTTTGGGCGGCGTGATGTCTTTGATTTCGTAACGTAAACACGTTGCACCCCAAGCGGCACCGGCTTCGTTTATCGCAGAGACAATAGCGGCGTTTAGCATTTCACGTTCTTCGAACGTTTTGTCGAGCGACATTTTACCGATCTCTGAACGCATGGTTGTTTGCGCGAGTTGAGTCACACCAAACGTGTAATCGTCGATACCATAGCTGGCCTTTTCGGGATCCAATACTTTCATATAGAGAACCCCATCAACGGTTAGCGTGATGTTATCTTGCGTGATAGCACTTTGCGACGGCACATCCAAAGCTCGCTCTTTCAGCGATACCCGGTAAGCCACTTTGTCGATGACCGGAAACATAAAATTTAGTCCAGCAGTCAAAGTTTTTCGAAACTTACCGAACCGCTCCACGACAAACGCCATGTTCTGAGGTACGAACTGCACGGAGTTGTTCAGAATCAGAATCACAATAACGGCCAAACCGAGCCAAAAGGCCAATGAAGAATTGATCAGTGCTTCCATCAGAATTCCTTGGTTAATTGATAAAGTGTATCGTGCGCAGCTCGCGAATAGGGACCCATATCGCCTTTCAGATTGTTAGCGTGTCCCGTCGACAGAACACTGCGCTGTTGCTGGAGATTGATCCGCGATTCAGGACTACGTCACGAGCTACGCCATAGGCCAAAATAAATTGGGCAATGTGTTAACAGGTTACGCGTGACCAGAGGCGGTTTCCAGACATAATCCGCCAATGACACAGATTCGGTTTATCAGGGCTTTACATGCCGTGTTTTTACACACCAGGCTACCCGGTACAAGGCAATTAACTTCGTGGCCTTCATCTACCGGGCTGTTACCTACAGGGCTGTTACGTACAGCGCCTTCATGTGCAAAGCCCTTACGTCCGGGGCAATCGCGCCAGCGCAGCGCATTGGTGCTCTTGGCACAGTTATTGTGGCAAACCTCAGTGTTCGCTGGTTCACCCGACGGTATGGTGTATCAGACCCGGCAGGCGACGGCTGACACAACTGTCACCATCATTAAGACCGTTGCCCCATTGACCCCGTCTGTCGCTTCCCGGATACCGCTTATCGTGGGTACGCATCACACCGATATCAAGATGCCTGTCGTGCTGTGTATCCATACAGATCTTTCGTTACACACGCTTGATACGGTTATGCACACGAATCTCACCGGCGTGAATACACTTGCGACGAGCGGCTCAACAGTCGATGTGGTTAGGCACTCTGAGCACTGCAGAAAAACAGAGACTGCTGTACTGATCAAGATCCGCAATACCCATCAGGCGACCTTTGACCAGTTTGTCGGAGAGCTCGCGCTCACGGTCACTGCACGCTAGTCTGCTTTATTCACAGAGACAAACCCGTTACGCAACAAGTGGCTGGCGACTACTGCGCAACAACCATGAGTAACAAGGTGTCCGAATACACGGCAGGTACGGCCGCCTCCAGCTTTTTCTGATCCAACAGCACTCTTAACATACCCGTGGCTCCATCAGAGCAAGCAGGTGCTGTTGAGTAAGTATAGACCCTACGCGATACAACGCCGGATTGGAGCACCTCACGTTGTCGGAATTTGGACCCTGTGTGCCAGAAAAGTCGATAATCGACACGCGTATTGATGTCGTTGCTCAGGGCAAAAGTCTGCCCGGGCGTTAATCCCGTGACGAGAATTTTAAAAATGCCCCCACCAGAATTACTGGTGATACAGACAGGGCTTTGCTGTGACCAGCGTTTGACGAATGGCGACCACAATCCGAAGTTGACATCACCCAAATCGTAGACGCCCTCAGCACGCGCATAGGGAGCGCAGAGCAGTGTGATCCAGGTGGTTAGCAACAAGCTGGATATGAGCGCAACGTTCCTGAAGCGGCTGACAATCCCTGTTTGGATAGCTCTGGTTTGGATAGCTCTGGAAAGTGACATCAGAGAATGCACTACTCGATGTTTAGGTGGGTACCACGCTGTCGTCTTCTACCACAGCGCTGTTGCAGTATCCAAAAGCTATGCCGAGAAGGCTGTGCCATCGAAACGATGCAGAAGCGGCAGGACTTATTGTGGACTAACGATCAATGTCAATAAGTCGGTATATATTCCAGGAGGTGCTGCGTTAAAAGAGGCACCATTGACAACCGGAGCGAAGAACAGATTGTGTGCGTTTAGAGACTGGCCGTCATCGCAATTAAGATCCAGGCTGCCGGGTAAGCCAGTACGATTGATAGTCGTGTCGGTGCCAACGTAGTCAAACCCGTTGGTGCCGTTTTGGGCGATATACGTGTACATCGTATAGTTCATCGAATCCCCACCACTACTTTGTAAATTCAGGGATGCGCCACCGTTTTGGCTGATGATTTGAAGATCGTAGGATCCAGTCGAGCTAAAAACGCACAACCATTCCCAACTATAACTGATACCGGCGAGTGTATCAGTCGCCGTAAATATCCCCACAAAATTATCATCGAGTTTTGATATTTGAACACTGTCCTCGACAGTGATGGTGATTACCGAATCCTCTGTTGCGGCGAATGCAGACACAAACAGGCCACAGCAGCATAGAGCAGCGAACGTCTTAGCCAGTAATGTCATTCCGGGGCTACCATTAATGTGAGAACATCCTGATAAATTCCAACGGGTGCAGCATTCAACCAAGCGGCGCGCACGGTAGCACGAACTTCGAGGTTGTTGCCTCCCCAGTTAGTCACGTTAGAGCAGTCAAACTCCGTACTGCCCGGCCAATTATTTTGTACGATAGTGGGTGTCGACAGATTCCCGGTATTTCCACTGAGACTACCTTGTCGGTAGCGCAGTCGAACGAGATATCTCAGTGAGTCGCCACTGGCGCTAACCAGACTCAATTGGGATCCGCTATTCTGACTCGTAACGGTCAGCGTATAGGCACCGGTTGAGGTAAATACACACATCCTGTCGCGTGCGCGCTCGGCCCCTGATACCGAGCCTTCTGCAGTGAGTATGCCAACCAGTAAATCATCAACACCGGTTATTAACGATCCCTCACCCACAACCAGCGTTATTTTCGCTGAGATGCTGGCGGCCATAGAAGCCGTTGCAAATAACGCTGACAAAAGCAGTGCCGACAACGTAGTGCGTAAAACGCAACTACCGGCACTTTGTGTTCTGCGCGGTTTCGTTTGAGTCCGCAAACTCTTTTGTCGACAAGGGCCAGTGCGCAATCGACGTCTCCACATCAGATCGTCTATGGGTAAGCCCGATGTTGGCGCCCGCTGCACACTGCAGCAGACGCCGTTTCGGGGTCCCGCCCTGTTCTATACGCTACAGCGAATAGACTTACTCTGGGTTGATCAGCAGTGTCAGTGTGTCGGTGTAGGTTCCCGGAGGTGCAGCGTTAAAATCAGCCTGTGCAACGGTGACTTCAAAACTTGCGTTGGGGGTTCCACCACAGTCAGTTGCAGCCTGATCACCGGTCAGACCGATAATCGGCGCACCAAGTGTTACAGCTGATGTCGACGCACCCGCGGTCCACTCCAGCGAATACGGAATTGCATCAGCACCACTGACCAATTCGAGAGCACCATTAGCAGAGGCTACGGTGACGTTGTACCCACCGGTAGAAGAGAATACACAAACACCGTCTGACATAACTTCGTCGGCGGTGAGCGCAGAGTGATTACCCATGTTCAAATCATTAACGTCAGAAATCTGAACGGCATTATCTTTGATAATGGTAACGATAGACGTTCCACTGGAAGACGTACCCAATGTACCGTCGGTAGCAGAGACAGCAACACCACTGGCGGCAACCATTGTAGCAACGAACGCATATTTAAATAATTTCACAGAATCAGGACTCCAGGTAGTATATAAAACCGAAGACAGGACGTGTCCGCGGACAAAGCACTTAACGGCCGCGCGAGGTCGCGTCTGTAAAATGACTGAAGCTTAATTGAATCCACATCACAGACTGACATCGCAGTCCGCAAAGCACGTCGACTTTTGGTTTCGTCATGAAAGAAATACGACAATCTGCCGATATTTTTTGGGATGAAGTTTGCACAATTTGAGTGCTATCCCTTAACACTAACCGGGTACCAACGTCACATGAAAGTAATTAGCTGTATCTTGTGTCTGTTTCTTGGCTTCTTTAGCGCCAATGCACTGGCGCAAATCACGGTAAGTCGATCAGTGATCGAATTTTCACCGACAGAAAAATTACAGGATATTGAAATACTCAATACGGGTGATTACAAAATTTATCTGGATATGTCACTCGCAGAAATCCAGAACCCGGAGTCGGCAAACCCTGTCAGACAAGAGCTTACCGACCCTCGCGTCGCACCGGTGCTGGTAAGCCCCCGTCAGATGCTGGTGTTACCGGGCCAAAGAAAACGATTGCGGATCATCATGCGCGAAGCTGCCACCGAGCAGGATCGAATCTTTCGTCTGACTGTAAAACCCTACACAGGTAAGCTCAACATAGAGCAATCAGCGTCGAACGAAAAAGCCTCTGCAATTAAAGTACTGGTAGGTTATGACTTGCTGTTGATTTCCAGACCGGAGAGTATTCAGCCCGACGTCACCACCGTTCGCACCGACAACAGCATAAAGTTCGTCAATAGCGGGAATACCAATGTGCTTTTGCGGCGCATTCGGCAGTGTGACAGCGCAGGCAACGACTGCGAAGAACTTCAGCCGAACAGATTGTATGCAGGTGAGACCTACCAGATTGAATTACCCAAACCTGGCCCGGCGGCGCAGTATCCGGTTGAAGTCTGGCGTTCGGTCAGCCTTGATAACGCCTACGACACCTATTAGGCGCGGCCTTACCGGTCGGTGCGGTCACGCCGGTAAAGGTCGACACAGTAGCGGCTCATTCAACACCACGACTTCCTCTTCGGAGTCAGGAACCACGAACTGACACAAACCTGTCGAGGCACTCTTGACAGTCACTGATTCTCCCGGTGCCAGCTCAGCCTGAAGAAAACCGTCTTCACCGATCAACAGCGGATTGGGCCCACGGTTGATGATCGCGTCGGTAATCAGTTGGCCACTGGTATCCACCAGCGTTGCCACGAGTAATATTTCTCGCACGGCCTCAAGCTGTACCCGGTGTATATGCCCTGGGTACAGCGTGAATTCAAACTCTTCATTGCCCAAGCCATTTGACAATACCGAGTGAGGCACCAGTTGCAATCGGTACGTATCATAGGGCTGCAGACCCACAAACTGACGCACACCGATTCGGCCAGTGCTGACTTTGACACTGTTCACCACAATGTCGAATAGCGCACCGTCCGGTTCTCCCTGTATATCAACAATAAAACCGGACTGAAGAAATTCGTCACTCCCCAGCGCAGCGCCTTGGCGGTCGACCCCCAAGTGTGCAGCAAAAGTCGCGACGGTATCGGTTATCGGTGAACCATTGCCATTATCAACAAGATCTGTCGACAGGTCTGCCCGATACCATGGGTGAGTGACACCAGCGGAGACGCCAGCCGAGAATTTTTCGCCCGACCGCTCTGCATGAAAACCTGATTCAAACCGAATGGGTTTGTCCTGCGATGACTGCCAGCGACCGTCTGCACCCACCAGAAATTCTGTACCCACCCGATCATCATTCGAAGCCTCCGCTCGCAGAGAGCCGGTAAATGGTAAACGCTCAAAAAATACCCGAGTCTGCAATACCAGTCGGCGATCAATCGAATCATCCTGAAAGGTTGCGTCAAAAAAACCGGACATCCCCTTTCGTCTGAAGATAGGGCGGCGATAAAAAACCGCATACTGATTGGTTGCGTTATCGTTGTTAACACCGTCCTCTCGCCGAAGTGTTGTACGAGCCCCGACACTGTGTTTTTTGAAAGAGCGATTGATCGACACACCGAACTGCTCAAAATCAGACGGATAGAACTGACTGAGCACCTCATCATCATCCGGCACCACGTTGTCGGTTTCGTACCACTCGGCCCCTAAATTAATACTCAGATCTTCGTTAAACCACGCGGCTGAAGCCGATAACGCCCGTGTGTTGTGACTGCCCACGCTGGCATCCGCTTTAAACGATAACTGCTGGCTCAAGTTGATATAGCTTGCCTGCGCGAAGCTATCCTCACCAAATTGCAGCAGCCCCAAAGAGTACGCTGACCGATCATCTATACGACGTGAGGTTGTCGCATTAAACACATAGTCGTTTTGTATCTCGGGAAAAATGCGTTCTTCCGAGAACTGAAGTGGTGCTCCGGCCGTGAACCGAAACAGCGATTGGTCACGTGGCGGTATGACGGTGCTTTTTGTGAACAACCGTTGCTCGGTTCTTGTGCCGGTTATAGGATCAACTATTTGTATATCAAGCTGATAAGTGCCCTCTGGCAACGAAGAAGTATCCAATACCTGGTTACCTGCCGCATAGCTGATACCACTGTAGACACGGTCGTTTATCACCAACTGAACAACAGCGCGACGGGGTAAATACACCACCAACTCACTACTGAATGCCTGCTCCAGATCTACGCGAGTTTTCAGCGAGCTTTGGTAAGATACGCCCAGAATGTCAAAGCTTGTCAGTGCACCGCCCGGATGCAAAGGGTATGACCCGGCATTGAGTTCAGTGTCGGTAAAGTGTTGGGTTAATCTGAATTCCCTGAGACGCTGCCGCTCGGTTCGCGAGCTGTAGTCCATTTCAACCTCAAGACTACCACTGCCAAACCCTGCTAATGCACCGACCGATATATCAATCGCCGAATCACGCCCCTCATAATCAGACGCGACTGCATTTAACGATAAGATCGTCGTTGTACGATCATCAGGCGGCGGTAAATACCGCACTCTGTTGCGTGCCTGCACAGACTGCAACTCCGGTGCAAGAAAGAGCTCCACCAACAAAAGGTCTTCGTTAAAAATGGCAGCGACAGGCGTTGCGTCAACCACGCCACAGCCGGGAGGATCGTTGTCACGGAAACAAATCAAATGAACATTGCTGGGTAACGGCAACTGCAACAGCGCACCGACAGCATCCGGGTCTTCCAGATCGGGCAACAACGCAACCACGAAGTCCGGATCATCAAACACAAATTCCTCACTGTTTCCGGTCACCGAAACGGGGCCAACATTCGAGGCATTAAAAATCAGGTCAACTGTTAGGGTTTGTGGTCCCGCCAGACTCTCGAAACCCGCAGGCACACTGTCATCCACCGAAAACCCTGGTATCGTCGGCGTATTAACCTGACCATCGATGATGTCCTGTTCGATGGTGTCGCGATCCACACCCTCTATCTCTTTGCGCGGCTCAGATTCTGCGCGGGTTGCATTCGGGTTGTTCGGCGCAGCCAACGTAATATCGGGTAAAGGTGTTGCGGCAGTCCCGCTTGATGGGGCACTCTTTGACGGCGTTTTAGGCTCCGTTAGCGTGTCGCCGCCACCTGGCTCTGCTGCCAGATCGATATCGGGGGTCAAATCAGCGTCCGGTGGTAGCTTGATCTGCCCCTGTTCTGCCACCGGTTCTGCCGCCGGCTCTGCGGCAGGATCTGCAGCGGCTCCAATCGTCGACTGGACTGTCGATGGCGATGCTTCCAGCCCGGTCAGGGAGCCTGCCGTCTCATCTAATCGCTCACCCGCCAGCGCATCTTCGGTGTTGTCGCCCGTTGCCGCTTGTGGTCTCGTACCAGCGGCTGACGCGCGTTTTTGTTTGTCACGAATAAACGCGTTGTGCTGTTCAATGTCTTCTGTGGTTGCCCGTCGTGTGGACAGGATCGTCACTTTCCACTCTCTGGACACGTCGTCTGACAGCTCGTCAAGCTGATCTTCCAATGCGGCAGAAGCACGCTGCTTTAATCGTGGCAGTTGATCGAGCCAGAGCACATCCCACTCTCTGCTCACGCCAGCACGAAAGTATTCATCGGTCTCGGGTTTTATAGTGCTGCGACGCCCTCCGAGCAAAATTTCGAAACTGGCTGTCTGGTCAAACGCACGTTCCTGATCCAGTTTTTTGATAATGTCGGCAAATGAATCACCCGACCACTGCGGGTCTTGTAAATCCAGCTCGACACCATGTGTAAGCAGTATTTGTCTAAGTAGCGCTGATTCAAAATCTTTGAGTTGAGAGACAGGCAGAAACAAACGATTGGCCGCATCACCCTGCGATGTGTTGACTGTGTTTTGTTGAGCAGACGCACGGTCACGGCGGTTGTTATTAGCGTTGGCATTGTCGACAACACCTGCGCTGTTGTCAGTGTCATCGACCGATGGAGATATTGTTTGCTGTGATTCTTGCGCACGAACACCCGGTACCAGACACGCTGACACTGCAAACACTAATGGAGGCGCAGTGGCCACCATTTTTTTGACACTGCCAGGAGAACCCCGGAGGGGTGAACGCATCGGGTCAGAGCTTCGGTATTAAAGTGCCGAAATTATAAATTACTCGCGCACTGCCTGCGCGATAACCTCGACTTCAACCCGACGGTTGCGTCGACGCCCTTCGAAGGTATCGTTGCCCACCAACGGTATCGCCTCACCCATACCCTCGGCCGTCACTGTAACTCCGGGGAAGGTTTGTTCGAAAAAACCGGCGATATGCCTTGCCCGCGCAGCAGATAACCTGAGGTTATAGTCTGCAGGGCCTGACGAATCAGTATGCCCGGTAACTTTTATCGCCACAATTTTGCTGTAATCGTGAAGATCGTTAATGAGCTTTAACAGCGCATCTACACCACGCTCCGTTAACACACGTGAATCGAGGCGAAACAATGCCTCACCACTTAACAGCGCTGTCGAAGTCACATAATTGGCATTGTCGTCAATTAATTTGGTTGACTGACGTTCCTGTGCTGCGATCGGCAGTATGGTTACCAGACTCATCAACAGCACCGACAGCAGCACGACAGAATATCGATTGAATGATCTTGGTTTCACAGTTGGCCTCCGTTTCAGGTGACAGACGGACCTAAAGGCCCGTTGTTGCGGTAGTTGTTGTGGCAGTTGTTGCGGCAGTTTTTCTTATTGGTTTTTACTTGTTGATTTTTACCGGTTGTTTGTCTGATTGGCACGGCTTTTCTTTCGGACAGCCGTGCGAACACACCGAGACATCAGCATGCGCTAACGACACATCAGGCACCACAGTTAAGTCGTAATATAAACTTCAGAGCGGCTGTATGTCTTGAACGGTCACCTTACCACTAACACTGTGGTCTATGGTACGCCATCATCTCGTTCGAATCGTTACATCGCGTAATGCAAAACGTCAGAGCGATACGATATGATCTGCCGGACAAATTTCTGACACACGGACCTGGAATGCAACTCACTTCACCGGTGTACTGCCTCACTGTTTTTCTGACAGTACTAACCACCACGGCGCTCAGCACAGTCAGCTTGGCTGCGCCCGACTCGCCAACCGCACTGTCGGGAACACTGTCTTTCGATGACGGAACAGCCGGTACGATTACGTTAACGTGGCAACCACCAGCCAACATTGATCCGGCAGACAGCGATACGATCGGGTTTAATGTGTACAGAAACAATCAGTATCTGACCACCGTGTTCAACGCTGAATATACGGGCCCGGTAGATGCAGGTGAGCGTTATGTCTGGCAGGTAGCAGCATTTGCTGGCTCACCGGTTGAATTTTCCTCGCTGTCACAACCTGTCACACTTCCCGAAGCGGCGCCGGATACCACGCCGCCCTCAGTGCCAACACAACTGACCGGTGACATCAACGCTGACACTGGCGCAACACGATTGACGTGGGAACCTTCCGTTGACAATACCGATAACGCGACCGGGGTATCCGGCTATAACGTGTACCGCGATTCGCGATATTTCACGACGGTCTTCGAACCGCAACTCACAACGCAGATAGCACCGGGCGACCGATTTTCGTGGTCAATTGTGGCATTCGACAACAGCAATAATTTTTCGGCGCAGTCCGCTTCACTGACGTTACCCGACACTGCATCCAACCAGCCAGCGGCACCCCAAGGGCCATTGGCCGCACCGCAACTGTTAACCGGTCAACTCAACGAAGGCAGTGATCAGCTCTTGTTAAGCTGGCAGGATGCGACACCGGGCGGTCGTACGTTAGGATTTAACGTCTATCGTGACGAGCAGTACATCACAACCGTCTTCGAGACCACCTATGCAGCAGCACTGAACGCCAACAGAAATAGCCTGTGGCACATTGTTGCATTCGATAACGCACAAAATTTCTCCGGTCGCTCTAACATCTACACGGCCAACGCCATCGAGCACGACCCGCTGTCGCCTCCCGAGGCGCCCACGGGACTGACCGGCAGCTACACAGCCAACGGTGAGCAGGCAGTAATCGCGCTGAGTTGGGAAGCGTCGATCGATAACGCTGGCACCATTGGCTATAACGTCTACGAGAACAATCAATACATCACAACCGTTCAGGACACCAGCTACACAACGCAAGTCACTGCCGGGCTTGACTACTCGTACACCATTGTTGCGTTTGACGCGGACAACAACTTTTCAGCACAATCCGAGCGCACCACGCTGCCTGAAGGTGCTAACCGACCACCCTTTTTTGAACCCTCCGGCAACCCTGTATTTTTCGCAGGCGGCACAGTGGAAGTCGTTGTGGCGCCGCGCGATATTGACGGAGACGTACCGGGACTGTACACCGGTGGTTTGCCTGAGGGCATGCAATTACTCGATAACTTCGACGGGACACGCACGTTGTTCTGGCGGCCGTTACAACCCCAAGTCGGTGACTACGCGATACAAGTATTCGCCATTGACGCGCAAGACCCCACGCTGCAGATAGAGTCGACCATCACGTTTAGCGTCGCGCTTCCCGATGATCTCAGTAGCATTCCAAACTTACCGCCCGGCATTAATCTTATTGAGCCACATGTGGTCAGAATCGGTGATTCCGTCACCATGGAAGTCAGGGGCACTGACCCCAACGGCACTATTCCTGACCTTGTGTTGTTAAACCCTCCCGAGGGTTCGACTTTCACTGATCATCCGGAATTCCCGTCGGTAAAAGTGCTGACATGGCAAACCGATGCCAGCGACTTCGGTGACTACACACTGAGCTTCAAAGCCTACGACACGCTTGACCCATCGCTTGAGGCATCAATGTCAGTCAGCATCAGTGTTAGAGATCCCGCTGATTTCGTCTTACCCGGTGAGCGTTTGCGCCAGCTGGCTGAGCAAAAAAATATTCAGATAGGCTACGCGTCTGTGTTGCGGTATTACACGCGACCCGATAACGCGCTGTACCAGGATATTGTCAGTAACGAATTTAATCTGGTGACGCCCGAAAACTCGATGAAGTGGGGTTACGTGAATCCGGAACCCGGCGTGTTTCGTTTTGAGGCCGCCGATACACTCATGAACTTTGCGGCGCAGCACGGTATGGCCGTGCACGGCCACACGCTCGTGTGGTATTCATCGTTACCTCAATGGGTACAAACATCCGCCGTTGATGATCGCGAATCCATCATGCTGTCGTTTATCGACACCATGACAACACGGTACCCGGGCGTTGCCATCTGGGATGTTGTTAACGAAGCGTTTGAAGACGACGGCACCTTCAGAAATTCTGTGTGGTTCGAAGCCATGGGCGAACGCCACATTGATCGTGCATTCCAACACACCAAAGAGCGCGACAGCGACGCGGTACTCATTTATAACGATTATGACATCGCTTGGGGTGGCCCCAAAACAGATGCCGTCTATAACCTGATGGCGCGGTTGTTATCCGAGGGCGTGCCCGTTGACGGCATTGGATTTCAACTACACATCGACACCGACTTCACCCGCTTTGATGAGGTCAGGGAAACGTTCGAACGGTTTGCTGCATTGGGGCTGTCAATTTATATCACCGAACTGGATGTTGGTATAGTCAACGGTGGCAACGAGGCAACTCAAGCCAGCATTATGGGCAATATTGCATCACTGTGCGTTGAACAGCCTGCCTGTCGCGCCCTGCAGCTGTGGGGAATCACGGATCGTTATTCATGGCGGCGTGACGTTACTCCATTACCACTCGATGAAAACTACCAACCAAAACCGGCCTATGGTGCACTGCAACAGGCGCTGTCAGACTAACAGCTAACCCGCGTGAAAGGGCGGCACCAGTAGGTGTCGCCCAACGATAACGCAGGGGCTCAACAAGCCATAAAATGACGGTACAATGACGCAAAACCTGCGTCGCCCTCCTCGCGCTTTGCAGGATCCCTACCCTGTCTCAAGAGCGAAGCCTACCGTGTCAACATCTGCCGATCTGCTCACCACCTCTCGCATTAACCGATTTCATTTGCGTGCCCAATCTGGCTCCGTGTCTGGCTCCGAATCTGGCTCCGTGTCCGACCTTCGTCCTGCCAACAATCTGTGGCCAGACGCACTCAACCGTCAGTTTTCAGCAGATGACATGTGCCGTGCCCAGCAGGAAATTCAACAATGGGACGGTTATGCGGCCACCAGCCTTGAATCACTGTCGCAGGTTGCCGCAACCGCGGGTGTCAGACAGCTCTGGTACAAAGACGAAAGCACCCGCTTCGGTCTTGGCAGCTTTAAGGCACTCGGTGGCGCTTATGCGGTTATGCATTACCTCGCTGACTTACTCTCTGAACAAACCGGAACCGCCATATCCATGGCGTCGGTGCGTGCCGGGGAACACAAAGCAGCATTGAGTTCGGTAACCGTGACCAGTGCCACCGATGGCAACCATGGACGATCAGTAGCATGGGGCGCACGCATGGCAGGTGTTAACTGCACCATCTTTATTCATCGTGATGTCAGTAGCGCAAGGGAACAGGCCATGGCCTCATTAGGTGCGACAGTGGTCCGAATCGACGGTGACTATGACGAGTCCGTCCATCATTGCGCCGCGGTTGCCAAAGAGAATAACTGGCAGGTCATTTCCGACACATCGTACGAGGGTTACCGGGATATTCCTCGGCAGGTGATGGCAGGCTACACGGTGATGGTGGATGAAATTCTTAACCAAACCGACGAACTACCGACTCACGTATTTATTCAGGCGGGTGTCGGGGGCCTGGCGGCGTCAATTGCCGCGGCGTTTTGGCAACGTACCGGGCATGATTGCCCCGCTTTTATTGTGGTGGAGTCTGATTATGCCGACTGCCTGCATCAGAGTTTTATTCAGGGAAAACCAGTCGATGTAAAAATTCAACAAGAAACCATGATGGCAGGTTTGTCATGTGGTGAAGTATCGCTGCTGGCTTTCGATATCCTGTCTAGCTGTGTGCGCGCCAGTGTCACCATTGATGATACCGCCGTACCCGATGCCATGCGCATGATGGCGATGGGTCAAGCCTGCAATAAAAAATTGGAAGCCGGTGAATGCGCGGTCCCCGGCATCATTGCGTTACTCGGTGTATCGCACAACGCCGAATACAGAGCGCAGCTTGGCTTAACTGATGAATCGCGGGTCCTTGTATTTGGCTGTGAGGGTGCAACCGACCCTGATCTGTATCATGCAATCGTTGGCGACATATCATGACGGATACGACCACCGCCTGGTTGGGTTCACGCCCGGCCACACCGTCAGTTAAAATGCCCGAGCGCGGGTTCGTGCCCGAGGAATTCAAGGCCCGCGTGGCACGCGCCCAACAACACATGGCAGCGGCAAACATTGATACCCTGCTACTGATGACAGAGCCTGAGATCCGGTACTTCACCGGATTTCTGACGCCGTTCTGGCAAAGTCCTACGCGTCCATGGTTTCTGCTAGTACCGGCAACAGGCCAACCCATTGCTGTTATTCCGTCCATTGGGTTCAGTGCCATGAAACGTGCGGGGGTTGACGACATTCGTACCTGGAGTTCGCCGCATGAATCTGATGATGGCATAAGTCTGTTGGCAGACACCATACGGGCACTGAGTGGTCATTCCATCAACATTGGCCTGCCGATGGGACGCGAGTCATCCTTGCGCATGCCGCTCACCGATTTTTATCAATTACAAAAATTGTTGCCACAGTCGCAGTGGCACGATTGCTCCTCACTCATGCAAACACTGCGACAAATTAAATCACCCGCCGAAGTCAGCAAAATTCGATTTGCCTGCCAGACACTGTCGACAGTGTTCGACACGCTGCCGACGCTGTTAACACCGGGTATGTCAATCAGCGAGGTCTTTCGGGTCTTTAAACTGCTCGCACTACAACAGGGTGTAGACGATGTCGCTTATTTGGTCGGTACCAGTGACGCAGGTGGTTATGATGACATTATTTCTGCCCCCGGCAATCGTCCGTTAACGGCGGGGGATGTCCTGATCCTTGATACTGGCAGCGTGTTCGATGGTTATTTTTGTGATTTCGACCGAAACTATGCGATCGAGCAGGTCACCCGCAAGGTTGAATCCATGCACACACTGTTGTGGGACGCAACAGAGGCAGGACTTGCCTGTGCCAAACCAGGCAACACCTGTGCTGATCTTTATCATGCAATGAATCAGGTACTGGCACCCCACGCCATCGACAGCGACGCTGGCGTCGGACGGATGGGGCACGGACTCGGCATGCAACTCACTGAAAATCCGTCATTGGTGGATTTCGATACGACCGAGTTGGCACCCGGTATGGTGTTGACTCTCGAGCCCGGCATCACGTGGGCTCCCGGTAAAATGATGGTGCATGAAGAAAATATCGTCATCACCGATGCAGGCGCCGAGCTACTGACCAAACGCGCGCCACAACACATTCCCGTTATACAGTCAGTGTAGCTACCCTATGAAACGATGGCAGTTAAACGAACCGTCCGGCCTTGACGCACTTGCACTGACAGACGCCGTCTTACCCACATTAAAGGCCAAAGACGTTCGTATTCAGGTGGCAGCGACGGCCGTGAATTACCGTGACTATTCCAGCTTGTTGGATCCTGTCGCCCGTCAAATACCACTACCGTTCACCCCTAACTCAGACTGCGCCGGTATCGTCACCGACACAGGCTCCGACGTCTCTTTGGTTAAACCCGGTGATCGCGTGGCCTCCTGTTTTTTTCAGCAATGGCTCGATGGCCCCTGCTCTACCGACATTATGCGTTCAGCATTGGGCGGCCCGCTACCGGGTGTCCTTGCCACTGACATAGTGTTAACAGAGACAGGTTGTATTAAAATTCCGGACTACCTGTCACTGGTCGATGCGGCGACGCTACCCTGTGCTGCATTAACAGCATGGAATGCACTGGTCACCATAGGGCAACTCAAAGCAGGTGATACGGTGTTGTTATTGGGCACGGGCGGCGTGTCGATGTTTGCCTTGCAACTGGCAGTCACTCTCGGCATCAACACCATCATGACGTCATCGAGCGACGACAAACTGTCTGTTGCCAAACAGTTTGGTGCAACGCATCTGTTAAATTACCGAACACATCCGGATTGGCATCGACACGTTCTGGAGATTACCAACGGAATGGGCGTTGATCTGACCCTGGAAACCGGTGGTGCCGGCACGCTGCCACAATCGATGGAAGCAACACGAGTCAGTGGTTGTATTGTGTTAATTGGTATTTTGACTGCTGGCGAGATAAACCCTGTAGCGTTGATGCGAAAATCGATCAGGCTACAAGGACTTTATGTGGGCTCACGCCAGCAGTTTGGTGACATGCTCTCGCACTTCGCTGAACACCGGATACAACCCATTGTCGATAGCGTTGTACCGTTTGAACAAGCACCACTGGCCTATCACAAACTGGCCACTGCCACTCATGTTGGTAAAATTGTAATAGGTATTGAGTAGTCTGGCTGACGTCTGGCTGACGTCTGGCTAACAGTTGGCCAACGTCACGCTGGCAGTGACTCAAGAGCTGCCCGCAAACTCCCATCGTTGGCATGCAACAACTGCTCAGCCTCCCTAACCGACAACCCTTTGGCAATCAATGCTGCCTGTTTCACGTGGCCGTTTGCACCTGCTAACGCTCGCTCTGCGTGGGCGGCTGTGAGGTTTGGCAGTATCGTTTGTAACATGGCGATGCGACGAACATCGAGTTTGGTATTCGATGCGGCCATATCAACCATCAGGTTGCCGTAGGTTCGGTTAAGCCGAACCATCAACGTTGTACTCAATAAATTTAACGCAATTTTTTGTGCAGTGCCTGCCGCCATCCGGGTGGATCCGGCAAGCACTTCTGCACCACTGGACAAATGTATACCAATGCTTACAGCTGCAAGCAGCGGTGCGTCGGCATTGCCCGATAACCCAATTGTTAACGCTCCTCGCGCGGACGCCTGCGCTGCCCACTCGCAAGTCCACGGAGAACGACCACTGGCGGCTACACAGATCACGACGTCAGACGCGTTGATAGCCGCTTGAGCCACCAAACGTCCTGCATCGTCTGCATCGTCTTCAACACCTTCGATGCTGTGCAGCAACGCTTTCTGCCCCCCCGCCATTGACAGCAACAAGCGCTCGGAGGGCCAACCAAACGTTGGCCACATTTCCGCCCCGTCCTGAACTGCCAATCGACCCGAGGCACCGGCACCGACCATCACCAATCGGCCCTCGCCGTGGCGCAGTACCTGTGCCGCTTGGTCCACCGCTGCGCCCAGTTCAATGTGCACGCGTTGTACTGCTTCCACTGCCTGTTGTTGGCTGGCCAGCAAGGCAGCTATCACGTCACTAGTGTCTCGCGTATCGAGATCTGCGAAGTCTGACAAAATGGTTTCGGTAGCGGTCATAGGGCTTATGATTACTGATGGTTACCGGAGATGAATGGCAGGTAGCTCAGTCAATGGCGCGGCGACGACCATAGTGCCACTGCGCCACAATGCGGTCATCTCGAATTTCGATCCAATGGGCCAATGCACCCGGTACAAAACTACCCGCGTCACCTTGCTGAATCCAGTGAGCGGGCCTCGCACTGGTGAGCGCGCCTATCTCGTTCCATTCGATACCCCAGCGTCGCAGCAGATGAATGGATTCCAGCTGGGTCAAGCAACTGCCAGCCAGGGTGCCATCGGCCAGGCGAACGGCTGCACCCTTTTTAAAGACAGACAAACTGCCTAATTGGTAGTGTCCATCGGCCATACCTGCCGCCGCAGTGGCGTCTGTGACGCTATATAAAAACGGCACAGAGCGTCGTGCCGCATCAAACGCTGCGCGATCCACGTGTATGCCGTCGGTGATGATCTCGGCATAGTCAGCATACGCAAGCGCAGCAGCCACAATGCCGCCTCCTCGATGTGAAAACCCACTCATTGCATTATAGAGATGGGTAACGCCGCAGCCTTTTTGTAGCGCTGTGTGCGCATCTGCCCACCCGCAAGTGGAATGCCCGATCTGGGGTTTCACACGATATTGCCTGCACAGCTCTATCAGCACCTGATCGGTATCCTGCTCAGGGGCAAACGTAATGACGCGCACCACGCCGGTCCGGAACCAACGCTCTAGCTGTAAACGCGACACGGGTGTGGCAAACGGTGGTTGGGCACCGAGCTTGTCGGGGCTGATAAAAGGGCCCTCCAGATGAGCACCCAACAGTGTGGCAGCATTGGGGTCAGGTGACGCCATTACGATTTTTACGGTTTGCAAAAACGCATCAATAGACGCTGCCGGTGCTGTCACGGAAGTCGCCAACATGGCACCTGTGCCATGTGTCGCATGTGTCAGCAGCGTTTGTCGCAGCGCCTGCTCACTCTCCATGACATCAGCACCACCTCCTCCATGCACATGAAGGTCAACAGGCGCCGGTAACAGCAGCGGGCAGTCGGTAATTTTTGTGCCTGATGTGCCTGATGCCACCGGGGTAAACGAACGAACGCGAGCGCTAAAACAACAGTCGGCCAGCACCGGACCTTGGGGATCCCACCACAACGCACGCAGTGATTCTTCAGCTTGTGCCGTTAACGTCAGTGGTAGATTGGCAGAAAATGAATCGGTGTCACTCATCGTGTTATGGCATGTTCGCTGTGTTGACACCCTAAACGATACAGTCCGCTCATTGCATCGCCGACAGCGGATTTGAGACGTCTGCCATAGTGAGCGTGAAGCCGAGTGTGATAATACGGTGCAACACTGCCGGCCAAGTAGATTGGCAGCGTCGCCGGTGCAAGGTCAATCAGGCGTATGCATTCGTTAGTGCCACGATTCACAAGGTCGGTCGCCACTGGATCACCCGCTGACATCGCCTGTTCAATCAACGGCGCGAGAGTGGCAAGCCTGGTTGCATTTTTTTCGGTCGTCCACTGTTGAATGTCTGCAACCTCATGCCCGATCAGCGTTTCAAGAGAGGTGTACAGCGAGCCATGAACACCGGTTGCAGTCGGCCATGCGGCATCGCTCGCCTTGGCCTTGTCTCGATCCTGTGCATATCGTGTCAGCAACGAAAGCCCTAACCACGCACCTGACGCTTCATCGCCGGCCGGAAAACCCCAGCCACCGCCATGGCACAACGCACCGTCGTTCGTTCGCCAGTACACGACACTGCCAGTGCCCACACTCAGACAAATACCGGCAGCACCGCCGGTAGCGCCGACATACTGCGCAAGACCGTCACTGTACACGAGGTATCGCCTGCAGTGCTTTATTTGGCGGGTAAAAGCGTCAAGTCGCGCGGTGCGTTCTGAACCGGCGAGCCCCATCACCAACAGATCGGGCTGCCAGTCCGAGCCGAGTCCGGCACGCACCGACAATGCCCTGAGCCCCGACTCGATGGACAGCCATGCACTGCCCGACTCAAGACTCAAGCTGGCAGGTCCCTGAACTGTCTCCGCCAAACGCTTCCCGTCGGCCACAGAGTACAGTGCCATCGCGCACTTGGTTGCACCGCCGTCGGCGACCACCATAAAATCAGAAGAAGGATTCATGTTGTGTTTGTGTCGTTCTGAGTGCGCCTGCCAAGCCAAGTGACCCACAGCAAGTCAGACAAGTGATAGCTTGGCTGCCAGCACCAGTCTAAACGCGGTGCGTGTTTTAAGTACAGTATCGCGAACAGAAAAATCCAGGGGGCAACTTCTGCGCGCCCGGTTCATGGCCCGGTTCATGGCCCGATTCATGGCCCGGTTCATGACCCGATTTATGGCCCGGTGCGTCGTCGCCCGTCACCTCGGCGCCCAGTGCTTCGTGGCCCGGACTTCGTGGCCCGTCACAGTGAAGAGTCGCTGGCTGCAGTCTTAGCCCCTCGTTTGGCGTTGGATGAGTCGTTGGGCCTGTCATTGTTTTGAAACGTGCCGATCACAGCACGTATACTGATAGCGTTCACGACCCAACTGCCTGCGGTAGTAAAGCCCCTGGTTTCGTGCACCCACAACGCAAACCGAACAGAGAGGAACAGAGTGTGGAGACTGTCTCATTCATCCATATGGCCGATGGCACCCGGGAAGACTACGCCTTTTTGGAAAAACACGAGGCCGAGTATGTCAAAGGCCTGCCGACTCGCGTGTATGAAGCGTTGCAGAAGCTTGAGCATTCATTCAGCGGTTACAAGGTCTCCCGCTTGACGCATTCGCTTCAGTCAGCGACACGCGCCATGAACGATGGACGTGATGATGACTATGTTGTTGCTGCGTTGTTACACGACATTGGTGACGAACTGGCTCCCTACAGTCACAGTGAAATGGCAGCGGCAATTTTGCGTCCGTTTGTCAGCGACAAACTGTACTGGATTATTAAAACCCACGGTGTTTTTCAAATGTATTATTACGCGCACCTGACAGGCGGTGATCAACATGCACGTGAGCGTTACCGGGACAACCCGTGGTTTGATGAAGCCGTAGAATTCTGTGAACACTACGATCAAAACTGTTTCGACCCTGACTTTCCCACTCGCCCGTTAGACGATTTTATGCCTGTATTACAGCGCGTGCTGGGCCGCGAACCTGCCTTTGGCGAAACACAGACAGCGTGAGCATCTACTTCACCAAAAATTTCCAGCGGGCTTTTGGTACTTTTCCATTGACCGGAGATGCGCTCCGGCACGCGCTGGAGTTGGCACTTGATGCGGGGTATCGTGCTATTGATACCGCACAACTCTACAAGAACGAACAGGATGTGGGTGCAACATTGGAAACCAGCGGTATACCCGCCGATGACTTGCTACTGACCACCAAGGTGATGCACACACATTTTACAGAGTCACAATTTTTAGACTCTGTAAAACGATCGCTGGATCATTTAAAAAGAGATCGGGTTGACGTATTACTGTTGCACTGGCCACCCGCCGATGGCGATGTACAACCATCACTTGCACTGTTACGCGAAGCACAACTGCTCGGCCTGACCCAACACATCGGCGTCTCCAACTATACCGCTGCGATGATGAGAACAGCCAAGGCATTGTTGGATGTACCGCTCGTGGTCAATCAGGTTGAATTTCACCCGTTACTGAATCAAAGCGTTCTGTTGGCCGCCGCGCAAGAAACCGGCATACCGCTATCGTCCTACTGCTCGGTCGCTCGAGGGTTGGTCTTTCAGGAACAGCTGTTGCGTGACATTGCCCAAAAAACAGGCAAAACAGTGGCGCAAGTAACGCTACGTTGGATTTTGCAGCAAGGTGTCTCAGTCACAACAATGTCAACGAGTGCTGCTAACCTTCGCAACAATTATGCTATTGATGACTTCACACTGTCAGCCGAAGACATGGCGACAATAGATACATTGACACACTCTTGCGTGCGTATTGTCGATAGTAAGAAAGTGCCGTGGGCACCGGTTTGGGATACACCAGAGCGAGCGTAGCGCTACCGGCAAACGGCGGTGGGTGTCTGGCACTCCATCCGCGCAAACCTGACAATCGGGACTCTGTAGCGCTATACGTATTTTGGGCTGCGCTTAGTGTACAGGCCGGTGTTGAACATACAGGCCCGTGTTGAACATACAGGCCCGTGTGAACATACAGACCCGAGTTAAATATTCAGGCCCAAGTTAAATATTCTGGCCCAAGTTAAATATTGTGGCCCGCGATAATAATGCTGGCAGCTGTATCGATACCAGTTCAACTGCGGACCATATTGTTTACAGCTGAGGCTTGCGGCCTTGCTAACAACTATGGCTCGCCACTATGACTCTTTAGCTGGTGCAGCGCGCGCGGGAATCAGGCTAGTGTTCGTATGCGACGATCACCACGCCTAATTTTTTCTCGGCTGACTTAATTAGAGCGATTTGATCAGGTTGGAGCGTTGCGACCTGCTGTTTCTCAGGTGCCATAGCCACGACCACTTTACCAAGGGACTGCTCGAGCTTTTGTACCTCGGCGAGTTGATCAGACGTTATGCTTGCGGGATGATATTGGCTAGCCATTATGTCCTCCGGTGCAACTGCTGATTAAAAAATGCATCGTGCCCGACGCCTTCTCCGTTACAGTGTTATCCGTTTTTTGGCATTCGTCAAGCCCTTGGCTTCTACCAGACGCTATGTCAGATACTGTACCGGCGCGAAAGACTGTGCCGGTACCAAGCAGCAGTTACCCGGCATCAGGTATTCGGCATCAGGTATTCGGCATCAGTCACCCGGTATTCGGCATCAGGTACTTGGCGCCATGGTTGACGATAATCCTTCATACGAACAGGTGCACCGACGGTGTTCGATGCGCTCTGCCTGCCTGTGTGTTTGCTTATCTGTAATGACAGAGTTTCTGGCGATCAGTTCCGCCAACCGGAAAAACTGACACGCTTTGTTGGCGCTGCCAGGTAACCTGCCCATTGTTATGTCCCGGTCACTCAAAAACTCTGGTCGGCAACAGCACTATGAAAACCTAATCGTCGTCCATAGTGACAACAATATTACCAACGTGCTGCTTATCGACGAAAGCCTGTTGCGCTGCGTGGAGCTCTGCCAGCGGGTATGTCGCCGCCAACAGAGGCTGCACTTCTCCGTCTTCAATGTACGTCACGAGGTCGGCAAAAACGCCTGGCGGTACCACGGTAGCACCCGTTAAAGTCAGATCACGCAGGTAAAACGACCGGAGGTCGAATTCGACTATGGGGCCAGCAATGGCTCCGGCACAGGTGTAACGTCCGCCGCGCTCGAGTACGCTTAATAAGGTGGTCCAATAGTCACCCCCCACAACATCTGCCACTACCGATACCTCTCGGGCGCCGATGACATTCTGCAGCGCAACGGCCAGATTATCGGGTGCTCGATCCAGTAGTGCATCCGGCTTAACTGCAGCCAACCCTTCGTGTTTGTTACGACTGGCCATGGCGATCGTCTTCGCACCACGGCGCTTGGCTAACTGAATTAACGCACTGCCAACACCGCCGGAGGCACCCGGTATTAAGACCGTATCACCTTCTCCCACCATGGCGCGGTTCAACATGTTTTCAGCCGTCACATAAGAGGTGGCGAAGGTCGCAAGTTCCGCGTGTTTTAGCGATGTATTCACCACATGCACTTGCCGCTGATCGATCACCGTATAGTCGGCAAATCCACCATCGCACTCCGAACCAAAATACCCGCAATTATTAAAATCAAACGGATCCTTAAAATTACGGATCCAGGTGTCTACCATCACCCGCTTACCCAGCAGCGCACTATTTGCCTCTTTGCCTACAGCGACAACAGTGCCGGCAACGTCGGCTCCCTGAATACGCGGAAACGC
Source organism: uncultured Granulosicoccaceae bacterium (assembly GCA_937923745.1). Taxonomy (GTDB): domain Bacteria; phylum Pseudomonadota; class Gammaproteobacteria; order Granulosicoccales; family Granulosicoccaceae; genus CALDUO01. The sequence goes on from CALDUO010000041.1 coordinate 45,905, forward strand.
AATCGAATCACCACCCCATGTCGCATCTTCATCCTCTGCAGACAATAATGACCCACCTGTTGTGCCGGATGTCACAGCGCTGGAGTACCACCCGGTACGCGTATTCACATCAGTATTGTTTAATCCACAGGCGTGTACTTTTATCAGCACCTGGGTGGCACTCGGAGTTGGAGTCGTATGCGTCGTGGAGTAGACCAACGCGTCCATATCACCATGTCCGGTTAATACAAATGCACGCATTGTGTCGGGTATAGATTTACTGGCGTTCACTGGTGTTAAGCTCCTGATGAAATCCTGGGTTAAAGATCATTGACTGCTCGGATTCGGCGCTCTGCAGCTCATACAATAGCTGTATAGGGCACAGGCGACTGGATGGGTCTGGTCTGGTTTGGTCGATCTCTTTTGGCCATAAATGCAGGCAAGGTAGACCTGCTTTTGGTGACACGGCTACTGCGTGTGGGCCGCGCCTTGCTCTTTCAGATAAGTCTCAGCGGCTGCACTACCACTGCCGATTGCAAAATCGAGTAGCGTCCTCGACGCTAACGCTACATCCTCTGTATCAGTTCGGCCAGCTTGGATTAAAAAATCACCAAACGTCGTCTGTAACAGTGCAGGTGTGGTGTCAATAAACATAGCCAATCGATCTACGTTGTCTCTTGCGGCTGCAGTAAACGGATCCATGTCGCATTGATCGAGAAACGCAACCGCCTCAGACTCACCGGCATGCAGCGCCCATCCGACAGGCGGCACGCAATAGTGATGATCGCGCACAGTAAGATCGACGCCAGCATCACGCATGACACGCAACATATCCACACGACCATTGTATGCCGCTTTGTGCGCAGCTGTATGCCCGTGGTGTAGCCCAGGATCAAGTTCCAACGCCAAAACCAACTCTAACGCCGCAACCTCCTCTAATTGAATCGCTTTTTCCGCGATATCTGCGTGCGTTTTTTTGACCTCCGACACAAGGTTTGTGTGACTGTTCATGAGCGTAAGAGCCCCGGCACGGTCAGCCGACAGCACTTTGTTAACGAGTTGTTCCGCAGGCGTCAATACTTCCTCAATAGCACCTTTTGCTTCAAACCACCGCGCATAGTCATTACGACCTGCAAGCATTGCCCGCTTCCATGGCGACTGGCCATCAGACAAGTACTGTAGACCAACGTTAGCATTCAATAGCAAGCTGACACGTGCTGAAAATCCTCGTTCAATAGCGTAATCCAGCTGATATTGAAGTGTTTTCTGTGGATGTGGCTCGCCATCTTCCAGTGTCCAGTTGTTCTGGTGTTGATCGTTCAGGCCATACTCAAGCAATAACTCAAGACACAGGTTATCGGGTGTAAACATGCGATTGTAGGTCGCCTGGCTGTCATTCGGGTGAGCCCCGGCATCCAGTAACAGTCGCGCAAATTTCTCACAATCAGGGTGCGCTGGTTGACGCACGGTACCACCTTCGCCATGTCCGAATACGCCAGTCAGTGCTGTAAACCGATAGTGATTATCTACGCGTTCCATCGCGTTGGGATCGGCCCCTCGCTCTATGAGAAATTTAGCAACGTGATACGTCGATGGGCCATCGAGTCGACTATACGCTGCATACATCAATGGCGCCCACTGGTGTGAACCACCTCGTATATTCAGAAGCTCAGGTTGTTGTTCCAACCAATAGCGAACAGCATCCACATCACCACATACCGCTGCTGTATAGATGGACCATCGCGACACGGTATTATGACTGTCACGGAAAGCACCTGCGCTCGCCCAGCGCGCAGGATCAGGTGCCTCACTGGATCTATAAACCACTACAGCGTCACGCAAAAACGTATCAATAGTGTCAGGTGTGGGTTGTGCAGACATGGTGACCTATGGGCTGATTGCACTGGATTGAATGGAAGACCCTGAACCCTTGTCGGTATTCAGGTACCACAAAAGGTTTGTGTCACCCGCTCGGTGGGTTCTGGCGGCAGGCTAAACCGTGCTGCATCGGGCTGTTCGTCAAACGGTTTTTTAAGTACCGCATGAAACGCATGAAACAGTGTGTAGTCACCTTGAACAGCCGCACTGATGAGGCGTTCAATCTGATGGTTTCTGGGTATAAATCGCGGATTAACTGCCTGCATTCGACTATTGCGAGTCGTTTCCGGGACACCAGACTGCACAACCAACTGCCGCCACCGCGTCAACCACCGCTGCGCCGGTTCTCTATGCGCAAACTGCGCAAGGAAATTTTCATCGACGCCAGCACTATTGCTAACCTGTGTCTGTGACGCTACAGCACTTTTTTCTACAACAGCCGGCACTGCCGACAATGCTCTGAAGGCCAGCGTAAAATCGGCCTCACCGTCTTGCATCAGTGACAGAAAATCGGTAACCAACTGATTGGTGTCTTCTGTGTTATCAGATAGTCCTAACTTTTCGCGCCACCGTCGGTTCAGTTGC
>CALDUO010000042.1 GCA_937923745.1 uncultured Granulosicoccaceae bacterium
AACGCTGTCGTGGTCGCCACCGGCGGACTCTCCATCCCCCACATGGACCCAACCCCGTTTGGTTATGAGCTCGCCCGTCAGTATGGGCTTGATGTCTTACCCGTCAGGGCAAGCCTGGTGCCGTATACCTTCACTGGCCAATTGAAAGACATGTTTGCACGACTGTCCGGTGTTGCAATACCCACGGTCATTCATGCCGGTAACACAAGCTTTCAGGAGGGCACACTGTTTACGCACCGTGGTCTCAGTGGTCCGGCTGTTTTACAGATATCCAACTACTGGCAACCCAGCGACGCTATTCTGGTTGACCTGCTGCCCGACATTAACATGACCAACACACTGCTCAGCGCCAAACAACAGCAACCCAAAAGCCTTGCAAGAACGATCATCACACAGTTGTTACCCAAAAACGTCACGCTGGAATTCGAGAAGCTGTGGTGGCCCGAGCAGCAAGACAAACCCATAGCAGACTGGACCAATGCGCAAATAGAACGCATTGGCAATCGGTTTAATCGCTGGGAAATTATACCATCCGGAACAGAAGGGTACCGCACGGCCGAGGTGACACTGGGTGGCGTCGATACGAATGGCATTTCATCAAAAACCATGGAGGCCAAACAACAGCCCGGCCTGTATTTTATTGGCGAGGTTGTTGATGTAACCGGTCACTTAGGCGGTTACAACTTTCAGTGGGCATGGTCATCAGGCTTTGCCTGCGCGCAAGCGCTGGCTACACAGCGCTAACCTCTCCCTTGCCTGTCGGTAATTACTCGATACCGGTCAGCGCCAATCATTAACAACATTTTCAGTGACTGAACTAGTAACTGCAACGCAGTAGACAACGGCAACGCCTGCCTCTTTGTACAGACTATGGCATAGCCCTGTAAACAGGTCTTATCTGGTTATTTACTCACCATTACCTTGTCATTGCCTGGTCGTTGCGTGGTCTTTGCGTGGTCTTTGCGTGGTTTAGAGAATCCTAAAATTCTTTCAATTAGCTTCATCGCCAAGCAATGCAAATTATGCAATTGGCAGAAAAATACACAACCTGTTTTAACGATAGTTTACATGTGTCACCAGCCCTGTCTTGCATGAACTATCACAGAATATTCACAAGAATCTAACATCGTCAGGATAGTTATTCAGTCGTGCAACTAAACGTTCTGTCGGGCAGTCAATGGATACACTTCTGACTACCGGCTAGATTGAACACCATGGTACAACCCAATTATCTGTTCCCGGAAGATGTAGATCACCCTAACAACACTACCCCTCAAACACGCAACAAGCCCAGACTCGAATCGACCCACCGTGAATTAACAAAGTGGCCGATTGACAGAGAATCATTGTCGACAGTGACCAAGGCGCATCAAGACATTTTTGAAATGTTTGGCGTTGGCGACATCATTACGACACCCGTATCCAATATCCACCACGCCTTCGAACAATACGCGGCAGAGCAGCCCTATTCGGTTGCTGTCAGATCAGGTTCGGAATTTATGACTTATGGTGAACTCAACAGCCTCGCCGGTGTACTTGCGTCAAGACTTCGTGCCAAAGGAATTAAGGTTGGCGATTGTGTGCCACTTTTTCTCGAACGCTCTATCGACATGGTAGTCGGCATCATCGCCATCCTGAAATGTGGCGCCGCTTACGTACCGCAACACGTAGGAGTGGCCACTGACGCGCAACTGGCACATATCACCTCGCTGCTTACACCACCTGTCATTTTGACGCTACGTAAATTCCAGCGACAAATAGACAACAGCTGTATCGGTGAGTACGGGGCTGACGAGACTATTTGTATAGACGAGTTTATAGAGTCTGTACGCACCAACAACTCGGCAACACAAGATCTGGACAAGTACCGGGCTAATGATATTCCCACGGACTCCCGCGCCATTGTTTTATTTACAAGCGGTACCACGGGTATGCCCAACGGAGTGCAGGTCAGTCATCGTAACCTGTGTAATATTTTGACCATCGCGCCCGGCAACCTCGGGATCAAACCCGGACTCAATGTCTCCCAAATTCTCAGCATCTCGTTTGATATGGCTGCGTGGGAAATATTAGGGTGCATCGCGAATGGTGGCACACTGCTGATTCGCGGGAAGGACATCGAAGAGACGGCGTGCCTTGCAGATGTTGTGATTGCAACGCCTTCGATCCTGGCTCGCCTCGACATGGCACAGTTTGCTTCTGTCAAAACAGTTGCTGTGGCCGGCGAACCCTGCCCACGACCACTTGCTGACCAATGGTCGGGCCGTTGTGACTTTTACAATTGCTGTGGTCCGACTGAAACCACCATTGTCAATACGATGTCGCTGCATCAACGCGATAACCCACAACTGTGCATTGGCAAACCGACCCCGAACAACACAGTTTATATTCTGAATGAAAACAAAGAGCCCTGCCTGATTGGAGAAGCCGGCGAAATGTGGGCGGGTGGAGACTGTGTGTCTCTTGGTTATCTGAACAATGATGAACTGAACTCAGAACGTTATGCAGATGATCCTTTTCTGGGTCAGAACAGAAAAATGTTTAACACACGGGACCTTGGCCGCTGGTGTGAAAATGGCGAGCTCGAACACCTGGGCCGCACGGATGATCAGGTAAAGATCAGAGGTTTTCGGGTAGAGCTTGACAGTGTGTCGGCCATACTTGAAAACCAGGAAGATTGCACCCGCGCTGTGACACTGAAGTATGACAGCAGAAATTTGGTGGCCTTCGTCATGCCATCGGATGTTGACACAGAAGCTGCCAAAGAGGCGGTGGCAAATTCACTACCGTACTACTGTGTACCCGAACGAATCATTTGCCTCGATGCGTTACCGATGACATCGCGAGGCAAAATCGACAAACGGGCGTTGATAGAGTCGGCAAAAATCATTGGTTTAAACCCTGACGCGACACCTGCCATACAGCCAGCCGCGCCAACCGTAGAATCAAGAGTTAACCCTAATCACAACGACCACGGGCCAACTGCCACCTTACCCATTGAATCGTATGATTCTGTCACTCTGCCACCACCCGAGCCAACCCTGCGTGCTCGACTGAGTCACCCCAAGTATTACCACTACTGGCGGCTGATGAACACCACTCTACTGCTAAACGCAGTCATGCTGATCTATGCAATGACAGCCGGTAATTGGTGGTCGGCCAATGGTATTGCCGTCACTGCGGTGTCCAATATGGTTATTGCGAATCTGTTTCTGGCTATAGTGATACGTCAGCAATACGTCATCAATTTGCTGTTTAAACTTGCCACGAGTGTTCCGGTCAGTGCGCCACTCAGGTTACGCCAGTTGATGGGTAAGGTGTATCACTTTGGTGGCCTGCATATTGGCGGCGCTATTGCCGGCACCGTGTGGACAGTACTTCTGATAGGTTCCGTCATTGTGCAAAAGGGTTGGTCACTGCCAGGCATCGGCATATCAGGCACCACCATCATGAGCGCCATTCAAATTGGCCTGTTGCTGGTACTGATGTTAGTGATGGCGAACCCGAAAACCCGCCAGACATTTCATAACCAATTTGAAATCGTGCATCGGTTTGGTGGCTGGGCGCTACTGGCGTTATTTTGGGTGCATTTTTTGTCGTTTACTCATGACATCAGCGTGGCCACCAACACTGCCTTCGCCAGTGCACTGTTATCCAGTGTAGGGTTTTGGTTGCTGGTGCTGATCACTATCAGTATTGCGCTTCCCTGGCTCCGACTTAAAAAAGTTGAGGTGCAAATAGAGCGACCGTCAGATCACGTGATACTCGCACGGTTCGACTATGGGGTTACCCCGTTTGCCGGATCATCCACGGCGATAAGCCGTAGCCCGTTAACAGAATGGCACTCGTTTGCCAATGTGCCCGAACCGGGACGCGATGGATTTCGTTTAACCATTTCACGCGCAGGCGACTGGACCGGAAGACTCATCGACGACTTGCCCTCTCATGTTTGGGTCAAGGGCATTCCAACGGCGGGTGTGGGCAACATTGATCAACTGTTCAAACGGGTCGTCTGGATCGCAACCGGCAGTGGCATTGGGCCAACATTACCTCATCTTCTTGCGCAGGAAGTACCCGCTCACTTGGTGTGGTCAACGCGTAACGCACGAAAAACGTATGGCGACGATTTGGTCGATGAAATTCTTGCAGTTGAACCCAATGCCCTCATTTGGGATACCGATGAACGCGGCAGGCCAGACCTCGTACAACTCGCTTATGCAGCCGTGCAGGCTTTCGATGCAGAGGCTGTCATTGTTATCGCCAATGAAAAACTGACCAGAATGGTCGTTCATGGCATGGAGAGCCGTCACATACCCGCCTATGGCGCAATCTGGGATTCCTAAGCTATGTCTTTCGTTGATATTGAACACAAAGGCCGCACCGTTGTTGCAACCATTAACCGACCCGAAGCACTGAATGCGCTGAACGCCGACATCTGTTCGCAGTTGGTCGACCCACTGGTGGCATTGGACAATCACCCGGAGGTCGGCTGCATTCTGTTAACAGGAAACGAACGGGCCTTTGCCGCCGGTGCCGACATCAAAGAGCTCGCATGTCACACTTATGAGAGTGCTTTGGACACTGACCTGCTTGTTTGTTGGCAGCGCTTTGCCGAGATCCGGACACCAAAAATTGCAGCTGTCTCTGGCTATGCCTTGGGCGGTGGCTGCGAGCTGGCGATGATGTGCGACATCATCTATGCCGCCGAAAACGCAAAATTCGGGCAACCTGAAATCAAGCTCGGACTGATACCCGGCATGGGCGGCACCCAACGACTCACACGACTCGTGGGTCGAACCAAAGCCATGGATATGGTACTGACCGGACGAATGATCAATGCCACTGATGCAGAGCGTTTTGGCCTTGTTGCACAGGTGTATAAAAACGAGGAGCTGCTACCGGCGAGTTTGGCAAACGCCGACAAAATTGCCAATTTCGGCAAAATCGCTGCACGCGCTGCCGTGGAAACAATCAACGCTGCCGACAACAGCCATATGGCGGCTGGACTATTGTTTGAACAGCGCAGCTACCATGCTCTGTGGGCAACCGCCGATGCGCGCGAAGGCATGCAAGCCTTCCTGGAAAAACGCGACGCCAATTTTTCGGGCAAGCCCAAAGCCGAAAAACCCGCTTTATCTGTGACACCCTCGGCAACATTGGCAACGTAGTTCGGCATACAGCATGCAGTAACGGAGGACTATAGTTTTTTGGCGTGCGCTTAAACTGCCGCCGTCATTTGTCAGCATTTGGTCGCCCGTTGCGGACTACCGGCACTGACAGTCCGCACCTACTGAGTACCCCGAATCGACATGTTCTACGCTCCAGAAAAACGGTACGCTTGGCCATCAATACGAATAACACTTGTTGTTGTGTCGATGGAGAGATTAGCCCATGGCGACTGACGCCGGTATCAGAACCGTTTTAATGACGTCCGGTCTTCGCCCTGTCGCCCGCGCTTACCCCAAGCTACCGGGAAATCCGGTCGGCGTTATTATCTGGGACAAGCCGTCAGCATTTCCGGGCAATTTAAGTGAAATACCACGAAAGATAAAACGCGTTCTGACACGTAAACCCTATGCGTCACTCAAAGACCTCTGCAAGCAGCATAATCTGCACTATGCTACCTGCGACAAAAGCGACGCAAACAATTTAAAACAATGTCTGAAAGCATGGAACGCTGAATTGGTCATTACATCGGGCTGCGCTATTATTCCGATGGAAGCGCTGGACGAGGTCCCGTTAGGCGCTATCAATGTCCACCCATCGCCGCTCCCCAATTGGAAAGGTGCCAACCCACTCTTTTGGCAATTGGCAGCGCACGAAGAAAAAATGGGCGTCACCGTACACGAACTGACCAAAGCTGTGGATTGTGGCGACATACTCGGTCAACGCACCATCAACAGGCCCGACGGCCTGTCACACGCCGAAGTCGCACAGCTGTTGGAAGGCGAGATCGGCGCACCGCTACTGGGCCAATGTATCAGTGAGATGGAACAACGGTTAACACGAGACGAAAACGGGTTGCGTCTTGACAGATCAACACACCAAACGCAGACACAAAGCACAACACATTACGCGCGCAGCGTGAAGCCTCAGGATATGGAAAGCCAGGTGCCATTACAAAGCTCGCACCCAGGCATTGTCTGGAACTTGCTGCGTTACCTTGGCAAAGCACCGGCAGACTGGATCGGTATTCAGGGGTGGCACAGAAAGGTCGCATGGGCGGCAGTCAGTCACCACTACGACAACACTATCGCGATGAACACCACCGACCATCCGTCATCTCAACCGAACTGGCGTATTGAACAGGGACTGCTTCGCATTCGTCTTGTACATCCGCAAGGCTCAATCCGGCTGGCACCTGCGAGACTGGCAAAGCTCTATCGACTGTTTGGTTAGAGGGCGTTTGGATCATTGGCGTGCGCGTCAAATCGGTTGTCATTCATCGCCTAAACACAAAGTTTGGTAACCCAAAGCGCCAGATGAACCGGGCTATACTTTGAACCGCATCACATTGAGGCGTTTATTTGAATGGCTTTCAAGGAATGTGTGATCAATGCCGATATCACCACCATTGGAGGGCCATTAGACATCAGCACACGGCACCTTACCGGTCTCTGTCGTTCCCAATAACAAAAGCGTCTGTAGATCCGAGCACTATCGTGTTTCTGTTTTTCTGAATGTGAGTATGACCAGACCACCCATGTCAGTTGGTTCACCAAAATCTGAAGGGCATCAGCCACACGCTGACACCAACTGGTCAGTGGTTGCCAGAGAATTTGATCAGGCCAGTCTGACACTGTGGGCTGACCTCTGGCGCTGCCTGCATGAATCACAGACAGAGCTTCCGTTTTATCTGCATACCACGTGGTTGTCAGCGCTTGGGAAACTCATTGATAACCCACCCGTGATTGTCTGTGCCTATGCGAATAATCCGAGCACCACAACACTGCCAGACATCATGATAGCGCTGGTGCAACCCAAACGACAAATCATGACACTGCCCGTGCATGACCACCTGACACTGGGAGGCGCGCTGGTCAATCCGGCATTAACACATGCAGACATAGACTCAGCCATTAGCGCCATGATGGCTACATGTGATGTCTCGAAAATTGAATTCGGTAATTTACCAAATGACTCTCCCGTGTTGGTTGGCTTGCCCGGCACAAGGGAATGCGATAACGGGGAACACGATACCAGTGAATACAACACGGGAGATCGCCGCACTGCTGATCATCACACTGGCAACCCGACCTGGCTCAAGACACTCTCAAGAGAGAGCGCGTGGTTCGACCTGCGAGGAGATGCTCCTGTACTGCCGGGCAAGCTCAGACGTAACCTTCAGCGGTTACACCGAAAACTCATGTCGACAGGCAAGGTAGACACACAGTTTTTCGAGGGCGAAGATGCCATAACGGCTTTTGATACTTTTTTGACGGTTGAGGCTTCAGGCTGGAAAGGCACTGAAGGTACAGACACTGCTATCGCACAGTCACCCAAACTGACGGAATTTTACCGCGAACTGCTGGAACCCAAGCATCCCGGACTGGTCCCTATGATTAATCAGTTAACGGTAGATGATGAGGTCGTTGCAGTACAGCTTGCACTGCGCACCGGGCAATGCACCTATATTTTAAAAATAGGTTACCTTGAAGCGTATGCGCAATACGCACCCGGATCACTCTTGATTGAGTCGGTCATAACGCAGGCAAGGGCTAACGGCCAAACGCGTTTGAGTTTGGTCACTAACCCGCCATGGTCCAACCGATGGCACCCGAATATACAACCGGTATGGCGACTGGCCTGTCACCGCACGCAAACAGCGGCAATGCGGGCAAAGACCGTGCTGGGTCTCAAACAAACGTATAAAAACCTAAAGGTCATTCGTCCGAATTTCCTCTCCGGACAATAAATGACCCTATCCAAAACACAGTCAGCGACGGACTTACCATGATTGTTCTAGGCATAAATTATTATTTTCACGATTCCAGTGCGTGTTTGTACATCGACGGCAAACTGGCTGTAGCACTCGAAGAAGAGCGCTTCTCACGCGACAAGCACACCCGTGAGTTTCCGCACAGAGCCATTCAGCAATGCATGGACTTCGCCGGTATCACCGCAGATCAAATCGATCATGTTGCTGTCAGTATCAAACCAACACACCGGTGGTTTACCAAAGCACTCTATGCCCTCAAGCGCCCCCATAAAGCCGCGCCATTCATCAAACACGAACTGATTAACGGGTTCTTTAAACAGCGCCGCTTTCATGCCTGGTTTAATTCGCAGTTTGTTGGCAAACAACCAACACTGCATTTCGTTGAGCATCATGACTCTCATGCAGCCGGTTCGTTTCTGGTCAGCCCGTATGAGAATGCTGCCATTATGGGCATAGACGGCTCCGGTGAGTGGGCCTGCTCATGGCTGGGTTATGGTAACGGTACATCTGTTGAGTGTTTTAACGAATCCTTTTTCCCCAATTCACTGGGATCGGTTTATGAGGCGGTCACTGAATTTTGTGGTTTCAGGCCCAACTACGATGAAGGCAAAACCATGGGGCTTGCACCGTTAGGTGATGCCTCGCGTTATATCAACGAGGCACGAAAAACCATTCAGGTCAAAGACGACGGTACTCTCGCTGTAGATCTCAGTTATTTTTCCTATCAGTTTTGGGGTTACAAACGTTGCGCTCCTAAATTTTACGAAGCATTCGGACAACCCCGCCAAACCGATGCCCCATTTGAAGAACGTCATCAGGATGTCGCCGCAGCGTTCCAACAGGTACTGGAAGAATGTGGCTTAAAAATGGCGAACTTGCTACACAAACGTACCGGTGCAGACTACCTTGTGATTGCCGGTGGCGTTGCACTCAATAGCGTGATGAATGGCCGTATTCTGCGCGAAACACCTTTCAAAGATGTCTACATCATGCCCGCTGCCGGTGATAACGGCACATCGATTGGGGCTGCTGCAGTGGCTTATCACAGGAACCTCGGACTACCCCGCACAGCGGTACACGACAATCCGTACCTTGGTAATACCTACAGTGACGAATTCATTGAGTCTGAACTGGTACGCTATAAACTACCGTATCAGAAAAGCGACGATATCGCCTCGGATGCCGCAGATCTTTTGGAAAAAGGCGCCATTATTGGCTGGTTTCAGGGACGCATGGAAATTGGTCCACGGGCATTGGGCTCCAGAAGTATTCTGGCCAACCCGGCATTTCCGTCGATGAAAGACAAAATCAATGCGGAAGTTAAATTTCGTGAGGCCTACCGGCCATTTGCACCTTCGGCTACCGTAGAGGCAGCGTCGACGTTTTTCGATATCGAGGTGGAGGCTCCGTTTATGCTCAAAGTCTGTGCAGTCAGAGAAGACAAGCAGCCAATTATCCCGTCTATTACCCACGTGGATGGCAGCGCTCGATTACAGACGGTACGACAAGAGTCGCACCCGCAGTATCACCGGTTAATTTCCGAACTGGGTAATCGCACTGGCGTACCTGTTGTGCTGAATACCAGTTTTAATATTCAGGGTGAGCCTGTGGTGGAATCACCCCGAGACGCTATTCGGTGTTTCTTTTCAACCGGACTGGATCACTTGGCCATCGGGTCGTTTATTGTGTCAAAAAAAAGTTTTGAATTACGCGCCACCAACTACAGCGGTAACGATGTAGAGGCCGTCAATGAGGCACAATGCAATACACCAGATAAAGCCCAGGGCTCTGACGTTTAATCGCCGTTGGTAACAGCCAGTGGTATCAGCCAGTGGTATAAGCAAGTGGCGTCGCATAACCCGATCACACTTATAAAATAGACAACTTCAGTGAACGCAACGCAAACCAGTAACCTTGAAAGTCGGGCCAAATTACCGGTAAAAAGGCTTGTCTTGCTCTTTCTTGCCTTGATGCTGTCGGTATGGCCACTGTTCGTGGTGTGTACTGTTTTGCTCAGCATGTGGGCCGGTGAAGGCAGCATGCTGGATGTGTTTCAACTCGAACCCAAACGGTTGGTTGCGTTTGATTTTATAGCAGGTTTTAAGCAGTCACTGCCTCTTGCACTGGGTCTTGCGTTACTGGCCATCATCGATTACCTGTTACTGGCACGCCTTGCCGGATTCAGGCGACTGATTGGTTTACTGTTACTCGCCGGCAGCCTGGGCATTACGTTATGGATGCTGCAGGGATATCCAACAGCAGTCGTACCTGTTGTGATCAGTGCACTGGTGTTAACACTACTCTACCGCATAGCACTGTTCGTGTTACGTCTCACCTCTTTACGCAACCTTGGCAGGCGAAAACGTGATGTCTCTTAACTGGCGATCTGCTAACTGGCGATCTGCGCTTGGCGCAACAAGCCTGACTGCACTGCTGGCAACAGCCGTGTCACCTATCTTCGGCCCGGCTCATGCCGACACCGCCATTATTGTGGGCGGTGGTTATAAGTTATCGGCGTCACAGGGTCAAATAGAACTGAACGTCAAATGGGCTCAGGATGTACTCAAGCGGTCGGGACTTCAGGTGCATACGTTCTTTACCGACGGTGACGATCCTGCCGTAGATGTGCATGTTGCCGCAGACGACAACAGCCAACCTCGCGACAACGAAGCACTGACGCGCGTGTTCAGTGATATGCGTTACGCGTGGACCCGCTATCACAGCAATACCGTACCTGATTTATCGGGCGGCACAGATGCCAATGACCTGCTTCCGGCGATCACCGGCATTTTGAGTGACAGCTCGCCGGATGACCTGCCACCCTTACTGGTGTACAACGGTCATGGCGGACCGAGTAACAAAGACGCCGATGACGTGACCCTGAAGCTCTGGAATGAAACACGGGTAACCGCCGAGCAGCTGCACACGCTGCTCGAAAAAGACAACACCGATTTACGGTTTGTCCTCACGCAGTGCTATTCAGGCGGATTTCATCGCATTGCCTACCAAGACAGCCAGCAGGGATTGGGATTATCCGAAGCCCAGCGTTGTGGCTTTACTGCCGAGTCTTCATGGCGTATTTCAGAAGGCTGCTCGGCCAGTATCAACACCGAAGACTATCGTGATTACACCACGTTCTTTTTTGCAGCACTCGATGGTACCACCCGTAACGGCGAGCCGTTGTCGTCACCGGTTACCGATTACGATGCAGATGGCGTAACCAGCTTGCGTGACGCGCACCTGCACACCATTGAAAACGCCCACAGCACTGACCTGTCGCGCTCTACCAGTGAAGACTACTTAACCACGTGGCAACCGTGGCTGGAGCGATGGTTACCGGTAAACAACGACGTACCCGATAACGAATACGGTGATGTGTACAGAGCACTGCTACAGCGTCATCAAATCAACGATGACACATCAGCGGCACGCACCATTCGCAGCAAACTAAAACAGCACGAAGCAGATCGCCTCGCACTCGTACGGGAACTCAATACGCTGGGCAGACAGGCGCACACGCTGGCTACCACACTGCGCAGAAATACCATTGCACAATGGCCTGCCTTAGGCGCTCCCTATGAAGACAGCTACCTGCAGCTTGTGTCCAGCGGTGATATGGCCGAGATCAATCAATGGCTCAGTGATACTGAAGGGTATGCCGAGCTACGCGATATACAACTGCAAATTGCACCGTTAACCGACAACCTGCTCAACGCTGAACGCGATGCGGTTCAAATGCGAAAACTGCTGCGCCTGCGTAAGCTGGCAAGACTCAAGGCACGGTTATACGAGACAGGCGAACAACAACACATTACCGACTATGAACGACTGGTCTCGTGCGAGAGCCACCCGCTCAAGTAACACAGTGAAGCCGTGAGTTACCGCACGCTAATCGTTCGTGGGCTATTGATCTAACCTCGGCCACGTATCGCTGAGTCGGTAACCGGCAGGCCACGGGTCATCAGGATCCAGATGATACTGATGGGTACCCGTCACCCACGCACGTCCACTCAACCGCGGCACAATGCCGGGCTTGTCGCCCACGGATGTCGTGCCGACAATCTCCCCACGAAACTCCGAGTCAATGATGGACTTGACGATTAACGTGTCGCCTTCCTGCATATCACCGGCTGCGTGTAATAACGCCATGCGCGCACAAGCTGCGGTACCGGTTGGGGAACGGTCAATTTTGCCGGGCTGAATCGCCACTGCGGCACGGGTGTTCAGGTACTGACCGTCCCGCGTTATGTTTCCGGCAAACAAACAAAACGAAAAATGCTGCCATTGTGCATTGGCGGGGTGCCGAAACTGTAATTGGGCATTTGCGGCGTTAGTTATTTTTATGCCGGTCTCTGCCAGGCGTCTGGCCTCTGAGGCCACCAGCTCAAACCCGAGTGTGGCTGCATCAACCACCACAAAGCTGTCGCCACCATACGCCGTATCCACGGTCAGCACGCGTTCGCCGGAGGCAAGACTCAAGCCCGGCACTGTCAGCTCAACTGATGTCTCCCCTACAAACGCCGGAACATTTTGTACTGTGATGGTTTTGGCTTTACCGTTTTCACATTCGGCCCACACCTTGATCAAACCACCGGGTGCTTCAAGCACCAACTCTGTGATCGGGTACTGCATAGGAACAATGCCGGTATCGAGCAACACCGTAGCTACACAGATACTGTTGGACCCGGACATCGGTGGTGTGTCTTCAGGCTCCATGATAATGAAACCCATATCGGCATCAGGGTGTTTGGGAGGTACCAGCAAATTTACGTGTCGAAACACGCCGCCACGCGGCTCGTTTAACACAAAGTTGCGCAGGGTATTGTCGTGGGCAATAAAATTACGCTGTTCCCACAGCGTGTCTCCGGGAGGCGGTGCGACACCACCGACAATGACATCCCCTACCTCACCTTCGGCATGGCACGATACAACGTGAATGGTTTTTAGACTGCGCATACGGCAAGTACTGAAAAGAAGTGGTGCCAACAGGTTGGTTGGCACATCAATAACCGACTACGCAGAACCCGACAATTATTCCGAAGGTTATTCCCGAGTGTTATGCCTAAGGCTTACGCCCAGAGGTTATGCCCAGAGGTTACGTCCAGAGGTTACGCCTAGAGCTTAGGCCTAAAGCGATAGCCTAAATGGCAAGGTACTCGTGTCGAAGTTCTTCGTTGTCCAAGACTTCCTGCGCGGTACCCTTAAACGCAATTTCACCGGTATCCAGAATAATCGCACTATCAGCAAGCTTCAACGCCGCCACTGCATTTTGTTCAACCAAAATGGTAGTGATGCCTGCTGATTTAACTTCCATCAAGGCACGTTCAATGTCGTGACGTACCACCGGTGCAAGACCTTCATAAGGCTCATCCAGTAAAAGAAGCTTTATCTCGCGAGACAAGGCACGCCCGATAGCGAGCATTTGCTGTTCGCCACCCGAGAGTGTCGTACCTTCTTGCTTGCGTCTTTCTTTCAGGCGCGGGAAGAGCTCGAAAATCTTGTCGTATGACCAACCGGGCTGACCTGATATCTGCGCAAGATCCAGGTTCTCTTCAACGGTTAAGCCCGGAATAATACGGCGATCTTCCGGTACCAACTGAACCCCCATACGCGCAGCTTCAAACGATTTTTTGTCGTGCAAGGATTCGCCTTTTAGCCACACCTCACCGCTTGTTAGCGCAGGCTCGTCCACCCGTGCCAACGCCCGCAGTGTCGATGTTTTACCGGCACCGTTGCGGCCCAACAAGGCAACGATCTCACCCTCGCTAACATTAAACGAGATATCTTGAACGATGTAGCTGTCGCCGTAATACGCTTTGATATTGGAACAGCGAAAGAAGTCGTTTTCGGCGCTCATACCTGCTCCTCGCCCAGATAGGCTTCCACAACTTTTGGGTTACCCTTCACCTCGTCGGGCGTGCCCTGTGCAATGATACGACCACCCGCCAACACGCTGATACGATCGGCCAGACTGAATACCACATGCATATCATGCTCGATGATGACCTTGGTCATACCCGTGGCTTTAATACGCTTCAATAAATCAATGGTCGCATTGGTGTCGTGCCGCGCCATACCGGCTGTCGGCTCATCCAACAACAGCAGCTTGGGTTTTTGTGCAAGACCCATCGCGAGCTCAAGACGCCGTTTGTCTCCACGAGACAAGTTAGAGGCATGACTGCCAACCTGCGACTCAAGACCAACATCAACTAAGGTTTCAACAGCATGATCGCGAATGGACTTTTCGCCTCTGAAGCTTTTGAACCAGTTGAGCTTAAATGAGCCGTCACGTTTGGCCAAACACGGCACCATAACGTTTTCAAGCAGTGTCAGATCAGGAAAAATTTCAGGGGTCTGGAAAACACGCACAACACCCAGCTGGTTAATCTCGTGCGGCTTTTTGCCGGTGAGCGTATTACCATCGAACACCACCGAACCGCTGTCTGGCTTTAATCGGCCAATACAGACATTCAGAAGCGTTGACTTACCCGCACCGTTAGGGCCTATGATCGCGTGCGTTTCACCCTCGGTCACAGACAGGTCGATATCACTTAACGCATGCAGACCCGCAAAGCTTTTGTGTACGTCGGCAACATGGAAAACAACATTATCCATTAGCGGGCCTCCGGTGCAGTCGATGATTCGGATTTTGCTTTGGAACCCGACCGTGTAAACAGACTGCCAATTCGTCGCACACCTTCCATAATGCCGCCTGGCAGAAAGATCACGATAACCATAAAGAGCAGACCCAGCGTCAGGTGCCAACCCTCACCGACAAACAGACTGGTCAGACCCACCAGTGCATTCTCGAGACCGTCCGGCAATGCCGCAAAGGCCTCGTGCAAAATCTGCTCGTTAAACGACGAAAATATATTTTCAAAGTATTTGATTAAACCCGCCCCAAGGAACGGACCGACCAACGTACCGGCACCGCCGAGTATGGTCATCAGTACCACCTCACCCGACGCCGTCCACTGCATACGCTCGGCACCGGCGAGCGGGTCGGTGACAGCGAGTAAGGATCCGGCCAAACCTGCATACATACCAGAGATAACAAATGCCCAAATAAGGTAAGGACGGGTGTTAAAACCGGTGTAGCTCATACGGTTTTGGTTCGACTTTATGGCTTTGAGCATCATGCCGAACGGTGAATTAAAAATACGCATCGAGATAAAGAACCCGATGATCAACACCACAGCACAAAAATAGAAACCCGTAATACCTGTCATGGGTATCCCGAATAACGTTGTGCCGGGTATAGAACCGGCAGCTGCCTGCGCATCAAGGACACGCGGGTCGTCGAGGGTAAGCTGTAGCCCGGTTTCACCATTGGTGATGGGAGTCAGGACCGAGTACGCGAGGTTGTAACACATCTGCGCGAAGGCGAGCGTCAGTATCGAGAAATAGATTCCCGAACGCCGTAGGCTGATAAAACCGATCAGGTACGCAAAGAACCCGGCGACAATCACACCAAAAAACACAGCTGGCAGTACGTTCATGGTGAGTAGCTTAAACGACCAGACTGCCGCATAAGATCCGACACCGAGAAACGCTGCATGACCAAAGGACAGGTAACCGGTTAGTCCGAAAAGTATGTTAAACCCGATAGCAAACAAGCCATAAATAGCAAATCGCTGCATCAGGTCGGGATAGGCCGCACCAAAAGGCTTGAGCCAAATAGGCATGGTTAAAATGGCAGTAGCAAACACCACCAATAACAATGTGTCTTTAAAAGCAGATGAATTCATATCAGTCTTCCATCACCCCTTTGCGGCCCATCAGACCACGCGGCCTAACCAGCAAGACAACCACTGCGACGAGATAAATAATAATTTGGTCAATACCCGGAAGAATGGATTTCACTTCGTTCATAGACGCAAATGACTGCAGTATGCCGAGCAAAAAGCCAGCGGCAACCGCGCCGCCCAGTGACCCCATACCACCTACCACCACGACCACGAATGACAGCACCAGGAAGTCCATGCCCATGTGATAGTCCGGCGGTAATATCGGTGTGTACATCACACCGGCAAGTCCTGCGACCAACGCTGCTATGGCAAACACGATAGTGAACCGTTTTTGTATATTGATACCGAGCAAACCGACCGTTTCACGGTCCTGCATGCCGGCACGCACCACCATGCCAAACGTGGTGAATTGCAAAAAGGCGAACACACTGCCGAGCACAACCAACGCAAACACCAGATAGATTAATCGCCACCATGGATACACAAGGTTGGGACCGAGCCCGAACCATTCACCGATGCTGGCACTGCCAGCCACGATAGCCGGCGCCGCTTGTGGTATTGGGTTGGCACCGAAGTAGTGACGCACAATTTCCTGAATAATAATGGCCAGACCAAACGTCACCAGAATTTGATCAGCGTGCGCTCGTTTATAGAAGTGACGAATCAGACCACGCTCCATCGCAAGGCCTATCAGTATCATCACCGGCACCGCCAGCAAAATGGACAACGGCACGGAATATTCGACAATCTTTGCCCCGGTATCACCAAACCAAATCTCCAGGTAAGGCTGTTCTTTAAAGGCATCGAAAAATGTAATGCTTTCGTCTTTGACCTTCTTGGAGATGGTCAGGAGTTTATTCATGGTGACGGCACAAAATGCCCCAATCATGAAAATGGCACCGTGGGCAAAGTTGACCACGCCAAGGGTTCCGAATGTCAGGGTCAGACCCAGCGCTATCAACGCATAGGCACCGCCCTTATCGAGACCGTTTAGTATCTGAAGTAGTATCGAGTCCAAGGCAGAAGTCCACCAGGGTAATAACAGGAAAAGTAGAGCCGACCGTGCTGTAGCTGTCGGTCAGGCGATGGGCATAACGTAAAGCTGGTGCTCCGGGGAATCCCGGAGCACCAAAGGCCATTTTATGCGCCGTTGTTACATTCGCCGAGGTTGCCTCCAGCGAACATTGGGTGATCAGGTGCATACTCGACCTGAGCACGTGGTGTCACTTCAACCACTTCCAGAATATCGAACTGTGATGTCGGGTTCTCTTTACCCTTCACAACCAGAACGTCTTTGAAGCACTGGTGATCTTCGGCACGGTATTCGGTAGGACCGTTACCCAGACCGTCAAACTTGTGACCTTCCAGCGCCGCACCGACTTGGCAAGGCTCGAAAGTACCGGCACGTTCACAGGCATCTGCATACAGCAGGGTCTGTACGTAACAGGTGTGAGCTGCCTGTGATGGCGGGAATCCGTATTCCTGACCAAACGACTTAACAAACGCCTGGCTACCAGCATCGGTCAGAGACCAGTGCCAGTTGGTAGAACCAAAAATACCCTTAACGTTTTCACCGGCACCCTGTGCCATCAGACGTGAGTACAGCGGTACAACGATGACGAAGTCATTGCCGTTAACCTGCTTGTCACGCAGACCAAACTGAACCGCTTGGGTCAGCGAGTTGATCATGTCTTTACCGTAGTGGTTCAGGATCAGGGTATCGGCGCCAGAGTTCAGTACCGGTGTGATGTACTGACTGAAGTCACCGGCACCAACAGGTGTCTTGACGGTGGTTTGTGTCTGCCAACCAATGTTCTCGGTTGATGCGATCAGTGACTCTTCCTGTGTCCATCCCCAGGTGTAGTCAGCGGTCAGGTGATAGGCGTTACGCTCTTTACCGTATGCTTTTTCAAGTACCGGTCCGAGTGCCGCACCTGACATGTAGCCGTTAAAGAAGTGACGGAAACCGTTGGCACGCTTGTCTTTGCCGGTGGTGTCGTTGGAGTGCGTCAGGCCTGCCATAAAGATGATGCCTGCTTCCTGGCAGAGACCCTGTACCGCGATCGCAACACCGGAGGAAGAACCACCGGATACCATGATGACGCCGTCTTTTTCGATCATGCGCTTGGCAGAAGCACGTGCCGCGTCTGATTTGGTTTGGGTGTCACCGGTGACAAACTCAACCTTCTTACCGAGAATACCGTTACCTTTTAATTCAGAAGGCTGCATGGTGGTCATCATGCCGCCGTCGCCCTCGCCGTTCAGGTGCTTAACAGCCAGTTTGAATGCGCGCAGTTCGTCAGCACCTTCGTCAGCGTATGCGCCAGACTGCGGAACGTTAAAACCAAGCTTGACGCTACCGGCGTCACCTGGGTTGTTCAGGTAGTCAGCACCGTAGGCGTGACGGGTGAAGAACATCGGGGCACCGGCGATTGCGCCAGTCGCTGCGGTGGCTTTCAGTACGTCACGACGTGACCACTGGCTGCCTTTTTTGGTTAGCTTACTCATACTGATTGGATCTCCTCACAGGTATTTGAAACACATGATTCCATGCTTGCCCGATGGTGCGAATGCCTTCGGAGGCACTGATCACATTGTTAATTGCTTTTTTTGACCGTCGACGTTTTGCGGCTTGTGCGGGGCTGCAGTGATCGCTTTGGTCACAGACCAGAGGCACAAAACAGCGCACAAAACTGCATACGAGACAGTTGCAGACCGATTATAGATAAATAACCACGATGCGCTGAAATGAATGAAATATTGTTTAATTTCAGAAGGTTAAAGATTTTTTGCGCTATTTCACCTCACTGGAACCTTTCCTGGATCACACCAGTGTTACGAAAGGTAACGACCCCGTGCACAGCCTTGGGCAGCTTTGCACCGCTATGGTCCGGATAACAGTCAAGAGCAGCTGACTATGGCGACACGAATAACGGATACGAATAACGGACCGGGCAACAGACACGGTTGACAGACACCGGTGCTCGACCCGCGTTCTGTACACGGACACTCAACACTGATAGTCGAAATGGGTTGAGGTGACGGGCGGTTTTTGAGCCAGACACCCGAGATACAGCCTTAGCACGCGCGCGCACCGCAGACTGCAATCAGCCGGGGCGATCAAACGGGTTTGGCTTGCATAAGAACACGTCGGTACAAGAACACGTCGGTTTAGGCACACGTCTGCACAAGAACACATCTGCACAGGCACGCGTGGACACAGGCACGCGTCATCCAGACGCCAAGCCCACCCTACTGATCAGATGGAGAGTCTGGCCCGTTCGCCATGTGCGTCTGCGAGGGTTTGCCCCTGGATGGATACAGATAACTGTCCAGCACGGTGTGGGCGTCTTTTACCCCCTCTTCCTTTAACGCAGAAAACGTCTGTAACGACGCTTCGATACCGGCCTGCTCCAGTTGGTTTCGGGTGTCCAGGAGTGCTTTTTGTGCGCGGCTTTTGCCCAGCTTGTCGGCTTTGGTCAGCAAGCAATGCAGCTCGGCATAGCCTGTCTGTTGAAGTTCCAGCATTTGCCAGTCGGTGTCGGTCAGCGGATGACGAATATCCATCACCACAATCAGGCACTTCAGGGGTTCACGCTCGGCCAGGTACCGACTGAGTGTCGTTCCCCAGTGTTTTTGCTGGCTTTTCGACACTTTGGCGTATCCATATCCCGGCAAATCGACGAGATAACGACCTTCAGTGACAGTGAAGTGATTAATGAGCTGGGTTCGCCCTGGGGTCTTACTGGTTCTGGCGAGCGTTTTGCTGCGGGTAATCGTGTTGATGGCACTGGATTTACCGGCATTGGATCTGCCGGCAAACGCGACTTCAGCCACGGCGTCGTCAGGGAGCTGGCTCAGCATATGAGCGCTCGTGCTGAACGAACATTGGAAATATTGGGAATTCATTAGTCGCGTTGTCTGCTAAAATCGGCGGTTATTACTGCTTGCATCATATTAACGTCTTGACCTTCGGAGTGCTCATGAAAATCCGGCTATCGGTAGCCCGGCTGTTTACAGCCTGTGTTTTATTATTGTGTATTGGATCAGCCCATGCAGGCGACGCTGCCGCGGGCAAAGAAAAAGCTGTGGTCTGCCAGGCTTGTCACGGTGCTGACGGCAAATCGCTGCTGCCTGAATACCCCAATCTGGCGGGCCAGGGTGAAGCCTATCTGGTGAAGCAACTGCAAGATTACAAGTCAGGCGCACGGGAAAATTCACTGATGTATCCTCTCGCCTCTGCCCTGTCCGATGAAGACATGGCCGACATCGCAGCATTTTATGGTCAACTGCCTGCCATCAAGGGTGTTGCCAGTGAAGAAAATCTGACCGCTGGCGAAAACATTTATCGCGGTGGCATCACCGCTGCCGGCATCGCATCGTGTATCGGTTGCCATGGTCCAGCCGGTAAAGGCAACCCAGCGGCGGTTTATCCTGCGCTGACCGGGCAAAACGCCGCTTACACCACGTTGCAACTTGAATACTTCCGCTCAGGCGCACGGGCAAATGATCCAAACGGCATGATGCGTAATCTGGCTCACCGCTTGTCTGACGCAGAAATTGCTGCGGTATCCAATTACATTCAGGGCCTGAACTAAACTTTTCTGTAATCAAGCTAACCAGGCCA
>CALDUO010000043.1 GCA_937923745.1 uncultured Granulosicoccaceae bacterium
AAGAACGCTGATAACGATCGGGTTCCTGAAAACCGACAACCCCAGACTGTTGATGCCAAGGCTCAGACGATACTTCGGCGAGAGCCGTCCCCGTCAGTCTGAACTGAATATTTTGCGTGGTATTTTGAGCGCTGTGAATCGACATCATCAAGACTAAAGCCGCAGGGCGAGCATTGGCTTTAGCCCTGCAGAATCGTTACACTAAACCCAAGTAGCTTGCTCGGTTATTGATCATGTGGCAATTAATGAAAGAGGACGTTCGATGTGTGTTCGACCGCGATCCCGCGTCGCGACACGTCTTCGAAATCCTAACCAGTTATCCCGGCGTCCATGCCATTTTGTTTCACCGCCTGAACCATCGGTTGTGGACACTCGGGCTCAAATGGCTGGCGCGTTTTCTCGCGTATTTTGCCCGGTGGATAACGGGCACTGAGATCCATCCGGGTGCGGTCATAGGGCGTCGTTTCTTCATTGACCACGGATTGGGCGTGGTGATTGGTGAGACCACCGAAATAGGGGATGACGTGACGTTGTATCAGGGAGTGACCCTTGGCGGTCGTAAAATGCGCCCCGGAAAACGCCACCCCACACTGGGTAACAATGTCATTGTCGGCGCTGGCGCCAAAATACTCGGTCCATTTACGGTGGGTGACAATGCTCGCATCGGTTCGAATGCGGTCGTGCTCGAAGCCGTGCCCCGCGGTGCAACGGTTGTCGGTATCCCCGGTCGGGTTGTGGCTTGCCGCGACGACGCGGGCGAGCCCTGTGTTGAATTGGTATCCAAACGCACCGAAGCGCCCGAGTCAGAGCCATTTCCGAGTTACGGAGTAGACGCTGATATGGAGACCGGAAGCATCGATGCTGTCAATGCTGAAGCCATCGAGCGGCTGGAGGCGCAGGTTGCTGCGCTGACTCAGACCGTTGAAGCGTTGCAGGGCCGTTTGGATGACGACACAACCAATACAGCGGCAACCGGGTCGCGATAAACGATGGGAATACCCCGGTAATGGCGTGGCTGCCGATACATAACGGCGGTCCTCGCTGATCCAGCGAGTGCTTTGCAGGCTCCTCGATGCAGCGCAGGTCTGCACAAGCCTCGTGCATACCAACACGGCTGCAAAACGTGTTCAGGTGTTACGTGTTCAGGTATTGGGATGCAGTCTGACAGCTACTGGCGCTTGAGCTCGCTCTGGCTTAACCCCGGCTGCGCAGCATTTTGGGACGATAGGCTGGCGCAACAGACTGTCATACGCAACCACAACACGATCCGCCAAACAGACCTTGGCAGCGCTAACTCACCAAGCAGGCGCAACACGTCAGCCCCAGACGTCAGCCCAAGACGTTCAGCCCTAGACGTCAGTTTGGCGGGAATCTTTGGGGTGGTGGTGCCTGCCTGCCACAGCGGAACTAATCAACAGGGCACGTTTCTACAATACTTGACTACTTTACTGGGTTATGTGACAGTGCGCACTGAAGAGGCATTATCAGGGCAGGGGCTGTCTTGCTTTTTGTGTTGCCCAATTGGCCGGGGATCTGATCGCTGATCTGATTGCCGATTTGGGTGCTGATCTGATTGCTGATTTGGGTGCTAATCTGGGTGCTGAGGGGCGTTTTCAGGGTTCTCACTGCACGTTTCTGCGGGGGGTGTTTTTTGGACATCAGCGTTCCGATGCCGCACATCCCAAAGCGCGTGTCGAAAGCGCCCGAAAAGCGCCATATAAGCGCTAGGGAAGTTTCGGAAAAGTGCCGAGAGTGTGTGGTTACGCGGTAGCAGCGCAAGAATGACGCAGGACCGATGCCCCAATGACACGCAGTTAAATGAAACCTCAGTGAAATGTAAGGCACACCTGTGCGCGGTTGCTGCCCGGATTGAGCCGTATCAACGGATCCAGTGACGCAAACACGTCAGGCAACCTGCACTAAAGAGGGTCTTAGCACGTAAGAAGGCCATGACAAGACGGTTACGACATGAAGTTAACAACTAAGGGACGCTACGCGGTCACAGCCATGCTGGATCTGGCATTACATGCCAAGCCCGGCCCCGTATCCTTAGGGGACATCTCGGCACGTCAGGAAATATCGCTGTCATACCTTGAGCAGCTATTTGCCAAATTGCGCAAAAGAGGCTTGGTGGTCAGCACACGAGGACCCGGCGGCGGTTACGGCATGGCGCGAGCACTGTCAGAGATACCGGTTGGCGAGATCATCAATGCGGTCGACGAAAGCGTCGATGCAACACATTGTGGTGGCAAACAAAACTGCCACAATCACGGAAGATGTCTGACCCACGATTTATGGGCAGGGCTCAGCGAACAGATTGCAGATTTTTTAAATGGGGTTACGTTGCAAGATCTCATAGATAACCAACACCAGAAGAGCGACCGCTCCAGTGCGGTGCGCACTATGCAAATGACACCCATGGCCGTCGGTGTATCTACCAACGGATCAACCGACAATAGTGTGTCTGCGGTAAGTCTGTCAGGCAGTAACATCGCCGGTCAGGGAGCCGCCGGATAGTAGGCGCCTGACCAGACGCGCCCAACAACACAGATAGAACAATACAGCACGAATAACATAGCTCGAATAACACAGTTCGAATAACACAGAGTAACGGTTAAACGATACGTTTGCTGCAGTGGCCTGCAGCAAACGAACACCAGTTTGAATTAACGATTTTAAAAGAGGAATCAACGTGAGCGAAGCAGCCCCAACCGGTCTAAGTGTTCCGGTCTATCTCGACTACTCAGCGACTACACCCGTTGATGATCGAGTTGCCCAAAAAATGATGGATTGTTTGACGTTACAGGGTAACTTCGGCAACCCGGCGTCTCGCTCGCACGTGTTCGGCTGGAATGCCGAAGGGGCTGTAGAGCAGGCACGAAAGGATGTCGCAGATCTTCTCGGTGCCGACCCAAGAGAAGTCGTCTGGACCTCAGGTGCCACCGAATCCAATAACCTGGCAATCAAAGGTGCTGCGCACTTCAATGCCAAAAAAGGTAAACACATCATCACCATGAAAACCGAGCACAAAGCGGTTCTCGACACTTGCCGCCAACTCGAGCGCGAGGGGTTTGAAGTGACATACCTCGATCCTTTAGAAAACGGGCTGCTCGATTTCGATGCGTTTAATGCCGCTATCCGTGAAGACACAACAATTGTCTCTATCATGCACGTCAATAACGAAATCGGCGTTATTCAGGATATTGAGGCAATCGGTAAAATCACACGCGAGAAGAAAATCTTGCTGCATGTCGACGCGGCGCAAAGCCCCGGCAAGGTCGAGATTGATGTCGATCGTATGCAGGTCGACCTCATGTCGTTGTGTGCACACAAGGTTTATGGTCCGAAAGGTGTCGGTGCACTCTACGTTCGGCGTAAGCCTCGCGTCCGTCTGGAAGCACAAATACACGGTGGCGGTCATGAGCGTGGCATGCGCTCCGGCACATTGCCGACCCATCAGTTAGTGGGTATGGGCGAAGCTTTTCGCATCGCGCGTGAAGAAATGGCTGCCGAGAACGAGCGGTTGGTTAAGCTGCGTAACCGTCTGTGGGATGGCGTCAAGGATATGGAAGAGATCTATGTCAACGGCGATATGGAGCAACGAATTCCCGGCAATATGAACATCAGCTTTAACTTTGTCGAAGGCGAGAGCCTGATCATGTCGTTAAAAGATGTTGCGGTCTCCAGCGGATCTGCGTGCACCAGTGCGAGCCTTGAGCCTTCCTATGTGTTGCGTGCACTTGGGCGGTCTGACGAATTGGCGCATTCATCCATCCGATTCACGATGGGTCGCTTTACGACAGAAGAAGAAGTCGACTTTACCATTAACCTGATCCGCGATGCCGTTGGTAAACTGCGTGACCTGTCCCCATTATGGGATATGCACAAAGACGGAATTGATCTGGCATCTGTTGAGTGGGCACACCACTAAATAATACAATACCCGCCCCGAAAGGGTTGGGCCGACACTAACAACTGTTTTGCAGGAGAAATACAATGGCTTATAGCGACAAAGTACTCGATCACTACGAAAACCCACGTAACGTAGGTGTGCTCGACAAAGATGATCCAAACGTTGGTACCGGTATGGTCGGTGCTCCCGCGTGTGGTGACGTCATGCGTCTGCAGATCAAAGTTGACGACGACGGCGTTGTGGTTGACGCGAAATTCAAAACCTACGGCTGCGGATCTGCAATTGCCTCGTCATCGCTGGTCACTGAAATGGTCAAGGGCAAAACCATCGCTGAAGTCGAGCAGATCAAAAACATGGACATCGTCGAAGAGCTGGCGCTGCCACCTGTTAAAATTCACTGCTCAGTATTGGCCGAAGACGCAATTGCAGCTGCGATAGCCGACATCAAAGCCAAGCAAGCCGAACAGGGCGCTGCGGCAGAAGCCGGTTAAACGCAAACTTTATTCGGATAGAGTATGGGTATCAAGCTAACAGATAAAGCCGCAGAACATGTGCAAGGGTATCTTGCACAGCGTGGCAAAGGCATTGGTCTGCGCCTCGGTGTTCGCACCACGGGTTGCTCAGGCATGGCGTATGTGCTTGAGTTTGCCGATGAAGTTGCGGCCAACGACCACGTGTTTGAAGACAATAACGTCACCGTCATTGTCGACGAGAAAAGTCTTGTGTATTTGGATGGTACTGAGCTCGATTTCGGCAAAGAAGGGCTGAACGAGGGGTTCCGGTTTAATAATCCGAATGTCAAAGACGAATGTGGGTGTGGCGAGAGCTTCAACATCTAAAAGTTTTGGGTTGATCGGTCAGTGCGCCTAACGAATGAAGATTGATTTTTCGGACAACTATTTCGAGTTGTTTGGGTTAGCGGTAAGTTTCGACGTCGACGAAGCCAAGTTGAGCCAACAAAGGCGCAGTCTGCAACAGTCTCTGCACCCGGATAACTTTGCGGGTGGCAGTGATGCAGAGAAACGTTTTTCGATGCAGGCTGCATCGTTGATCAACGAAGCGTACAAAGTATTGAGCGAGCCGTTGCAACGGGCGACCTATCTGCTGAAGCTTGAAGATATAGACCTCGACGTCGAAACCGATACCCGGATGGCGCCCGAATTTTTAATGGCGCAGATGGAATTTCGGGAAGAGCTGGAAACAATCGAATCGGCGTCCGATCCTTACGCAAAGGTAGAGAGCATAAGGCGGTCGTTGGACGGGCAGGTCAGCGAGGCCTCGCAGTCTTTCTCCAAAACCTACGGAAACGCTGATTTTGTTGCAGCGCGGGAGTCCACGAGGCAGTGGCAGTTTTTAAACCGACTGCAGCAGGAGCTCGACGATATCGAGGCTGATATGGACGATGCCTTGTAATAGAAATCTGCGTCCAAAGCCCCGGATTCAAGCGCGGCAATGCCAGCGTCCGAATCGCAAGTGTCCGAATCGCCAACGGCCGAGCAGCAAGCGTCCGAATCGCCAGCGCAGAGCCAAGCCAGCGCAGAGCCAAGCCAGTCGCCTGTTCGGCTTCAACTACCCGACAATCTCATACCTTTTTCCTGATTTAACACACTATGGCACTCCTTCAGATAGCGGAACCCGGTCAGTCAACGGCACCCCACCAGCATCGGCTGGCTGTCGGTATTGACCTTGGTACGACAAATTCGCTGGTGTCGTCTGTGCGCAGTGGTGTTGCAGAAGTACTCGCCGATGAAGCGGGGCAGCGTATGCTGCCATCTGTGGTGCACTATGGCGAACCTGACGCGGCTGGCGGTAACACCGGTAGCGTGACAGTGGGTGCAAGGGCAGTAGAGGCTGCTTTCGAAGACTCGGCGAATGTCGTCAGTTCGGTAAAAAGACTGGTGGGGAAGTCCATCCATGATCAGGACGTGGCGGCCGCGCTGAATCGCACCAACGACATTATCGCTGGCGACAACAATGTGCCGCTGATTCGGACTGTGGCAGGTGACCTGTCTGCCATTGAAGTTTCTGCCGACATACTCAGAACCTTACGAAAAACCGCTGAAAAAACACTGGGCGGCGAGCTTGCCGGTGCTGTCATCACCGTACCCGCCTACTTTGACGACGCACAGCGTCAAGCGACCAAAGATGCGGCAAGGCTCGCCGGATTGCATGTGCTGAGGTTGTTAAACGAGCCGACGGCCGCGGCCATTGCCTATGGACTGGACCGGGAAGAGGGCGGCGTTATCGCTATCTACGACCTCGGCGGCGGTACGTTTGATATTTCGTTATTAAGATTGTCGCAGGGTGTCTTTGAAGTGTTGGCCACGGGCGGAGACACGGCACTTGGTGGCGACGATATCGATTGGCTGATTGCGACATGGATTTGTGCTCAGGCTGAGATCGATATGCCCGAAAGCGGAGACGATATCCGCCGGTTGTCCGCAGTTGCCAAGCACGCGAAAGAGCTACTCTCATCTCAGGCATCTGCGTCAATTGAACTTGATCTGCCAACATCAGGTCATCAATGGTCCGGCGAGCTGGACCGTGCGACATTCGATGAACTGATTCAGCCGCTCATACAAAAGACGCTGGCACCCTGTCGTAGAGCCCTGCGTGACGCGGGGGTCAAACGGGATGAAGTGACCGCCGTGGTGATGGTGGGCGGCTCCACTCGGGTAACAGCAATTCGTGAGTCAGTGGGTGCTTTTTTTGAACAGCCAGTGTTGACCGACCTGAACCCCGACGAAGTGGTATCACTTGGCGCTGCGATCCAGGCTGATGTGTTGGCCGGTAATAAGCCCGACAGCGACATGTTGCTGTTGGATGTCATTCCGTTATCGTTGGGACTGGAGACCATGGGTGGTCTGGTCGAGAAAGTTATCCCGCGCAACACCACCATTCCGATTGCGCGAGCCCAAGAATTTACCACCTTCAAAGACGGGCAAACAGCGATGTCACTGCATGTGGTGCAGGGCGAACGCGAAAAAGTGGACGACTGTCGGTCGCTTGCCCGTTTTGAGTTGCGTGACATGCCACCAATGGTTGCAGGCAAGGCTCGCATTCAGGTTGTGTTTCAGGTTGATGCCGACGGCCTGTTAAGTGTCAGCGCGATTGAGCGTGAGAGCGGCGCAGTCGCCAGCATCGAGGTTAAACCGTCCTATGGGCTCAGTGATACCGAAATAGAACACATGCTCAAAGACAGCATTGAGCACGCGGAGGCCGATGTTAAGGCCCGCTCGTTGGGAGAGCAGCAGGTAGAGGCGATGCGTGTTGTCGAAGCGCTCGAATCAGCGTTGCAAAAAGACGGCGATCAGTTTCTTGACAGCAGTGAGCGCGCGTTGCTTGAGGCCAAGCTGGAGGCGGTCAGGCAGGCTGCGGCCGGAGATGACCCGCAGGCTATTCGAGCCGACATCAAGGCACTGGAGCACGCGAGTGACAGCTACGTTGAGCGCCGAATGAACGCGAGCGTCAGGGAAATGATGGCGGGTCAGTCTGTCGCGGCACTTGCCACAGAGCTGGACCTGGAGTCGTCTTCGGGCGATGACCAAACAACATAAACTTCACAGTTAGCAGCGGAATTTTTTCATGCCCAAAATAACCGTAACACCGCATCCCGACATGTGTCCCGAAGGGGCCGAATTTGACGTCGAGCAAGGTATTTCCATTTGTGATGCTCTCCTTGGTGCCGGTATCAGTATCGAGCACGCGTGTGAAAAATCATGCGCCTGCACGACTTGCCATGTGCATATCAGAAAAGGGTATGACTCTGTCGAAGAGGCTGATGAACTCGAAGAAGACTACCTCGACAAGGCGTGGGGTCTGGACACCGATTCGCGACTGAGCTGTCAGGCGATCGTGGCAGATGAAGACCTGAGCATCGAGATTCCTCGGTATACTATCAATATGGTGTCCGAGAACCACTGAGGCTGACGAATGAACTGGAAAGATACGCTCGACATCGCCATTGAGCTGGACGAACAGCATCCGGATGTCGACCCGCAATTTATACGATTTACCGATCTGCATGCGTGGGTGTGTGCATTGCCAGAGTTCGACGATGAGCCGGAAGCGTCTAACGAACGTATACTCGAAGCCATCCAGATGGCATGGATAGAAGAGAAAGATTAGCCTGTCTGTCTGTGGTGGTTGACTGTCACGGGTCGTTTCAGTAGACTCGCGTCCCTTGCAGTGGGCAGGGTAATGCCCCGTGCAGTCCTTTGGCCCGTTTCCCGCTTAGACTCTTCAGCGATAGCGAGGCGGTAAACCCAAAAGGTAGCGAGCAGCTGTCACGTTTTAATGGCAGGTGTCTCACCGTCAGAGTGACGGGGTAAGGTCTGGCATCTGTCCGGGCGTACGGGCAACACATTGAACAAATCGGGGCATGGCGCAGTCTGGTAGCGCATCTGCTTTGGGAGCAGAGGGTCGTAGGTTCGAATCCTGCTGCCCCGACCACTGTTCAATGATGCACGTTTGGCGCGAGCCAAGAGATAAGAGCCAAGAACCAAGAACGAACTCTGGAGCGAACACTGGAGAAAGTTCGCAGTGCAGGTCGGTTGGAGAGTAGGTCGGTTACAGTGAGTGCGCGGCTGCCGCCAGAGAATATGGCTCGCGGGCACTGCTGGCGAGATAAAGCGCCCGTAGCTCATTTGGATAGAGCATCGGCCTTCTAAGCCGAGGGTAGCAGGTTCGAATCCTGCCGGGCGCGCCATTCGCGCCAGCGCTTGGATCGATGCAGATCCAGGCAGCTCATCGGCAAAATCCGGCGAGTCGATATCCGTTAAGACGACGACTGGTCAGTCAGTAACCGTTGTGAGATGCAGATCACGCAAGCGCCGATCTGGTCTGTGCAAAACAGACGATGTAAACTCCCCGCAACGGTGTTGAAGGCCAAGGCTGAACAAGGCAAGGCAGGCCAAGGCAGGGCAGTTCAGGGCAAAGCCGAACAAGGCGCCCAAACCCGCTATTCAGATCACAGCAGCGTCTCGTTGCTGAATAGCCAGGGTATAGTGATCAGAAAGTAGCAACGCTGGTGGGCGTAGCTCAGTTGGTAGAGCGCAGGATTGTGATTCCTGTGGTCGTGGGTTCGAGCCCCATCGTCCACCCCAAATTCCCCGCAGGGGTAGCCAGTGCCGGTTACCCCTGTCGGTCCCTACGATCGTTTGTCATTCCCCCTCCCGGTCTACCCGCCCATGGCGCACACGCCACAGGTACACACGACCAAGGCATCCACACTCAAGCCACTTACGCCCAAGGCACTTACGCCCAAGGCACGTACGCCCAAGGCACGCTCGGCCCAGGTGATTATTCCCCGCCACTCCACTGTCATCTTGGGGTTCTTTGGGGCTCGCGGTTGCTATGTGCACGGGTGCCCAGCAGCCTTCCTCTCGCCGCTGTAGCTGTCGCGACGTAATCGATAGGCCCTCGTCGTTAAATCGCGTTGTCCAGGATACTGTTCTGGTGCACCTGTCCTGATTGCAGGGTTGGATGGTCGTTCTGGATGTCGGTCTGGCTCGATGGCCAGGTTCACTGGCTAGGTTCACTGGCCAGGTTCACTGGTTTGGGTCGCTGGTTTGAGTCTCTGGTTTGGGTTCTCTGGCTGGTTCTTCAGTCTGGGTCGCCTGTCTGGGTCAAAAGCCCGGGTCAAAAGCCGGGGCCCGTTAGATTTGGTCTCAGCAGATTTGGCTTGGATGCCCCGGTGCACTTAATCACCGCTGTTGATTGGCCGTGTTTTCCACCTGAATTCTCTCTGGTGACGGGTTACGTCACAAAACCCTGGCACGGGGAATGACGATGAGTTCTTCATGTCGTCCGTGGTGCGTGTTTTGGGAATTGTAAGAATCAATGTTTGTTGATCTGCAATGTCTCAGTAAGGACACCATCGAGTCGAAATCAGGTTATAATCACGGGTTAGCTGGAACAGGGTGGTATTTGTCACCTTGGTGCAGCAGCGGCGCATCGTCTGGCCGTTGCCGCAAGATATGCGAGAGTGGCGGAATTGGTAGACGCGCTGGTTTTAGGTACCAGTGTCTTATGACGTGAGAGTTCGAGTCTCTCCTTTCGCACCATACAATGACCCGCACGACCCCTGGTGGTCGGTGTGCGGTCCTTTTTTAACCGTGGCCTGGCTTCATTGCTCACAATCCCGGAACGCTCTTTCACGTTCTGCGCAGGCCTTGAATCAGGTATCAGAGATCACCTAATGCAAGTATCAGTTGAAACAACATCCGGCCTCGAGCGCAAAATGACGGTGGACGTCCCCACCGAAGGCCTGGGTGCGAAAATCAATGACAAGCTTCAGTCCATTGCCAAGACGGCACGTCTGAATGGTTTCAGACCCGGCAAGGTGCCGCTGTCCGTTGTGCGTAAGCGTTATGGTGAGCAAGTGCGTGGTGAAGTGGTCAGTGACATGATCATGGAGACCATGCAAAGCGCCATGGAGCAAGAAAAATTGCGTGTGGCCGGACAGCCACGGCTAGAGGCGTTCCCCGATCTCGAATCTATCGACGATAACCTGTCCTACACAGCGGTATTTGAGGTTTACCCCGAATTCGATCCGGTCTACGAGTCTGGCATTAAAGTGGAAAAGCCTGCGGTAACCATTGAATCTTCAGACGTCGACACTATGGTAGAGAATCTGCGCAAGCAACGTATTCACTACCACGATACCGATCGCGCAGCTGCCAACGACGACCAAATCACTATCGACTTCGTAGGCAGTATTGACGGCGTACCTTTCGAGGGCGGCGCGGCTGAGAAAACACCGTTGGTGCTGGGCTCCGGCTCGATGATTCCGGGGTTTGAAGAGCAACTCATGGGCGTTGTGGCTGGCGAAGAGAAAACCATCAAGGTGAGCTTTCCCGAGAACTACCAGGCGCAAGAATTGGCCGGTAAGGAAGCGGAGTTTTTGATCAACGTGCATGCAGTGGCAGAACCGCATTTGCCCGAGCTGGACGAGGACACCATCAAGAGCTTTGGTATCGAAGACGGCACGCTTGAGAGCCTTCGCGCTGACATCGAAAAAAATATGCAAAGAGAGCTCGATCAGCGTGTTAATGCCAACGTAAAGCAGCAGGTCATGAGCGGGCTGCTAGAATTAAACAGCATTGAGGTCCCGTCCGCATTGGTGGGTCAGGAGATCGGCAGATTACGTGAGCAATTGGCACAACAAATGCCGGAAGAAATGCGTGAAAAGGCAGCAACCAGCGAGATGCTGCCAGACGACATGTTCGCCGAAGAAGCAGGCCGCCGGGTCACTCTGGGTCTGGTCATGGGCGAGATCATCAAGAAAGACGATATCAAGGCGACTGACGACGATGTCAGGGCTCATGTCGAAAGCATGGCCGCGTCTTACGAGAACCCGGAAGCCGTAGTCGAGTACTACATGGGTAACGAGGAATTCCTTGAAAACGTTCAGGGAGTTGTTGTCGAAGAACTGGTGACCCAACGGATTGTCGAACACGCAGAAGTGTCAGACAAACCAATGACTTTTCAGGAAATCATGAATCCCGCACCGCCTGAGGCGGAAGCGGAAACAGAGACCGAACAGGAGAGCTAGCCCTGATGATGCAATCAGCATCTGCGCCACAAATGCACATCCAGGTGGTGGAGGAAACACCACGTGGTTCCATTGGATACGACATTTACTCACGGCTCCACAAGGAGCGCGTGATCTTCCTGATTGGTGAAGTGCATGACCACATGGCTAATTTGCTGGTAGCCCAGCTTCTGTACCTCGAATCAGAAAATCCTGACAAGGACATCTCGCTGTACATTAATTCGCCTGGTGGTTCGGTGAGTGCGGGTATGGCCATTTACGACACCATGCAGTTCATTAAGCCTGATGTCAGCACACTGTGTATCGGCCAAGCGGCCAGCATGGGGTCCTTTTTGCTCGCTGGTGGTGCAAAAGGCAAGCGTTTCTGCCTGCCGCATTCGAGGGTCATGATTCATCAGCCGATGGGCGGTGTCCGTGGTCAGGCCACCGATATCGACATCCACGCCACAGAGATTCTGTCAGTGCGTGACAGACTTAATGGATTGTTGGCAAAGCATACCGGCCAAAGTGTCGATAAGGTTGCCAGCGACACCGAGCGAGACAATTTTATGACGGCGGAAGAGGCACAGGCTTATGGCCTGGTTGACCGTGTCGTCACATCTCGCGTAGAAGAATTGCAGAAGATCGGCGCGAATGCCGACAATACCTGATCAGTGCTGCATTTGGCCTGTGAACGCAGCTGAATAAATTGAATTGACGGGCTGTAAATCTTGAAAATCCGGTCAAAACACGGCAAGGTTGATTAATGGCAAGTCCGAGGCACGATTGAATGAGTGACCAAGAAGAAAAAAAAGACGACGGAAAGCTGCTCTATTGCTCATTTTGTGGCAAGAGTCAGCATGAGGTACGCAAGCTAATTGCGGGACCGTCTGTCTTTATTTGTGATGAATGCGTCGATTTATGTAACGACATCATCACAGAAGAAATGCAGGAGCAGGCGGCCAGCGGCGAAAGCGAGCTACCGCGACCTCATGAAATAAAAGACTTGCTCGATCAATACGTGATCGGTCAGGAACAGGCTAAAAAAATCCTGTCAGTAGCGGTCTACAACCACTACAAGCGTCTTGAGTACGCTGACAAGAAAGGCGACGTCGAACTGTCGAAAAGCAATATATTGCTGATCGGGCCTACCGGATCGGGCAAAACGCTGCTGGCTGAAACACTGGCACGCACGCTCAACGTGCCGTTCACAATTGCTGACGCGACCACGCTAACCGAAGCTGGCTACGTCGGGGAAGATGTCGAGAACATCATCCAGAAGTTGCTGCAAAAGTGTGAGTACGACGTCGAGAAAGCACAGACCGGGATCGTGTATATCGATGAAATCGATAAGATCTCGCGTAAATCCGATAACCCGTCGATCACACGCGATGTGTCCGGTGAGGGTGTGCAACAGGCACTGCTAAAGCTTATTGAGGGCACCGTCGCTTCTGTGCCGCCGCAGGGTGGCAGAAAACACCCACAGCAAGAGTTCCTGCAGGTAGATACCTCCAATATCCTGTTCATCTGTGGTGGTGCGTTTGCCGGTCTCGAAAAAATTATCCGCGACCGTTCAGCCAAAGGCGGTATTGGCTTTGGTGCTGAAGTGCAATCCAAAGACAACGCCCGTAACGTGGGTGAAATGCTCGTCGACACCGAAGCCCAGGATCTAATCCACTTTGGCCTGATCCCGGAGTTTGTTGGCCGTTTGCCGGTGGTTGCGACATTACGCGAGCTCAACGAAGAAGCACTGGTCAGAATCCTGGTAGAGCCTCGTAACGCCATTACCAAGCAGTACCAAAAACTGCTGGCAATGGACGATGTGGATATCGAATTTCGCGAAGAAGCATTAAAAGCCGTGGCGCAACGTTCGCTGGAACGTAAGACCGGAGCACGTGGACTCAGGACCATCCTTGAGAACGTGTTGCTGGAGACCATGTACGAGCTTCCACGGCTCGAAAACGTCAAGAAAGTCATTCTCGACGGCGCTGTTGTTCGTGGCGAGGCAAAACCCTATTTGCTGCTCGAAGGTCAGGAAAAAGTGATGGACGAGAACAAGT
Organism: uncultured Granulosicoccaceae bacterium; assembly: GCA_937923745.1. Classification (GTDB taxonomy): domain Bacteria; phylum Pseudomonadota; class Gammaproteobacteria; order Granulosicoccales; family Granulosicoccaceae; genus CALDUO01. The sequence continues at coordinate 13,508 of CALDUO010000043.1, forward strand.
ATAAAAAGGCAGCATCAGACGACTGATCGTCAATCGTATTACCGGCAGGAGACAGGCAAGCGCCTGTTTCCTGTCGCCATACTCCAACCCATGCCCACCCCCGCGTCCACCCCCACGTCCACCCCCACGTCCACAATGGGCCATGTTTGAATCCTCTGCTCGCATTACACACACCAAAACCGCTTGATATTCTGGTTCTTGGCTACAGTTTCCGTGTATGCTTTTTATTGTCATACACAAACAGTTTTCGTCAGCGTTGAAGGCTTAACCGCATCTGGTTTGAACTCTGGAACCCAATCGTGTCACGTTCCGTAAAAGCCAGTGATTTGAACCAACCAAGCCCCAAACTTTCAAAACCAACGAATAAACATTGCGGCTGTCCTGATTGGCCGTTAAGTTGACCGTTGTATTGCCAGTGAAGTTGCCAGCCATGTTGCCAATTAGGCGGAAAGATCAGTCATCGGTAGCGCTGTTGGCAGTTGATTGTTTGCAGACGTTCCTGTTCCAAACGAGATATGCATTGTGACTCAAGAAAACGATAACACCACCAACGACACGGAAGAAACCGTTCATTCCGGCGAGAAAATTCCTGTCTTACCGTTACGTGACGTTGTCGTGTACCCGACGATGGTCATACCGTTATTTGTTGGACGGAAAAAATCCATCAAAGCACTTGACGTTGCGATGTCGTCCAACAAAAAAATCATGTTGGCTGCACAAACCAGCGCTGATATTGAAGAGCCAGGCGCTGACAGCATACATCGGGTGGGCACTGTTGCCACTATATTGCAGTTGCTAAAACTGCCCGATGGCACCATCAAGGTACTGGTGGAAGGACAGCAGCGAGCTATCATTCATGCCATTGAGAAAACGGAGGATGATTGGTTTGAAGCCGAGTTTGATGTGGCCGAAGAAGCCGATGAGCAGATGGACCCAAAAGAACTCGAAGTGCTGTGCCGGTCGGTGACCAGTATGTTTGATCAGTACGTCAAGCTGAACAAAAAAGTATTGCCTGAAATTCTCAGCTCATTGCCAGGTGCTGAAGATGCAGATCGGTTGGCAGATACGATTGCGATGCACATGTCGTTAAAGGTCGATGAGAAACAAACCATACTCGAGCTGTTTGATCCGGTAGATCGGCTGGAGCATCTGTTGAATATCATGGAGTCAGAACTTGACCTGTTACAGGTTGAGAAAAAGATTCGGGGTCGTGTGAAACAACAGATGGAAAAAAGTCAGCGCGAATATTATTTGAATGAGCAAATGAAAGCTATTCAAAAAGAGCTTGGCGAGATGGACGATGTGCCCAACGAACTCGAAGAGCTGACGCGCCGTGTTGAAAAAGTGGGTCTATCGAAAGAGGCACACAAGAAAGCGACTGCCGAGCTGAATAAACTCAAGATGATGTCGCCAATGTCGGCCGAGGCAACCGTTGTCAGAAACTATATAGACACGCTGGTTGGTGTGCCGTGGAAGAAAAAATCAAAACTCAAAAATTCACTCAAAGACGCTGAAGATATTCTGGATGCCGATCACTACGGCCTCGAAAAAGTAAAAGAGAGAATACTTGAGTACCTTGCAGTGCAGAGCCGGGTCAAGCGCGCCAAAGGCCCTATTTTGTGTCTCGTCGGACCGCCGGGTGTTGGTAAAACATCGCTGGGTAAATCAATAGCGAGAGCCACAGGCCGAAAGTTTAGTCGTATGGCGTTAGGTGGCGTGCGTGATGAAGCTGAGATCAGAGGTCATCGCAGAACCTACATTGGTTCAATGCCCGGTAAGATCATGCAAAACCTGTCCAAGGTAGGCAAGCGTAATCCGCTTATCTTGCTCGACGAAATTGATAAAATGTCGACCGATTTTCGAGGTGATCCTTCATCTGCTTTGCTGGAAGTGCTTGACCCGGAGCAGAACCATACGTTCGTCGATCATTATCTGGAGGTTGAGTACGATTTGTCAGACGTGATGTTTGTGGCAACAGCCAATACCATGAATATCCCCGAGCCGCTTCTTGATCGAATGGAAGTCATTCGAATACCGGGCTATACCGAACTCGAAAAGCAAAATATTGCCGAGCGTTACCTGGTGCCGCGTAAAATGAAAGACAACGGGCTCAAAAACGAAGAGCTCACCATTGCCGACGATACACTGATGGAGATCATCCGTAGTTATACGCGTGAGGCAGGGGTCAGGAATCTCGAGCGTGAGATATCAAAAATCTGTCGTAAGGTAGTTCGAGAGATTATGCTCAGAACCAATCAAGAGCAATCTCAAGTGACAGTCAGCCCGGATAACCTTGATGACTACCTGGGTGTGCAGCGATTTCGCCACAGTAAGTCAGACAGCAAAAATCAAGTGGGTCAGGTTACCGGTTTGGCATGGACATCGGTGGGTGGTGAAATACTCACTATCGAATCAGCGGTTGTACCGGGTAAGGGTAAACTGACGTATACCGGTCAACTGGGTGACGTGATGCAAGAGTCTATAAAGGCTGCAATGACAGTGGTCCGTAGTCGCCTTGAAGCACTTGGTATCAAAGCAGACTTTCATGAAAACAGTGATATCCACATACACGTTCCCGAAGGTGCAACACCCAAGGATGGTCCAAGCGCTGGCGTAGGAATGTGCACGGCGTTGGTCTCGGCGCTAACCAATGTTGCCGTTCGCGCGAATGTCGCGATGACCGGTGAGATTACACTGCGCGGTGAAGTGCTACCCATCGGTGGGCTAAAAGAGAAATTATTGGCCGCACAACGTAGTGGTATCGACACAGTAGTTATTCCGCTGGAGAACAAAAAGGATCTCGCGGAAATTCCGAAGGAGATACTGGAAGGGTTGGACATCAAGCCAGTCCAGTGGATCGACGAGGTGCTTGATATTGCGTTGGCGCAAACGCCGCTCAATGATCCTTCGGCGACTATCGCCGGTGCTGTAAAGCAGCCGGAAGAACGCGAGGACGATCAAACAGGCGGTGTCAGACACCACTGATTTCCTTCAACGTCTCCTGACCTTTTCAGCGCCGCTTAACGTTTGGTTTGCGGCGCTGATGCCAAGATGGGTGGGGTGTCGGGTGATTCTCGTGCCAGACGTTTGGCCCCCTCCTTTACCAGCTGAACGGTGTCTGAAGCCTGTGTCGAAACGACACTGTAATAATAATTCACTTTTTGACTATCGGTAAATGATTCGGCTGTTTCAGTATCGCTGATGGTCACATCTTCATCGCTCATTTTGCCAAAAACACCCTGTTTTAAGGTGTTTTTTGGATAAAATTTGCGGCGGACGAATTCAGCTGCTGACAACGGTGCGGTTTGCGCAGGCCAATGTTCGATGGCCGGAATGGCCAATTTTGCAGGGTGCAGGGGGGTGTTGGGTATTGTGGTTTAGCGTTTTACGGTATCATAGGGGCAGTACAAGCGGCTGGATGTCGAAGACATGACATCATCCGTAGCTATCATAATTTTAGGTTTTGCACCAAAAGCTATTGTTTTGCCGGTGTTTCAAACGTGTTCGGTAACCGGGATATAGCAGTGCCGGGTTAGAGCCGGATTACTACTGGGTTATAGAGCCTTTTTTAATAGGCAGCAGTCTCCTGTGACAGGTTGTTGGAGAGCGACAGCGATGCATTTGCAATCATAATCGCAGAATCAGCATGGCATGCTACCGAGGACATACTCTGTAAAAAACGATGTTCGATTTGCGGCTGTTGGGTTTGACGTTCATTGGATGGGATTTTTGTTGGCTTGTGGTTTTTGTTGGATGTAATGGACAGAAATTGATAGCCGCAAAGTAATAGCCAGAGACTTATAGCCGGAGATTAATAGCAGGAGATTAATAGCCAGAGATTAATGGCAGTAGTCCCTGAGGGAATATCCATCATGGTAATACCCATTGTGGCGATACTCCTTGATTCAACATCCCCGGACGTATTTCAGGGGACGCACATCCCCGGACGTATATCCCAAGACTTACACCCCGGGACTTACATCACGGGACGTACATACTGGGGAAGTGTTGCCCGCGGATGCTTCGCCTACGGAAGTAGTACCAAGTAAAACAATGCCGTGGGAAGCAATGGCCGAGACTCACACTTAAAGGTACAAAGGGGTTTTTCCAAGGCTTTTTGACAAAAGTGCCATCACAAAGCAGGTATATCGGCGGTATTTTTATTGAGCCTGCCAATTGTTGGATGCGATTGGTGAAAAAGGTGCTATTGTCGTTAAGTGAGTATAAGACTCCGGTGCAACACGGCGCATCGGGGTAATAAAAAGCTGCATAAATGACACTGTTGTATTATGCAGCGCAAACACTGTTTAAGTCTCGTGCCCATAAAGTGGTGACCGAGCACAGTTCAACAGGCTTAAGGTGTCTTTCATTCTTTAGAGGAAAAATATGAACAAGTCAGAATTTGTAGAATCAGTTGCTGCCAAAGCAGATCTGTCAAAAGCCGACGCCGGTAAAGCGGTCGACGCAGTGCTCGAAGCAGTCACCGATGCATTAAAGTCGGGTGATCAGGTAACGCTCGTGGGGTTCGGAACTTTCCTGGTAAGGCGCCGCGAAGCACGTCAGGGTCGTAATCCCCGCACCCGTGAAATTATGGAAATCCCAGCGTCAAATGTTCCGAGTTTTAAGGCTGGTAAAGCGCTAAAGGATTCGGTAAACTAGCGCCGCGAATTTGGGTGCTTAGCTCAGCTGGTAGAGCATCGCCCTTACAAGGCGAGGGTCGGGGGTTCGATCCCCTCAGCACCCACCACAAATTCAAAGGAAGCAAAGTCCTTTCCTGTAAAGGGTGTGTCTATACGGCCTGATCGTATAGGTCCATTCTTTACAGGTTTGTTGTTTTGGATGTCATCTTTGACGACAGCAGGGACTGAGTGTTTTGGCTCTTGGTGGTTCTGGTTCTAGACCAAGGCATTAGGCAACCCCAAGATGGCAAGACCGGACAGGCAAGACCAGATCGGCAAGACCAGATCGGCAAGGCCAGACAGGTAAGACCGGACAGGTAAGACCGGACAGGCAAGGCAACACGAGTAAGTTCGGTAATACAGAGGCAGATGATCGTCGGTATTCTGCACAAGCTCGATCCACAAAAAGGCCAATCTGCGAAAGACAGATTTCGGACTTTTGCCGGAAAAATGCGCAGAAGGAAATGTGCACTCCATAGCCTCGATCGAAAAAATCAGGGTGAATGAAAAATGGTTTGAATTATGCGTAGAAAGATCGAGCATAATCGGAAAAAACCAGGTAAACTATGCGGCTCGCAGGGGAGCTAACATCCAAGGTGCTAACAGTTGGCACACGCCTGCAACCGTCAGAAGCCACAACAGCGGCTTCAACGTACCACTGATGAGTAATCGTCAGGAACAGTCAATCCGAACAATGGAGCGGTAGTTCAGTTGGTTAGAATACCGGCCTGTCACGCCGGGGGTCGCGGGTTCGAGTCCCGTCCGCTCCGCCATCTGCATACGTATCCTGCTAACCGAAGCACTCGGAAAGCAGGGTGCGGTGTTCGGTCCCGTTACCGATCATGATTCTGCTCAAAAACCTTCGTTTAAAACAACTTTAGGGTGATGCCATGTTACTGGACCTGAGAGAGCGCATCAGGAATTCTAAACCGATCAAATACACCTTGATCACGATCATCAGCATCCCTTTTGCGCTTGTGGGCATTGGTTCCTATTTTAGCGGCGGCGAGCTGGCACCCGTGGCCACAGTGGACGGGCAACCTGTGTCCCTTGAGGAATTGGACGCGCTAAAACGAAACCAACGTGCGCAGATGAGCCGGTTTAACGGTGGCGTTTTGCCAGCGGGTGTAACCGAAGAAGTCATCGAGCAGAGCGCGCTCGAAGAGCTCCTGAGGGCCCAGTCCGTCAGAAACGTTCTTGATGAGCACAATTTTCAGATCTCCGACACGACTCTGGCCCAATTCATTCAACGGGCACCAGAATTTCAAACCAATGGCGTGTTTGACAAATCCAAGTACGATTCTGAGGTGGGCCGGGATCCGCGTTACTACGAAGAGAGGCTGAGAATACAGCTGCGCTCGACGCAACTTCAGGACGCTATTAGAGGATCAGGTTTTCTACTGCCACAGGAGCAGGAGCGAATCAACGAACTGGCGACTCAGGTCCGGCTCGTCGACACAGTCAGATTTCCGGCAGAAAGCGTTCGCGAGGGTGTCGAGGTATCTGATGAGGAAGCGCAGGCATGGTTCGACGAGAACCAGGCCAGCTACGTAGCGCCAGAACGTGTGAAACTCCAATACATTCAGCTGAGCCCCGAACTGCTGATGGAAGACATAGATGTCACTGACGAAGACGCGCAAGCTAACTTCGACAGTAACAGAGGTCTGTACATGGCGCCGGAGCAGCGGGCAGCATCTCATATATTGCTTGAGACCGATGGCGACACAGAAGCAAAAATCGCCGAGCTCAATGCCTTAAAAGAGCGTATCGAAGCAGGGGAAGACTTCGGCGAGTTGGCGAAAGAGTTCTCTGCTGACATCGGCTCTTCAGAAAACGGCGGCTCGTTAGGGCAGTTTGGTCGCGGCACCATGGTGGGTGCGTTTGAAGATACCCTGTTTGCGATGACAGAAGAAGGTGCGCTCAGTGATCCCGTTGAAACCGACTTTGGGGTCCATCTGATTCGCCTTGACGAAATTGTTCCCGAGGCAGGCAAACCTTTTGAAGAGGTTAAAGACGAAATTGTTCAGTCTGTCAAACGAACCCAAGCGAACCTTGAATACGGCGAGCTGTTGGAAATTCTGAAAGACGAAACCTTTAACACACCCGAATCGCTGGATGCAGCAGCCGAAGCGGTTGGCCGCGAAGTGGTCACCACCGATTGGATTGACGGCACTGATACGAGCGATCCCTTGTTATCCAATCCGCTGATTTTGCAAACAGCATTGAGTGATGACGTACTGATTGACGGTAACAACTCAGCACCTTTTGAGATCAGCGAAAACAACACGATAGCTCTCAGGACAATAGAACATGAGGAGGAGAGACCGAGGACGCTTGACGAAGTGCGTGAACAGGTCGTTGAGGAGGTCACTGCCAAGAAGGTGGCCGACGCGTTGGCCGTCTCAATTCAGGCAGTGCGAGAACGTTTGGATGCTGGCGAGACCGTCGAGGCCGCTGCCGAGGCCGAGTCTGGCGACCTGATATTAAATCGCTTTTTGGCACGCAGCTCACGCGATTTGGATGTCTCTGCAATGGCCGAAATATTTCGGTTCGCCAAGCCCGCTGATGATCAGCCTGTTTACGGTGACGTGACGCTGGCTGACGGTGATGCGATGGTGGTGGTACTGAGGGAGGTGCTGACTGCCGAGGAAGCAGAGGCTCGTGAACAGGCAATCATTGCAGCGATTGACGCTGAGACGGGTGCGTCGTCAGACAGCGAAGCGGCTCCTGAAGATGTTGCGGCTGCAGATGACACAGCTGCCACCCAAACCGATGAAGAGCCACCGTTCGACCCCTTTAACGCCGGAATTGGCGAGGCGGAATACAGAGCGCTGCTGCGCCAAATTCGTAACTCTGCAGAGGTATCTATTGATAGGGAGGCCCTGCAGCAGGACACATCCTATGGTGGCGGTTCCTGATCAGGTGCCGGGCTGCCAATACGCAGCAGCTATCACGGCAAATGTTAAGTCTGTCAAACCAGTGGTGCTGAGTTACCGGTAGCGCAGACTTACTTATGCCGAACCATTTTATACCTAATTTTTGCTACCTCAGGGTATCGTCCGATACCCTGAGGTTGTCTTTCTCTGAAGCCGATAACTGTTAGCTCGGTGGTGGCATCGCGACGCTATTGAATCCGGCATCAACATAAATTATCTGTCCGGTGATTCCGCCTGCCATGCCCGATGCGAGGAATGCCGCGGTATCACCGACTTGTTCAATGGTGACGTTTTCGCGGAGTGGTGATGATTCGGAGACGTGATTCAGCAACTTTTTGAAATCGCCAATCCCGCTGGCCGCCAGGGTACGAATGGGACCTGCGGAAATTGCGTTAACCCGAATACCTTCCGGACCCAGAGAGTTCGCCATAAATCGAGTGTTGGCTTCAAGGCTGGCCTTAGCCAGTCCCATAACGTTGTAATTGGGCATAGCCCTTACGGCGCCCAGATAAGTCAGTGTAATCAGCGAAGCTCCTTTGTTCAGATGAGGTCTGGCACCTTTTGCCAATGCAGCGAAGCTATAGGAGCTGACGTCGTGCGCAATTTGAAAACTTTCGCGTGTCACGGCATCGAGATAATCTCCCTCTAATGCTTCTCGTGGTGCAAACGCAACAGCATGCACCAATGCATCAATACCGTCCCACTGATCTGCAAGGGTGCCAAATACCGCATCGATCTCTTCATCGCTCGCAACGTCGCAGGGTAATACGATTGATGAGTTACACTCGGCTGCAAGGTCTATGACCCGGTCTTTGAGTCGTTCGTTTTGATACGTGAAAGCCAGCTCAGCGCCCTCGCGATGCATCGACTGTGCGATGCCCCATGCGATAGAGCGCTTGCTCGCGACACCAAAAATGATGGCACGCTTTCCTTCAAGAATTCCCATAGTATTTTCCTGTCGTATTGAGCAGAGCTAAGGCCCGGTGTTGTATGGCTACAAGCCTGTGGCTCTGGTGTTGGCTTATGCTTGGGTGAGACGTTCCAACACCCGTTCATAAACTGATGATAGCTGATCAAGGTCGGCAATGGACACATGCTCGTCTATCTGATGAATGCTGTGGTTTAGCGGGCCAAGCTCAATAACCTGAGCTCCGGTCGGTGCGATAAATCGCCCATCAGATGTACCACCGCCGGTTTCCAGCTGCGCGTTTGTGCCGCAAATTTCGCTGATCGCCCGTTGCGTCTCTTCAGTCAAGTCACCCGGCTCAGTGATAAAAGGGTTACCCGACAAATGCCAGTCGATACGGTAGTTCAGTTGATGGTGCTCAAGGAGCGCTGCGACACGGTGTTGAATGTTGTCGGCATTTAATTCGGTACTGAAGCGAAGGTTAAAACGGACATTCAGTTCGCCCGGAATCACGTTGCCGGCACCAGTGCCTGCCTGTATGTTGGAAATTTGTAAGGTCGTTGCCGGAAAAAAGCGGTTGCCCTGATCCCACTCTATAGCCACCAGTTCATCGAGAGCTGCCAGTGCGTTATGTATCGGGTTGTCGGCCAGCTGCGGATAGGCCACGTGTCCCTGTATTCCCTGGATGGTGAGTGTGGCGTTTAAGGATCCGCGCCGTCCGTTTTTAATGACGTCTCCGAGCGTGTGTGAGCTAGTGGGTTCGCCTACGATACACCAATCAATTTTTTCGCCCCGTGCTTCCAGTGTTTCAATAACACGGCGAGTGCCATCGATTGCCGGACCCTCTTCATCACTGGTTAACAAAACGGCTATAGAGCCTCGTATAGAGGTGTCGGTGTCGTCAAGCCGTGTCAGATAACGTTCAATAGCAGTAGTAAATGCAGCAACGCTACCTTTCATGTCGGCAGTCCCGCGTCCATAAATATGACCGTCGTGTATGTCAGCACTGAAAGGAGGGAAGCGCCAGAGCGCCTCGTCGCCTGTAGGCACAACATCGGTGTGACCTGCAAAAACAAACAGTGGCCCTGTGGTGCCGAACCGTGCCCAGAGGTTAGTGACGTCTCCAAATTGCAGGGTTTCGAGCGAAAAACCCAGCTGCGCATAACGTTCGCCGAGTAGTTGTTGGCAGTCGTGGTCAGCGGGCGTCACTGACGGTCGCTGTACCAATTGCTGGCATAAAATTGCCGTCGCAGATAGCGTCATGAGCTTGCTCCGGTGCCAGTGGGATGGCCGCTGGTAACGCCCGGTTGGCTGTCCGAATTATGAGGTAAGCTAGCCATTAGGCTTTCTGTCAGGGCGGCTATTTCGGCATCGTCAGTCAGTGGTTCGCCCTCGGCATTGGTAATAAAAAACACATCTTCTATGCGATCACCGAGCGTTGCGATGTGCGCGTTATGCACCTGAATTCGACTGTCCATAAAGCAGCGTCCGATGGTCGCAAGAATGCCGGGCCTGTCACTGGCCTCAATGTACAGCGAGGTCAGTCCTTCTGTCACGGTGTTGTCAAACTGAAGGCGTGGTTTCATTAAAAAGTGTTTAAGTCGGCGCGGATGCCGCATGCTGGGAGTCGGTGGCAATTCACCCGGACGGATCAGGGCATTAACCAACGACTCTTTCAGTTGATCAATACGCGCCAGATCAGACACCGGGTCGCCATTGTCTTCAAGCACATAAAAACTGTCGAGCGCATAGTTATTGGCGGTTGTTGAAATAGTTGCCGAAAGAATATCAAGGTTCAGGGTATCCAACGACATGGTGATCAGTGCAAACAGCGCGTTATCGTCTGGTGTGTACAGTGTAATTTCAGTCGAGCCCCGTTCCTGGTTATCGGTCACTATGACCAGCGGCATACCAGGTTCGTGTTGCTCAATAATCGTGTTCGTGTGCCTTGCGATCTCGGTGTCGTAGTACTGCAAAAAGTAGGTGTCCGGAAACTGCGCCCAGAGTTTTGCGGCCCGACGCCGAAATTTGGGTCGTATTAGTGGTTGGGCGTCACGCTGGACCTGTTCTATGACATCGGCTTTATCCACCGGGTTTGCCAATCCGCGTTGTAGCATCAACGCCGTCGCTTCGTACAGGCTTCGTAACAGATTCTCTTTGAACGAGTTCCACAGCTCGGGGTTAGTGCCACGAATATCGGCCACCGTGAGCAGATACAGATGATTCAGGTGTTTGACAGAACTCACTTGGGTTGCGAATTCATGAATCACTTCCGGGTCAGATATGTCTTTTCGCTGGGCAGTTGTAGACATAATCAGGTGATGTCTGACGACCCATGACACAAGGCCGCTGTCTACAGTGCCAAGACCATGATGCAGGCAAAACGTCAGTGCATCCTCTGCGCCGAGCACGGAGTGATCGCCGTTTCTTCCTTTGGCAATATCGTGAAACAGACCGGCCAGGTACAGCAGCGATTTTTTGGGAATGTCTTTCATCACTTGCGTGCAGTGTGGCAAGTCGTTATCAAATTCAGGCAACTCAAAGCGACGCAAATTTCGAATAACGCGAGTGGTGTGTTCGTCAACCGTGTATATATGAAACAAGTCGTACTGCATACGACCTACAATTTTTGCAAACGCGGGCAGGTAACTCTCGAGCACACCGTACCGCGTCATCATGCGGATGCAGCGGGTGATCTTATTGGGGTTTTGAAAAATCTGTACAAAGAGGTCACGTACGGCAAGATCGTCTCTGAAATGCCGGTTAATACGCGGTAAAGACTGCTGAATCAGCCTGACCGTATTAGCCCGTATTTTTTCAGCCTCCGGGGTATTGCTATAGACCAGAAAAATTTCAAGCAGCGCAGGTGGGTAGTCATTAAAGACGTTGTCATGCACAACCTCGAGAAAGCCATTACGTACCTGAAAACGTTTGTGCACTTGCACGGGTTCGGTGGCTGCGGTAACACCGGAAATAATGCCGCCAAAGCCCTGCAAAATAATCTCGTTGAGTCGTTGAAGATCAGTGACATGCCGGAAATACAGTTGCATGAGTTGTTCGATGGCATGATTGGGAGATGCGCCGTCGACTTGTGTCGGGTCCTGATCACTAAAACCGAATTCATGTGCAATCTCGCGTTGATAATCAAACAGCAGTCGATCATCGGGGCGCCCGGCGAGTCGGTGTACGAGGTATCGTACTTTCCATAAAAATTCCAGCCCGTTCATCAGGGTTTCGAATTCATCGGCCGTCAGCAGGCCCTGGGTGATCAGGTCATCCCATTGTCGGGTGCCGAACTGCCGCTGACTGACCCAAAAGATGGTTTGCAAATCCCGCAGGCCACCGGCGCTCTCCTTGAGGTTGGGCTCCAGTCGATAGGCATCATTTCCCTGAAATTTTTCGCGACGTGTCTTTTGTTCATCCATTTTGGCGTTAAAAAAGGACTGCGAATCCCAGATAGAATCTGGCGCGATTACCTTGCGCATGTCTGCAAACAAAATAGAGGAGCCAGCGAGTAACCGGGCTTCCATCAGATTGGTGACTACGGTGACATCCGCGCCAGCCTCTTCGTAACACTGTTCGATGGTTCTGACGCTGTGACCAACGGTGAGGCCCAGATCCCACAGTTGGGTGACGAAGGTACTGAGGCGTTCGGCGAGCTCGCCGGTTGGAGGGGTTTGGAGTACAAGGGCTATATCGATATCAGATTGCGGGTGCAGTTCGCCACGGCCATAACCGCCTACGGCCATCAGCGCCAACTCGCCACGATCTTCATCGGAAAAAATGTGCGACCAGATATCGAGCAGCACAAAGTCGGTCAGCGTAGTCTGGAGCTGAATCAGCGCCGAGGCGGCAACTCCGGCGCGATAGCTTTGATACAGAAAATCACGACCATAAGCCATCACATCGCGATAACCCTGTGTCCGGTTATCGGTGTTTTCAAGGATGGACCGCAGCGCAGCGACCGGTAGGGTTGCGGTGACACCCGCGGTGGTGGTGTCCAATGCCATCAAAGGCTTCTGTCACTGGGTAGCGTGAGCAGTTCGTAGCCTGTGGGCGTGACATGGATAGTGTGTTCCCATTGTGCTGACAGGCTTCTGTCTTTGGTGACCACGGTCCAGTCGTCGCTGAGCACTTTAGAGTGTCGTTTGCCCTGGTTGATCATCGGTTCGATCGTGAACGTCATGCCCGCCTGAATTTCCATTTCAGTACCCGGTTTGCCGTAGTGCAAAACCTGCGGAGATTCGTGGAAGCTGGTGCCGATGCCGTGGCCGCAATACTCGCGAACCACTGAGTAATGGTTGCCCTCTGCAAAGGTCTGTATGGCGTGACCGATGTCACCCAACGTCACTCCGGGTTTTACAATTTCGATTCCGCGCACCATGCTCTCATAGGCAACCTCACACAGTTTTCTGGCACTGGCTGACGGCTCCCCCACGTAATACATGCGGCTTGTGTCACCAAAATAGCCGTCTTTGATCACCGTGACATCGATATTAACGATATCGCCTTTTTTGAGCTTTTTCTCGGACGGTATGCCATGGCAAATTTGGTGGTTTACCGAGGTGCAGATTGATTTTGGAAATCCGCGGTAGTTTAGCGGCGCGGGTATCGCTCCCTGCACGTTAACGATGTGGTCGTGGCAAATTTGGTTCAGTCGCTCCGTGGTGACACCGGGGACAACGTGTTCTTCTATCAAATCAAGAACTTCACAGGCCATCAGGCCTGCGATGCGCATCGCTGCGATATCGTCGGGGGTTTTTAGTTTTACAGCCATAGAGTTTTGTCGCAGCAGTGATACGTGTGAAAAGAAACTGCCCGCTATTTTACACGATTGGCTGCATGAATCTGAACCGTCGTACCGGTCTGCAGTGACTGACATATACCGGTGATTCGCCAGCCTGTCGGCTGCGTGTTTTATCGGGGGCGATACCTTCAATGTTGGGTGCAGGCAATGCACGTTATGCGTCAGGTGTCGACGGATGCAACGGGTAACGCATCGTGCCGGGGCGGCGTCCAGCAGGGCGTGGCGAAGCGCTTGCGAGTGCCACCAGTGAGACTGTCGTCTGTGTGGTTGGATGAATCCCCGGCCGCTCGCAGCCCCGGATGCAGCGCAGTTATCGATACGGGTAGCTCTGGGAGGAGTTGGTTACTGGCAGGGGTCGTTGCTGGCAGGGGCAGCTATGGGTAGGGACAGCTATGGGGGCAGTTAGGGCAGGGGCAGTTTAGGGCAGGGGCAGCGGGAATACAGGGTGCGGGTGGCCTCTATGTGACGTCAGGGCTGTCCCGGATAGGCGCCGGGTTGTAGTGAGTGGTCGGCTGGGGTTAGCCGAAGTAAGTCCGGGGCGCCATGCATTGTTATTGCATCCAAAACATGGTAAAAAGTGCGGCTGTCTAAGGGCAGTTGTCTTTAGACAAATTCGAGTGCGGTTCCTTACCACTGTTTTCTGGCCGGGTTTGGCAATAGTTGGCCCGGCTTTTTGCGGGTATTGTTGTTTTATCCGGAGCAAAACCGGGCAAAACCCGAAAAAAACAGTGACACGGCGGATTCCGGGTGCCAACCCTGTGATGTAACAGGTTTTTGGTCGGTTTCCACGGACCAGCACAACGCAAACCCAAAATTGAAAGGTGAAAACAATGGTAGACGTTTCCATGCGCCAAATGCTGGAAGCTGGTGTGCACTTTGGCCACCAGACCCGTTATTGGTCCCCCAAAATGGCGCCGTACATCTTCGGCGAACGTAACAATATCCACATTTTTAACCTCGAGAGCAGCCTGCCTGCGCTTGAAGATGCGTGTAACTTCCTCGGCAAGATCGCCAGCAAGAACGGCCGTATTTTGTTCGTTGGCACCAAGCGCGCAGCGCGTGAAGCTGTCTCCGAAGCCGCCGATGCTTGCAATATGCCATTTGTAAACCGTCGTTGGTCAGGTGGCATGATGACCAACTTCAAGACCGTCAAGGTGTCGGTGAAGCGTCTGCTTGAGCTCGAAGCGATGAATGCTGACGGCAGCATGGAACGACTCAGCAAAAAAGAAGCCCTGGGTCTGCAGCGCGAGCACGAGAAGCTTGACCGTACGCTCGGTGGTATCAAAAACATGGAAAAACTGCCCGATGCGCTGTTCGTTATTGATGTAGGTCACGAACGCATCGCCGTCTCCGAAGCCGTGAAGCTCGGTATTCCGGTTGTTGCCGTTGTCGACAGCAACAACTCGCCTGACGGTATCGATTACGTTGTACCGGGCAACGACGACGCCATTCGCTCTATTCAGTTGTACGTTAATGCTATCGCGGCTGCCATTGAAGACGGCAAGCGCACTGCAGGCGGCGGCGTGAAGGAGTACGCCGATGTGTCTGCGGCTCCCGCCACACAGCACATCAGCGAAGAGTCAGCGGAGCCTGCAGCAGAAGCCCCGGAAGCTGCCCCGGAAGCTGCTGCAGAAGTGACCGCAGAAGCGGCACCTGAAGCTCCTGCCGCAGATGCGCCAGCAACTGAACCTGCTGACGCAGCGCCGGCAACAGATACACCGAAAGCCGAAGGGTAAGGCACAAAGACGAACCCCGAACTCCCGGTTCGACGGTCCGGCAGCCCGCGCGGCTGCCGGACCAAAACCTCAATACGGATAGCCTGTTTGCCTGGCACCAAAGTTTTGCACTGAGGCTCTGGACTCGGTCTGCTAAAGCACCGAAGTCAGGGTTTTGCTGACTGAGCTTTGTGAACTGAGTTTTATGAACTGGGCTTTATCAACTGGGCTTTGCTAACGGGGCTTTGCTGACTGATTGACAGCTTTGGGTTGGCAACCAGTCCTTACCGTGATGGCTGGCAGCGAGATTGTTCCAACCGCCAACATGTCGCAGAGGCGGGGCCTGTCTTGTCTGATGACCGGCCAGGCGCTTTTGCCAGTCGGAGTCTTTGCCAGGCAGTTAGGCAGAGAGTTGGCCGGGGCGTTGGCCGGGGCGTTGGCAAGGCATCGCAAATCTTAATTGGGCCGATCGGCGTTTTTAACGCTACACCACCTATACTTTTTACTGATATTTTAGAGCCGGCACCGGCTCGGGAAAGAGGACACAATCGTGGATATAACCGCTTCTATGGTCAAGGAGCTTCGCGAGCGCACTGGCGCTGGCATGATGGAATGCAAAAAAGCACTCACTGCAGCTGGTGGCGATATGGAAGCCGCCATCGAACAGATGCGCATTTCTGGTCTTGCGAAGGCCGACAAAAAGTCTGACAACACTGCCGCTGAAGGCGTTGTTGACATCGCTGTCAGCAGCGATGGCAAGCACTACTCGATGGTCGAAATCAACAGTCAAACCGACTTCGCCTCCAAGTCTGCAGACTTCACAGGCTTTGTGTCTGCGATCAGCAGCACACTGCTGAACGATCAGCCAGCTGACATTGATGCGTTAAATGCAGCCACCACAGAAGGTGGGCAGAGTGTCGACGACACCCGTAAGGCACTGATCGCAAAAATTGGCGAGAACATTCAGGTGCGCCGGTTCGTAACGGGCGCAGTGGACGGTGCTGTCGGGACTTACTCTCACGGTGGTCGTATCGGTGTTGTGTGTGAGGTTGCCGGTGGTGATGAAGAGCTGGCCCGCGATATTGCAATGCACGTTGCCGCCAGTAATCCTGTCTGTATCTCTGAAGCCGATGTGCCTGCAGATATACTGGCTAAAGAACGCGCGGTATTCATGGGCGAAGCTGCCGAGAGTGGCAAGCCAGAAGAAATTGTTGCCAAGATGGTCGAAGGCAAAATCCGCAAATACCTTGCCGAGGCCACGCTGGTCGGACAGTCATTTGTGAAAGACCCCGATACCACCGTAGGCAAATTGCTTGAGTCCAAAAACGCCAAGGTCACAGCGTTCTATCGTTACGAAGTGGGCGAAGGTATCGAAAAGAAAGAAGAGAACTTCGCTGAAGAAGTGATGGCGCAGGTTCGCGGCGACTAGCACTTTCAGTCGGAGCAACAGGCTCCGGCCTGCCTATTTTGTGGTATCACTGAGTCAAAGGTAACATCAGAACGACTGCGTCTGATGTTACTACTAACGCGGAAATCAGACCGATGGTTGCTATGAAACCAGCTTTTAAGCGTATCCTGTTGAAACTCAGCGGCGAAGCGCTGATGGGCGATCATGAATACGGTATCGATCCAAACTACATCAAACGCATTGCCTCTGATGTAAAGGCGGTGAGTGACTTCGGCGTCGAGGTTGCGTTGGTGATTGGCGGCGGTAACATATTCAGAGGCGCTGGGCTGGCTGAAGGTGGCATGGATCGGGTCACCGGCGACCACATGGGCATGCTGGCAACGGTCATCAATTGTCTGGCTTTCCAGGACGCGCTTGAAAATCAGGGTGCGTTTTGCCGCGTTATGTCGGCACTGCCAATAAACGCCGTGTGTGAAGACTACATCCGAAGGCGCGCGGTTCGCCATCTGGAGAAAGGCCGAATTGTGTTGTTCGCAGCCGGTACCGGCAATCCCTTTTTCACCACCGATTCGGCGGCAAGTCTCAGAGCTGTAGAAATCAATGCCGACGTCATGATCAAGGCAACCAAGGTCGACGGTATCTTTGATAAAGACCCCGTGAAACACGCAGATGCCGTGAAGTACGACAACATCTCCTTCGACGACGTCGTACAGAAAAAACTCGCTGTTATGGACACGACCGCAACAGTGATGTGTCGTGATAATGATCTGCCGGTGGTCATCTTTAACATGAACAATGACGGTGATCTCAAGCGCCTGATGCAGGGCGAAAAAGTAGGCTCAATGGTCAGCTGACGCAGCAGGTCCAGCCTTCGCAATCAATATCCGTTAGTTAAGCAGGAGACGTTACCGTGATAGACGATATTCTCAAAGATGCCGGCACACGTATGAAAAAAAGTGTCGATGCGCTGGAGCAGGAGCTCACACGTCTACGTACCGGCCGTGCTCACCCCAGTTTGCTCGATCATGTCAAAGTCGACTACTACGGTAGCGAGACTGGCCTTGCGCAGGTGGCCAACATCAACACCGAAGACGCACGCACACTGACCGTTACTCCGTGGGAGCAGGGTATGGTCAAGGCTGTTGAAAAGGCGATTATCAATTCAGACCTTGGCCTCAACCCCAACACTGCAGGCACCGTGATTCGTGTGCCGGTACCACCAATGACCGAAGAGCGGCGCAAAGATATGGTCAAAGTTGTTCGTGGTGAGGCAGAGGGTGCCAAGGTGGCGGTACGAAACATTCGTCGTGATGCCAACAGCGATTTGAAAATGCTCGAAAAAGAAAAAGAAATCTCCAAAGACGAGCTTCGCAAAGGCGAGGAAGAGGTGCAGAAACGCACCGATGCTGCTATTGCAGACATCGATAGTGTGCTGGAGAAAAAAGAAAGCGAGTTGATGGAAGTATAGGGTCCAACGCATACGCCGACGATGGATGCCAACGGAAATCCGAACCACATTGCCATTATCATGGACGGCAATGGACGCTGGGCGCAAAGCCGCGGACTACCGCGAGCTGCAGGGCATCAGGCTGGTTTTAAACTCACACGTGACATTGTCGAGAGTTGCGGGCGACGACAAATAGGCGCACTCACCTTATTTGCGTTCAGCAGTGAAAACTGGCGCCGACCGGAGTCGGAGGTCGGTTGGTTAATGGACCTTTTCCTCAGAGCCTTAAAAAGCGAAGTTGGCAAACTGAAGGCCAACAACGTGCTAATGCGATTTATCGGCGAGCGGTCGGCGTTCTCCGACAAACTGCAGCAGGAAATGACCCGTGCTGAAAATGAAACGGCGGGTAACACCGGTCTAAAGCTGACCATCGCCATCAATTATGGCGGACGTTGGGATATCGTAAACGCGGCCCGTGCACTTGCGGCTGATGTTCAGCGTGGTGATCTGACCATAGACGATATTGATGAAGAGCGGTTTACCAACGCGATATCAATTCCTGATTGTGGCGAGCCCGACCTGTTCATTCGAACCGGTGGCGAAAAACGGATCAGCAATTATTTGCTGTGGCACCTTGCATACACCGAGTTATATTTCACAGATGTACTGTGGCCTGACTTTAATGATCAGGAGCTGGACGTTGCCATAGATTTCTTCAATGGTCGCCAGCGCCGATTCGGCAAAACCTCTGAACAGGTGACACGCTGACATGCTAAAGCAACGGGTGTTGTCGGCGGTTGTGATGGTTGCCGCTTTTATTCTCATCGATTTTTTTCTCCCGACTGTTTTTTTTGACGCATTCCTGATCGTGCTGGCCGGACTTGCCGGGTGGGAGTGGAGCAGGTTGGCGGGGCTGACTTCAGACAAAGGGCAATACGTCACCGGCGGCATTTTTGCGGCTGTGTCGCTGCTGTGCCTGATTGTCTTGCCAAAAGAGAACGTCGCGCAATGGTTGAGTTTGTTGTCGTTGCTGTTCTGGTTGTGCATGTTGTTTGTGTTTTATTTGCGGCCAGTTAAAAAACCGTTGGCAGAGAGAGCCGGGTTTAGTCGCAGGACTCTGGCGGTGGGCATTTTTATTATTGTGAATGTCACCTGGTTTTCGCATTACTTGCACCACGGATCCGAGAGTGGTTCTCCGTGGTGGTTTCTCTACGCGCTGCTGATAGTCTGGGTAATGGACACCGGGGCCTATTTCGCCGGTCGTCGGTTTGGTCGAGTCAAGCTTGCGCCATCGATCAGTCCGGGTAAATCGCGCGAAGGGGTCTATGGCGGTTTGGCTGCTGTGACCGTATTGCTGGTCGTGACGCTGATCGTCTCTGCCGAAGCCCGTGATGCATTGTTTGCGTTTATTGTCGGCACCTATCTGTCAGCGCTTGTGTCGGTAGAGGGCGATCTGTTTGAGAGTCGTCTGAAACGCTCGGCGGGTTTGAAAGACAGTAGCCAATTGATTCCCGGTCACGGTGGCGTGCTCGACCGCATCGACGGTGTAGTCGCTGCCGTACCCGTTTTTGCCTTTTGCTGGATCTGGCTCAACGGACTGTCATGACAGACAGGCTGGTTACCATTCTTGGGTCAACCGGGTCCATAGGCGAGAGCACGCTAGAGGTCCTGGCGTTACACCGCGACCACTACAAAGTCTATGCATTGACGGCCTATTCAAGTCTGCAACGGCTCGCCGAGCAATGCATTGAATGGCAACCCTCCGTTGCTGTTGTCCCTGATGAAAAGGCGGCGGCTACGCTTGCCGAATACCTCAAACCCCACCCGTTAAATTTGCGCATAGCGATTGGTGAGCATGCACTGGCGATGGTCGCGGCGGAAGAGTCTGTCGATACGGTGGTGGCAGCCATTGTCGGTGCTGCCGGTCTATTACCAACGCTCGCTGCTGCGAACTCGGGTAAAAAGCTGCTGTTGGCGAACAAGGAAGCGTTGGTCATGAGCGGCGACTTGCTCATGAAAACAGCTGCGCAAAGTGGCGCTACGGTGGTACCGCTCGACAGCGAGCACAATGCGATGTTTCAGAGTCTGCCCGGCAACTGTATTGGGGACGCTTTTGGTAACACCGGCGTGGTCAAGCTGCACCTGACCGGGTCTGGCGGGCCGTTTAGGGGGTACTCGCAAGAGGCGTTGAGCTCTGTGACCCTCGAACAGGCGCTGGTGCATCCCAACTGGAGCATGGGTCCAAAAATTACCGTGGATTCTGCTACGTTAATGAACAAGGGGCTTGAGGTCATTGAGGCCTGCCACCTGTTCGGGGCCACCGGCGATCAGATCGAGGTGATTATTCATCCCCAGAGTATTGTGCATTCATTGATCAGTTATGCTGATGGTTCGGTGTTGGCACAAATGGGCAATCCTGACATGCGCACGCCGATAGCACATGCGCTGGCGTGGCCCGAGCGTATGGGTTCCGGGGTAAAACCACTCGATCTCGTCAGCCTTGCCAAGCTCGAATTCGAAGCGCCCGACTGGGACAATTTTCCGTGTTTGCAGTTGGCATTCGATGCCTTTGCCGAGGGCGGCACCGCCTGCACGATACTCAATGCTGCCAACGAAGTCGCGGTGGAAGCTTTTCTGAAAGAAAAGATAGGATTTACGGCAATTCCCGAGGTCGTTATCAACACCAGAGCCGGCGTTTTAACCGAGACGGCTGACGATTTGGAAACTATCCTTAATGCTGACGCTACCGCGCGGCAGTTTGCACATACAATAGTACATCGACTAATTAACTAACACACATGTCCGGACACTGGCTTTTAAGTTTGCCGGCTTTCCTGCTGGCGCTGGGAATTCTCATCTCGATTCACGAGTTCGGGCACTTTTGGGTAGCCCGAAAGCTCGACGTGAAAGTGCTGAAGTTTTCCATTGGCTTCGGCAAACCGCTATGGTCGCGCCGCGGTAAGGTCGACGACACCGAATACGCTGTAGCCATGATTCCACTCGGCGGATATGTCCGCATGCTCGATGAGCGCGAGGGTGACGTCAAACCCCAGGAGCTGCATCGGGCGTTTAACCGCAAATCCGTCTGGGCACGTATCGCCATCGTGCTCGCGGGTCCGGTTGCCAATTTTATCCTCGCCGCATTCGTCTACTGGATCATCATGATGACCGGCATCACCGGTCTGGCGCCACTGCTCGGCGAAATCACACCTGACACACCAGCTGCCGAAGCAGGCTTCGCCTTTGAAGATCGTATTATCCGAGTTGGCGATACTGCCACGCCGACGTGGTCTGATGCCCGTATTGCGCTTCTGCAACAGTCGATGAGTTCGAACGATGCGCGTGGCAGCGCAATCGATGTGTTTGTGCAAACTGCGGCAGGCGAAGAGGCAACGCGCACGCTGGTCATTGATAAAAATGCGCTGATCCAAGGGAATGGCGACGCGATCGCGCGGCTTGGTATTCAACAGTGGTGGCCGGTGATCAAGCCCATCATTGGCGGACTGGTTGAAGGCGGTGCTGCCTCACGTGACGGTTTGCTCATCGACGATCTCGTATTGCAGGTCAACGAGACCTCCATAGACTCGTGGTTCGACTGGGTGATGGTGGTGCGCGACAATCCCGGTGTCGAGATGCAGGTTGATGTACTGCGTAACGGCGAGCCGCAACGTGTATTGCTGACACCCGCCGAGCGCAACGTTGATGGCGAAATTATCGGTTTTATCGGTGCGTCTGAAAATCAGTCGGGTGCGCTGATGGATAAAGCGCGCATCCGTGTCAGTTACCCGCCTATCGAGTCGCTGAAACGGGGCATTGAGAAAACCTGGGACATCTCGGTGTTGACCCTGCGCATGATGGGTAAACTGGTGACCGGCCAAGCCTCACTCGACAACGTCAGCGGACCGATCAGTATTGCCCAGTTTGCCGGGCAGTCTGCCAGTGTCGGTATGGATCACTATTTGAACTTCATAGCACTGATCAGTGTCAGTCTGGCGATACTGAATTTATTGCCCGTACCGATGCTTGACGGCGGACACCTACTGTATTTTGCGATGGAGGTGGTCACCGGGAAGCCGTTACCCGAAAAGGTACAACTCATCGGTCAGCAGGTTGGTCTTGCGTTGCTTGGTTGCCTGATGATTCTCGCGTTCTATAACGACATTCTCCGACTGGTTGGCTAACGTTCTGATGCTTTCTGGAATACGACACATCCTGAGGTTTGCCCGTATCGGCGTCGCGTTGTCGCTGATTTACCTGTTACTGGTTTTTGTAGCGCCAGCTTATGGTCAAAGCAGTGACCGCAACGGCGAATTTGCGATCAGTGAAATCATAATTGAAGGTAATGAGCGCATTGATGTCGGTACGGTACTGACGTACTTGCCAGTGCGAGTGGGCGAAAACTTCCTTGCGTCTCGCGATAGTGGGCGCGCTTTGCGTGCGTTGTTCGACACCGGTTTGTTCAGTGACGTGACACTCAAACAGCGTGCGCTTACGGACTCCGGTACCGCGTTGGTCGTAGCCTTGGTAGAGCGTCCTGCTATAGCCAGCATTTCCATCGACGGCAACAAAAAAATTCCCACCGAAGATCTCGAAAATTCATTAAGTAATGCCGGAATATCACGAGGCCGTGTGTATAACCGCTCGGTCGTCGATACGGTCGAGCGCGAATTGCGTCGTGTGTATTTCAGTATCGGCTATTACGGTATGGGTATTAAAACGACCGTTGAAGAACTTGCGCGAAACCGTGTATCGGTCTCTATCGATATTACCGAAGGCTCGGTTGCGACCATCCGACACATCAACATCGTTGGCAACTCGGCCTATTCAGAGAAAGAACTGCTGTCATTGTTGCAGTCTGGCGAGACGAACTGGAATCCGCTGCGATCAGCCGATGAGTATTCCCGTGTCAAACTGTCTGCTGATATCGAAACGTTGCGTTCGTGGTATCTGGATCGGGGTTATTTACGATTTGACGTCGACTCAACGCAAGTCTCCATCTCGCCGGATAAACGCGAAATTTTTATCGTTATCAATATCACCGAAGGTGATCAGTACACAGTGCGCAGCAAAAAAGTCACGGGTCAGTTTGACGCATCGCAACAGGAACTCGAAGCGCTTATTGATCTTGACGATAACGCGGTTTTCTCGCGCAAAAAAATCTCCAAAATTTCTACCGACATGAGCGAACGTCTGGGCCAGGACGGCTATGCGTTTGCCTCCGTCGATGTGTTGCCGAACATTGACGACGAGAGCCGCGAAGTGGACTTGACATTTGCAGTCACGCCGGGCAAACAAGTCTACGTTCGTCGTATCCTGTTTACCGGACAATACAAAACACGTGATGAAGTTCTGCGGCGCGAAATGCGGCAACTGGAGGCCAGCCTATTTTCACCGGCACTGGTGAATCGGTCTCGTATCCGTTTGCAGCGTTTGCCGTTTATGCAAAGCGTTAACATTCGCACCTTGCGTGTGCCAGGCACCGAAGATCAGCTAGACCTTGAAGTCACAGTGCAAGAGGGGCCGTCCGGTTCGTTTGCTGCAGGACTCGGTTATGGCACCGATGGCGCAACATTTAATATAGCGTTTAACCAGGAAAACCTGTTCGGTACCGGTCAGCGCCTGCAGTTTGCGTTTGATCGCTCCGATACCACGCAGCAATTGACACTGTCTTTTCGCGATCCGTATTTTACTGAAGACGGTATTAGCCGCACGCTCAAGGCGTACATTCGCGAGACCGACACCACGCAAAACAGCGACCGAATCCGTTACCTCGATAACACGCGCGGTGGCAGCGTCACCTTTGGTGTTCCCATAACAGAGTTCTCTCGTTTCTCTCTTGGGTTTGGGTTTGATCAGACCGAAATTACACCGACCGATGGCACGTCTCAGGAAATCCTTGATGACCTCGACAATTTCGGCTCAACCTTTGATATTTTTAATTTGCTGATTGGCCTGACGATCGATAATCGAAACCGAACAGTCTTTGCAACAAGCGGTATGGTAAATCGGTTTAACTTTGAAATTGCAGCGCCAGGCAGCGATTGGGAGTATTTTAAATTTGGCTACAATTTTGAGTATTTTTATCCGGTATCAGACCGACTGACATTCTCGGGAAGTGCCCGCGTCGATTTCGGTAGAGGTTACGGCGACTTCGAGAGAATTCCGTTTTTCAAACGTTACTTTGCGGGTGGTGCCCGTAATCTGCGTGGGTATCGTAGTGGCAGTCTTGGTATCGGCAGTTTTAATACCGGTAGCGTCGACACCGCTCTAGAGCAGGGTCGTGATGAAAACGGCAACGCGCGCGGCGGCGACTACCGCACGATCGGTTCGCTCGAACTGATTTTCCCGCCACCGTTCGTAGAGGAGCCAGGTGCCACCCGGTTTAGCCTGTTCACCGATTTTGGGAATGTTTTCCCGACTTACGAGCAGTTTGATCTGAACGAGTTCAGAGGGTCGTACGGCATCGCATTTGTGTGGTTATCACCGGTCGGACCACTCACTTTCAGCTACGCCAGACCGTACAACGAACGCCATAATGACAGATTACAGTCATTTCAGTTTACAATCGGGTCTTCGTTCTAATGAGCTACGCCGGGACCGATTAACCGTATGATGAATCAGCGGAGGACAAACACCCGCCAAACGGGTTTATACCTGCTAGCGCTGTTGGCTGGCGTGGTAGGTCTGCTGAGCGCAGCTGGCGCACTCGCGCAATCACGGCTCAATACCATCGGTTTTGTCGATATTCCTTACCTGATAGACAAAGCCCCACAGGCCGTTGAGGCCGCCTCGCGACTCGAGACAGAGTTTGCACCGCGCCAGGCATCGATCAGAGCGCAGCGCGAAGAACTCAGCGACATCCAAAACCGCCTTGATACCGAGGGGCTTGAGCTCTCCGAAAGCGAGAAAAGCGAGCTTGATCGTGCGGCCCGGTCGCTTGAGCGTCGCCTGAAACGCGACGAACAGGATTTCCGCGAAGAGCTCAGTATCCAAAAAAACAACGAATTCAAAAAGGTGCGTGTGCTGGTGCTGGAGGCAATTGCGCGCTTTGGTAAAGATAACAATTACGACCTGATTGTCAGTGACGGTGTCCTGTACGCCAATTCATCCATCGACGTCACAGAAACGGTGCTGGAATACCTGATCGAGTCCAACCGACTCACCGAATCCTCCAACTGATTTGCATGAACCTGTCTGCGCTCGCCTCAGCTCTGGATCTTGAGTTTCACGGTGATGCGACACGGGAGCTGGATGGCCTGGCGCCAGTCTCCGTAGCGAGTCAGTCGCAACTCACCTTTGTGGTTAGCCCCCGTTACCGCGACTCACTGATCAATACTGAAGCCGGCGCGGTTATTGTTCCCGCAGCTCTGGCAGATCTGGCGCCTTGCGATACGTTGATATCAAACCAACCCTATGCCAGCTATGCGGCAGCCTCTCAGCTGTTGTATCCCGAGTACCGCGCACCGGCGGGCATCAACGACTCCGCGATGATCGACGCTGATACCACAATCGCAGCCGATGCCAGCATCGCTGCAGGTGTTGTGGTTGAACAGGGTGCCAGCATTGAAGCTGGTGCCGAGATTGGCGCCGGGTGCTGCATCGGACGTGGTGTCACGATTGGCCGCAATACGATACTCAAACCACGTGTCACCATTAATAACGACTGTCAGATTGGAGCTCGGTGCCGCATTCAGTCCGGCGCGGTGATTGGCAGCGACGGATTCGGTTACGCACCGACAGCGTCCGGATGGATGGCCATTCGTCAGGTGGGGCGTGTTGTTATTGGTGACGATGTTGAAATTGGAGCCAACACAACGATCGATCGCGGTGCGCTTGCAGACACCGTCATCGGTGACGGTGTCATACTCGATAACCAGATTCAGATAGCGCATAATGTGGTGATCGGCGAGCGCACGGCCATTGCGGCCTGTGTGGGTATAGCCGGTAGTACCGTCATCGGAAAAAACTGCACCATAGGCGGTAAGTCTGCGATTGTGGGCCATTTGACGATCACTGATAACGTGCATCTGACAGCAACATCGTTTGTGACACAATCCATCAGCGAGTCTGGCAGCTACAGCTCGGGCATGCCGTTATTGCCTACCGGTCAATGGCGGCGACTGTACACGCGGCTTGGCCAATTGGATGCTCTGTTCAGGATGCGGCGCAAACAGAAAGACTGACTCAAACAACAGCAGTTCCAATTACAACAATAACCATATTTTAGGGCGATTGTCGCCGGAGACTACTACGTTGGACGAACAAACCGACATTCGCGAAATCGTCAAATACCTTCCGCACCGTTATCCCTTTTTATTGGTTGATCGTGTCACTGCCTTCGAGGCCGATACAAGCCTGACCGCCATTAAAAACGTTACGATCAACGAACCTATCTTTACCGGACATTTTCCGCAGGCACCGGTGTTTCCCGGCGTATTAATTCTGGAATCAATGGCGCAGGCATCTGCGTTACTCGCGTTCAAGAGTTTGGGTGGTTATCCCAGTGAGGAGACCCTGTATTTATTGGTGGGTATTGATGAGGCGAGATTCAAACGGCAGGTGGTACCCGGTGATCAGATGATTGTCAGTGTCACTGTCACTCAGGTGCGGCGCGGTTTCTGGAAATTCGACGCCACCGCCAAGGTGAATGACGAGCTGGCCTGTAGCGCCAAGGTTATTATTGCCAAGAATGAGATTGAGTTGTGATTCACGCTACCGCCATCGTTGATCCAAGCGCCACGGTAGATCCAACGTGTGAGGTGGGTCCCTATAGCGTCATTGGTGCCAATGTCACGCTGGGTGCCGACACGTGGGTGGGGCCACATGTTGTAATTAATGGTCCAACGACGATAGGGCAACGTAACCGCATTTTTCAATTTGCGTCTATCGGCGAAGAGCCGCAGGATAAAAAATTCGACGGCGAACCGACCCGGCTCGAGATTGGTAACGACAATACCATTCGCGAGTACGCGACAATGAATCGCGGCACCACCGGTGGTGGTGGCGTCACC
This sequence comes from uncultured Granulosicoccaceae bacterium, assembly GCA_937923745.1. Classification (GTDB taxonomy): domain Bacteria; phylum Pseudomonadota; class Gammaproteobacteria; order Granulosicoccales; family Granulosicoccaceae; genus CALDUO01. The sequence goes on from CALDUO010000043.1 coordinate 40,418, forward strand.
AGAATCGCTGACCGTAATCTGTTTATGGCCTACACCCATGTTGCTCACGATTGCCAAATTGGCAACGACACCATCTTTGCCAACGGATCATCGTTGGCTGGTCATGTGACGGTAGGCGATCATGCGATACTCGCTGGTTTTTCCTGTATCCATCAATTTTGTGTGGTGGGCGAGCATGCTTTTGTTGGCCTGAACTCGGTGGCTAACCGTGACGTTGCACCGTATGTCATGGTGGTTGGAAACTATGCAACAGCACGGGGTATTAACAAGGAAGGCCTAAGACGCCGCGATTTTTCGGAGCAAACTATCAGTGATTTGCATCGTGCTTTCGTTGCGTTAATAAAACAGCGCGGTGATCGCGATGAGGCGTTGGCAAAAATAGAGACGCTGGCGCAAAACACACCGGAAGTCAGCCGTTTAATTGAGTTTGTGCAACACAGTCAACGTGGTGTCGTGCGTGGTAAAGCCGGATAGACGTTAGTCGGTTTTTGCTGGTTTGTTCGCTAGTTTATAGGCCAGTCTGTTTGCCAGTTAGCAGGCCAGTTAGCAGGCCAGTCCACTGTTAATCTGTTTGCCAGTTAACAGGCCAGTCCACTGTTAATCTGTTTGCCAGTTCGTAGGCCAGTCCGCTGCCCAGTCCGCCGTCCTGTCTCTCGCTCTACTTGCTGGCCAGTTGTTTTATCAGTGTCGCCACTCGTGCTGACGCATCACCATCGCCCATAGTATCTGAGACCTCGTTAAGTGCGGTAATCATTGTTTGTCTGGCGTTGGTGTCGGTGAGCAACGTTTGTGCGTGTGACACAATGTTTTCTGCGGTTGCATCAGACTGAATTAATTCGGGCACAATCCTTTTGCCTGCCACAATATTCACAAGACCAATATCCGGAATTTTTATCAGCCGTTTCATGATCGCGTAATTCAGTGGTGCTACCCGATAGACGAGTATCATCGGTGTGCCGATTAGCGCGGTTTCCAGCGTAGCTGTGCCTGAGGCGCAAATAACAACATCACTGGCGCGCATGACATCACAGGCGCGTTGGTCAATAACAGTCAGTGCCAGTGGCTCGGCGTTTTGTCCCTGGTGATTGTCGAGAATAGTCTGAAAATCGGCTGTGGAGAGGGTGGCGGCCTTGGGTATGACAAAATGCAAGTGTGGTACAGATTGCTGAAGTGTGCTGGCAGCGTCGAGCATGACCGGTAACAATCGGGCAAGCTCGGAGGGTCGACTGCCCGGTAACAGTGCCACGATTTGCCCGGTGGCGGGTAGTGCCAGCGCGGTACGCGCACCGGCTTGGTCATAGTGGCTAACAGCAGATTCAACCACCGGATTACCGACATAGGTCACCGGAATATTCTCGGCGGTGTAATAACTGACTTCAAACGGAAATAACACTGCCATGTGGTCCACGAGTCGTCCGATACGGTGAATGCGACCGGAGCGCCAAGCCCACAGTTGCGGGCTGACATAAAAAAGCACCGGTATCCCCAACGACTTTGCGGTCTCTGCAAGCTTGAGATTAAAGTCCGGAAAATCAGTTAAAAACAGCAGATCCGGTTGTCGGTCGCGCATCGCCTGGCGCAGGGTGGCCAGACGTTTGAGAAAGCGATGGTAGTTTTTCAGTACGTCGACGAAGCCGATCACTGCAAGGTCGCGACAATCAACCAGTAATTCGGTGCCGTGTGCCTCAAGGTGTGATGCACCCATACCGAAGGTGGTATGAGGCACATCAAGCGCAGCCAGTGCATGAGCTGCGTGTGCGTCGCCGGAGGCCTCGCCGGCGCTCACCATTATGTTCAGCATGAGAATGTCGCGTCAAAAGTTTGTGGGCATTGTCAGTCAGTAACGACCCGCGTGCAACTGCCTGTTTATCTGTTAGCATATCGGTTCGGTCAACTGGCCGTACCGACAGGAACATAGCATGACTGGCTTTCGCAAACTGTTGATCTTCATGATGCCGCTGGCACTACTGCCGGGCTGTGATGAACCGGGCACGCCGCCGAGTTTCGAAGGTGGTGGTGATCTGTCTCCGCAAGAGCATGTACCCCATTTGTCAGTAGACGATCGTATAGCCATACAGGCCCAGGTGCGCAGCTCGGTCAATACGCTCAAAAAAGCCAATATTATTACCGACGCCGAGGTCACTGAGCCCGGTGGCGCAGCTAATGCTATTTCCGGCGACTCGGCAGCAGGCAATTCGGGGCGTCCTGAGTTTATCTGGCCAGTCAGAAAAGCCAAACACATCACCGACTACAACGTTGACGCCATCTCCAATTTCGTTGATCACGACAACAATTATCCGTTTCAGACACTCGACTACAATTGTGGTCGTCGCACTTACGACACCAGCGGCGGATACAACCATCGTGGGCTCGACGTGTTTACCGCCCCTTTTTCCTGGTTAAAAATGGACAATAACGCTGTCGAGGTTATAGCGGCGGCACCCGGCGTGATCACGGGCAGAATAGACGGTAACCAAGATCGAAGTTGCCGTTTGAACAACAGCGGCTGGAACGCCGTGTATGTTCGTCATGCAGACGGCTCCCATGCATGGTACGGGCATTTAAAAAACGGGTCGGTGACAACCAAACGCGTGGGCGACTCTGTAGACGCCGGGGAATATCTGGGTGTTGTGGGTAGCTCCGGTAATTCCACCGGGCCTCATTTGCACCTTGAAATACTCGACTCACAGTATCGTACCATTGACCCCTACGCCGGTAACTGTAATGCGTTAAATGCAGAGTCGTGGTGGCAACAGCAACCCGACTATTACATCACTCGGCTTAACCATATTGCCACCGGATCTGGCCCTCCACGCTTTAATCGATGCCCCGAACCCGCAGAGCCCAATGAAAAAAGCACGTTTTTGCCGTCTGATTCGGTATATCTGGTGTCGTACTACCGTGACCTGACCAACAACAGTGCAACCCAACATCGCATTACGCGCCCTGACGGCACTGTGTACACGTCATGGAATTTTACGCCGGGCGGGGCGCACTATAGCTCGTCTTATTGGTATTGGCGGCATGACAGCATCACCACTGAAAACAATAAGGGCGTATGGCGCTACTCGATTGAACTGAATGACACACAATACGATCACGCTTTTTATGTGGTCGACTCGTGCGAGGAAAATCGGTTAATTACGGCTGGTGGTCTGGATGATCGTACAACCGTTGCCGTATCACAAACGATCACTGCATCGGGTGAGGTTGCCGTGAATGCCGGACATCAAGCAACATTGCTTGCCGGTGACAAAGTGGTATTGGGCTCGGGATTTACGGTTGGCGATAACGCCAATCTGACTATTGCAACAGGCGATGTTTGCAGCTAGTTGTTTGAAGCCAGTAGTGAGTTGTGTGCAATCACTGTCGTGTACAAACTGCTATGAGCAAATGATCAGGCCCATTCGTGCTCTGGTAACGGAATCCAAACGTCGTCTCCTGAAGATGACGCCTTGACGTGAAGCACCAGCGTTTTAACCGTACCAAATTCATAAGACTCAACAGCCGTCACCACATAGTCTGTTGCCGGTAGTACGCCTTGCTGACAGTCCGGGGAGAACCAACCGGTAATAGCCATAAACTGCGCACCGTTCAAACTGGTGCACCATATGTTGGTGGCATCAGGTGCGAGCGTCGCCTGTAGTTCAGGCGGATGACTGTAGGTCGGTGCTGTCGGTGACTGATCAAACGCACAATGGGTTAGCAGCAACGTACAGGCAACTGCACAACAGGCTTGTTTAAAGTTCGCTTGATTAAAGAACACGCCAATACCCCCAACCGATTCTGTACACGCGTTAACTGCCGCCGTTGCATCCAGCACACAGTAACTCTCCTGCGACGACCTTGGTCACTGTGAGTCTTGCCACTGTGACCTTCGTCACTCACCTTGCACCTCGTCACTGTGGCTCTTGCTACTTTGCCACATTCTGACGCTGGCCATTTTGAAACTGGTTACTACGCCTCTGGTTACTACGCCTCTGGTTATTACGCTTCTGGTCACTGTCACAGGTTCGAATATTCCGGGCCGACACGACCCGCGATTTCTACGTGATTCGCTGTGAGCCATCCAAGGTAAGTCTGTTTAACCGCAAGGCCAAGCACGCAAAGCTGACGGTTTTTTAGTCAACACCCTGCGAGTGTGCAGCACGCGTACCTTGGTAATGTCCGGGCCACGACTGTGCACGTTGTCACAAAGTGTTGAACGCTGTGACAGGCAACTGCAATTCATTCAGGTG
>CALDUO010000044.1 GCA_937923745.1 uncultured Granulosicoccaceae bacterium
ATAGGTGCCGGCGGGTTGTTCCGCAGGCACATAGTTATCCAGCCATAGCGATTGATTTTGCCGGAGTGTTGCGTCTACCTCAATGGTATCGAAGAGAGTGACGTTGTCACCCAGACAACCCTGCTGTTGTGGAATGAGCGCGTCGGGATAATAGGCTGGCCACGGCAGTACATCGGTTGAAGGTCCCCAGGAATAACCACCTTTGTCCACAAAGTGATAGTGTGCCTGGTAGAGCGACTGTGTGATGGCGGCCGTGCTGCTCGCGGCTGAAGTGTTTAGGGTTGTATTGCTCGCGGCTGTCGTGGTCAGGGTAGTATTGTTCAGGGTCGTATTGTTCAGGGTCGTAGTGTTCAGGGCCGTAGTGTTCAGGGTGGCCGGTTGCCAGGCACCACGGTCCAGGCGAACCTTGACTGGCTTTGCCGTAGGCTTACTGTTCAGAATAAACTGAAACGCGGTGGTCTCGTTTTTGGCGGTGTGGAGCACAAGGCCAGAGGTTAAGTCATAGTCGCTATGCTCCAGCGCGATGGCACCGGTACGTGTGATGCGTGCCATATCCGATGCCGCGCACACAGTGATGGCGTTACCCAGTGACAGGCATCCCTGGTGTGTTGGAGGTGGGTATGCACAGGATGCCCCGCCGCGTATCAGCAGCACAGCTAACAAGGCCAAAGAGGCAACACGGAGTACGGAGTTGATCAAGTCACGCAACCCTCGGTTGATTTTAGTGGGTTATCAATTGTTCTTGTTATAAACCGGCGGGTTCATAAACTGCCTGAATCAGAGCGCTAAGTGATCGGACGCCAGGCTAAACAATACTACGCTAAACCATACCAAGCTAAACAATACCAGTTCATAAACACAAGGTATAAATGACGAGGACAGCCAGTGCCAGTTCACACTTTGCGTAAAGCACCTGTCAGCTGGCACTGCCATATACGTCAGGGAATACCAACGTTCGGGCTATTTGTTCCCTTCATACAGCAGCATGGCCGCAGTCGCGTTTTTCTCAGAGTCGGCGGGTGAGCAGTGTGCGTGCAGACGTCACAATCGTAGCGATCATCAGCAGCAACCAACCGAGAGAACCGGCCGAGGTTGTTACCGTTGGCGTTGCCGCACCCAATGATGGTATTGGCGTTGACTCGGCTTCGACCGTTGGAGTTGTGGACGGGGCGGGTGTTGTCACGGGTGCGGCGACAACGATCTCTGGCGTGCTGGGCTGATTCACCGGTGCCCCATCTATCGTTACCTGATCTACCGTGACCTCGTCTACCGTGACCTGAGCGACCGACTCGGTTGTCGTCGCACTGTCGACGCTGTCGTCAGTCTCGGTGATGGCGTTATCAACGCTGTCTGTGTTGTCGGCCGAACTGTCCAGCGTTTCATCGATGATCTGGTCATCCGTTTGGTCTGCAGGTTCTGCTGCTGACGCGTCTGGTTCGACCGGTGTTGGTGCAGTTCCGTTGTTGCTCGTATCCGTATCATGTGTCACCGAGGTAAGGTGTGACATTGCATCGGCGAGGTTATCGATATCACCATCGAGCAGCAGATCGAGGCTGGCGCTCGTGTTCTCTGCCAAGCGGTCCAATCTGCACACCATGTCATCTTCACCTTGCGTGCATTGCCAATCGTCTGCAGTGACAACAGTGGCGGTAACGTCATCGGGTAGAGCAAGATGATAGTCGATGCCATGTGCACCACGAATGCCTTCATTGGTGACAAACACACTCAGTTCTACGGCGTTGTCGGCGTTGCTCTGCGCTGTTGTGCTTAACGACAAATCAGTGCCATATAACGCATCAACGGCCGCGAGATCACCTTCGTTCAGCGCGATACGTTGTCCCACGTCAATGCCGTCTGGCGCGATGATGGTCGGCAGACCGTTCTTGCTGAAGAAGGTGGGTCCGTAATGCATGATGGAGCCGTAGTTATAGTCTCCTATCAGCTCGGTGCCGTCGTCAAACACATCGAAATTAAATGTTTTACCGTCACTGATGTTGTCGTAATCAATCGTGATATAACTGTCGCGATCAGCACGTGTATGCTCGTGGAACAGTCCAATAGCATGACCTATCTCATGAATAATGCTGCCGACTGAACAGGTGGGTCCTATCCACAGTGCCTGATCACCACCAATGCGACCAACCCAGGACGCGCAGCCGCTGGCCGGTTCAAAGTTAATGTAGTCTGGTGCGTCGTTTTCGTCGGTACGCTCGAGCATCGTAATCGAGCTGTGCAAATTCCAATAGGTGATGGCTTCAAGAGCAGTTGCGACTCTGTCTTCGTCGAGATCTTCATCGAACCGGTAATACACAATACCGTCAACCCATCGATCAAGTTCTGATGTTCGCGCGAGTCCACGATAGTTCATGGTGGGGTTGGCGCGATCGGAGGTGTCGAGTAACCCAACCAGAATGTCGCCCTGGCTGATGGCATAACCCCGATGCACATCGAACCGAACCTTACCGTCGAGGCTGACACCGGTTGTGAACTCACCGTCATCGAATCTGACCGGTATGTCGAAGGACGAGCCGATAGTCGCGGTTGCACCGCAAAAGCACATCAGACCAAGGGTCAAACGATGAGTTAAATTTTTTAGCATTGGACGACAGCTTGTTGCGGCGAATAGAGTTCCCTACAGGAACCCTATCGGTTAGGAGTGTGCTCACTTGAACAGCAGAAGGGAGGAACAAATGCCAAGTGCAGGGCGGCACTAATGAACGGAAATCGTAATGAGGCGTACTTAACAGTCCTAAACCTGCGATGTACAGTCGGTCGTGTCGGTGCGATTGCCTGAAGAGTCAGGGCAATCGTCAGAGGGTGACCGTGTTAACGCTTTGCCAGTGCTTCAAACAGTAGCGCGACAGCCTCTGCACCGGGATCATTGTGTCCTTTGAGCTGCTCGGCCGACAGGTAGCTTGCGCGACCGGCCTTGGCACTGACGATCTCGGCCGTATGGTCTGCCCCTGCGCGTGCCGCCATGCCGGCAGCATCCAACCCTTGGTCCAGCGCATCCAGTGCCGGTTGCAGTGCGTCGATCATGGTGCGATCACCGGGGTTGGCGCCACCGACTTCCTGTATGCGCTGCAGGCCTGACCTGAGGGCGCCACTCATGCTTTGTCCGGATGCTGCAGCGTCGCCTGCTGCGGTAAAAAAGATCGCCAGCAGCACCCCGGAAGAGCCTCCCATGGTTTGACTGAGCTCGGCGCCGATCGCCCGATAGAGCTGGGTTGTATCTGCCAGGGGTAATGAGTCGAGCGACTGTTTCATTGCCAGTGCCGCGGTTTTGAGTGTCGTGCCGGTATCGCCATCACCGGATTGTGCGTCGAGTTTGTTCAGCACTGATTCAGTGTCGATCAGGATATCGCAGCACTGTGCCAGAAACGCTTTTCGCTCTGTGTGTGCTGACGGCACGGGTTTTATCGGTGCAAGACCATCCGGTAACGGCAGCACGGCAGGTGACGTCAGATGAACAATGCCCGGCCATGCCACTGGCCCCACCGGAGCTTCCATGGCAGCTTCGTAGCCGGTGTTTACCGGTAACACCGACAGCGAAAATCCGCGCATGTCCAACGATGTCATGAGTGGTGCCGGTCCGGTTAAATACTGAATGTTGCCGCTGATGTCCGATTGCAGAAGTTCTCGTGCCAGTATGGCCATCTCCAGTGGTGTTGCACCGCCCAAATTATTTAACAGGGCATAGTGGGGGCCGTCAGCCATCACCGGCTTGAGTTTGTTGATCACTTGTTGCATTGCATCACGCGCCGTAGAGAAACTGATTTGTTCAATGCCGGCTTCTCCGTGGATGCCAAGGCCCAGCTCTGCCATGCCATCGGCGATACGTTGTTCTTTTTGCGCGCCGGGAATCGTGCAGGTGTCGAGCGACATACCAATGGTGCTTACCTGACCGATAACCTGTTCTGCAACACGGGTAACCTCATCAAGGTCTTTACCGGCCTCGGCCAATGCGCCTGCTATTTTGTGTACAAACAAAGTGCCTGCCACACCACGCGCCTGCGGGAGGTCGGGCAGGGCAATATCGTCATCAACAATGACCATATTCACTTTCAGACCCAACGTACGGGCCCGCTCGGCGGCCAGCCCGAAATTCAGGCGGTCACCGGTGTAGTTTTTGACAATCAATAGGCAGCCTGCCGGTCCAGTGGACGCCAGAATACCGGCCAGCACCGCATCAACGGATGGTGATGCGAACACTTCACCACACACCGCTGCGGTGAGCAGGCCGGTGCCGACAAATCCGGCGTGCGCCGGTTCATGACCCGAGCCACCACCAGAGACCAGCGCAACCTGTTCACGATTGATGGACGCACGAACGACCACTTTTATATGCGGATAACCATCGAGTCTGGCCAGTGGTTCATTGGATGTACCGATAACACCGTCTATCGCATCGGTGACGAGGCTCTCTCGGGTATTGATAAATTGATTCATAACGCAGCTCCTGTCGTCAGTCGGATACCGTCCTGATCAAAGTACAGGGGGTTTAACGGTTTGATATTAAGGTTATCTCCGGATGACAATGCGGTATGCGCATCGGTCAGGGTAATGATGTCGTGTTGCTCAACGCTGAGATGCAGCCGTGTGTGATCACCTAAATGTTCAACGCGTTTTACCGTGGTCGCAAGCCCGTCACCCTGAACAATATGCTCGGGACGCAGGCCGATGGTTCTGGCATTGTCGGGTATATCGATACCCAGGTTTTCAAACAACGTCACGGGCAGTGTATTGATGCGCGGAAGACCCAGCCGCGTGGCAACGTAAATGCTGCCGGGGTTTTCATAGATATCGCGTGGCGTGCCGAACTGCACTAATTTGCCCTCATTAAGCACCCCGATTTCAGTAGCCAGTGTCATGGCCTCTACCTGATCATGGGTGACATACAAAATGGTTGCCCCCAACTCCGATTGCAGTCGCTTGAGTTCGAGCCGAAGCTCTACCCGCAGTTTGGCATCCAGAGAGCTCAGCGGTTCATCCATTAAATAGATGCTGGGTTCTCGCACGAGGGCGCGACCAATCGAGACCCGCTGCATCTCACCACCCGATAATTCGGTCGCACGGTTATCGAGCTTGCCGGAGATTCGAAGTACTTCGGCTACTTCATTGACCTTTTTGGTAATAGCATCGGCGGGCCAGTTTAATACGGGCGATTTGAGTGGAAACGCGAGATTATCGCGCACGCTCAGATGCGGGTATAACGAGTATTGTTGAAATACCATGGCAACATCGCGTTGTGCCGGCGATTCATTGATGACCGAACGTCCGCCAATGTGAATATCGCCAGACTCCGCAGTCTCAAGGCCTGCTATCAAACGCAGTGTGGTGGTTTTACCCGCACCGGTAGGGCCGAGCAGCACAACAAAGGAGCCGTCATTGATGGTCAGTGATACATCGTTTATTGCATTGACACGACCAAAACGTTTGTTCACATGATGTAGGGCAACTTCAGCCATGAGACACCACTCCTTCGTTAAGCACGGACGGGTTGGCGGCCCCTGTTTGCTGATCAAACAACGTGACTGTCTCGCTGTTAAATGTCATGCCGATGCTGTCACCAACGGTGTAATGATGTATTGATTCTGTGCGTGCTCTGGCAACACCGTGTTCGGTTTGCACAGTCACAATTTGGTTATGCCCCAAATACTCTGTTGCCAGTATTTCTCCGCGATAACTACCGTCGTCCGACAACACAATGTGCTCTGGCCTGACACCGAACACGAGATCACCTTCCATACGATGGTGTTGCATCGGCACGCTCAGGGTGTGCTCCCCCAGTTTGACCGAACTGTCACCACGGTTTACCGCTCCGTTAAACGACAAAAAATTCATGGAGGGCGAACCGATAAAGTCAGCCACAAACAGTGTTGCGGGTTTATCGTAAATGTCTCTGGGTGTACCAAATTGCTCAACAACACCATGGTTCATGACAACAATTCTGTCTCCCATTTGCATCGCTTCGAGCTGGTCGTGTGTGACATACACCGTGGTCGCATTCATACGGTCATGGAGGGCACGAAGCTCCTCTGCCATATGTTCTCTGAATTCAGAGTCGAGTGCGCCCAGTGGTTCGTCCATCATAAACGCCTTTGGGTCTCGCACAATGGCGCGCCCGAGGGCCACGCGTTGACGGTCGCCGCCAGACAGCCCACCGACCGGTTTATTCAAGATATCGTGGATGCCGAGAATATCGACAACCTCCTTGAGTTTGGCGTTCACGGCTGCGCGCTTCATACCCTGGCTGACGAGTGGGTAGGTCAGGTTTTTGCGCACGTTCATGTGCGGGTAGAGCGCAAACATTTGAAATACAAACGCAATATCACGCTGACTTGCCGGCTTCTGACTGACCTCGTCGCCACCAATATAAATTTCACCGGCGGTTGGCATCTCCAATCCGGCAATCATGCGCAGTGTGGTGGTTTTGCCGCAACCTGACGGACCGAGCAGCATAAAGAAATCGCCGTCTTCTACCGTAAATGAAGACGCATGCACTGCGGTAAAGTCGCCAAACTCCTTACGCAGGTTTTGTATGATGATTTCGGCCATGCGTTATTCCTGCTCCGGGAAATGACTGACAATAATGAACATCACAGTCCCGACTAACGTCGTGATAAACGAATAGGTAAAAGCCCACATGACGAACGGTTGCATGAGCATAAACACGCCCAGTGCAATGAGCAGTGTCGCAACCATCTCCCACGGGCCACGCCGTAACTGAAACAGACCCTGAAAAAAACGACTCATTTGCGCACCGCTCCAAAGGTGATGCCGCGTAACAGGTGCTTACGCAGAAAAATGGTGAAGATCAGCACCGGCATCAGGAAGATCGTTGCGCCCGCCGCAACCGCTGGCCAGTCGAGCCCGCCGACACCGATAATTGTCGGTATAAAGGGTGGGGCGGTTTGTGCGGTACCGGAGGTTAACAATACCGCAAAGGCATACTCGTTCCACGCAAAGATCAGACAGAAGATAGCGGTGGAGGCGATACCGGTGGCGGCCTGTGGCAATACCACCTTGTAGAACGCCTGAAAACGGGTGTAGCCGTCAATCAGCGCAGCCTCTTCGTACTCGCGCGGTATTTCGTCGATGAACCCTTTGAGTAACCATACGGCCAATGAAATATTGACCGCGGTGTACAGCAGGATCATGCCCAAATGGGTATCGGATAATCCGAGTTGCCGATACATTAAAAATATGGGAATCGCGACCGCAATGGGCGGCATCATGCGTGTGGATAAAATAAAGAACAGCAGATCATCTTTGAGCGGAATCTTAAATCGCGAGAACGCATAAGCTGCCAACGTCCCCAGCACAATCGACAGAAACGTCGAGCCAAACCCGATAATCACCGAGTTCATAAACCGCTCACCGAATTTTGAAGGTCCGGCTATAACCATTTTGCGGTTACGCACAATCTCTTCGGCAAATCCCTCCGGTGGCGGTAACGCTTCGAGTTGTTCAGGCGTGACCCGTGTGCGGGTAGTAAAGAGATTGACGTACCCTTCCAAAGAGGGCTCAAAGAACACCTTAGGCGGATAACTGATACTGTCAGGTGGTGTCTTAAAGCCGGTGATAAACACCCATAACAACGGAATAATGGTAATAACCGCGTAAAGAATAACCAGGGTTGCCGCAATGGTTTTCTGTTTGCCCGATGGCTCTGTGACGGAATAGCTCATCGTTCTTTCACCTTATTGAGTGCTTTGACGTAAATACTGGCAAGGCCGAATACCGTCACAAACAGGATGATTGCAAATGCAGACGAATAACCGGTGCGCCATTTCTCAAAGGCTTCGCGTTTTAAATTGATGGATGCAAGCTCCGTGATTGATCCGGGTCCGCCACCGGTCAACTGCACCACAAGGTCAAACATTTTAAAGTTCTCGATACCCCGAAACAGCACGGCCAGCATTAAAAACGGTAGCACCATGGGTATGGTGATGGTCCAGAACTGACGCCATTTTGAGGCACGGTCAACCTCGGCGGCCTCGTAGATGTAGTCGGGTATTGATCGTAACCCGGCAAGGCAGATCAACATCACAAACGGTGTCCACATCCATGTGTCAACGATAACAATGGACCAGGGTGCGAGATCGACCGAACCGAGCATTTCAAACGAAGAGGGGTCAGCACCGGTGAAAAACGAAATCACATAGTTAAACAGGCCAATCTGTGGCTGATACAGAAAGGTCCAGAAATTACCGACCACCGCAGGTGATAACATCATGGGTAACACAATGACTGTGGTCCAGAGGTCGTTGCCTTTGAACTTGCGATTAATCAGCCATGCCAGCGCGAACCCGAGAATGACCTGCAACACGATGGTCCAAATTAAAAAGTGCGCGGTTGCCTGCATGCTTAACCAGATATCCGAGTCGTTCAGAATGCGTTCGTAGTTACGCAGACCGACATACTCGACATCGCGGTTGGGACGGTTCGCCCGAAAGTTGGTAAAACTTAAATTAATGGTCCAGATTAACGGAAATATATTGATCGCCAACAGCAGGAAAATCGTTGGCCCGACAAATATCCAGGCAATGGCGCGATCCGACAGGCCTTTAACCTTACGCGCCACACCAGCCGGAGTCGCTTGTGCGACCCGGTCGATAGGTTTATTGCTCATACTGCTGATTTCCGGATCTGGCTATCGGTGGAGAGGCCCCTGCCAGAGCGGCAGGGGATAGTGCTTGGTTTTGATTACAACTGACTGACTAGAGCTTTCCTTCGTCTTCGAACACTTCGGTCCAGTCTTCGATCAGCTTGTTCAGCGCTTCTTCAGCGGTGCCCTGATCGGCAACGATGTAATCGTGTAGACGCTTTTGCATAGCCAACAGCAGTTCGGCATAAGTGGGTTCTTGCCAGAAGTCCTGTACATCTTTCATTGCTTCGAGAAAATCACCGGCAAATGGCTGGCTGTCAACAAAGCCCGGATCGTTCAGCACTGAGTTGTGCGCAGAGTAACCGCCGAGAGACCACCATTTTGCCTGCACTTCCGGGTCGGCAAACCACTTAATGTATTCCAGTGCGGCATCCTGGCTTTCAGAGTAACTCACCACTGAAATACCTTGACCACCCAGTGTTGAACCTGCCTGTGTCTCTGGTGGGTTTACAAAGAAATCAATCTTGTCACCACCGGTATCCGGATCAGCATAAAGACCCGGGAAGAACGCAAACCAGTTCATGGCCATAGCAGCCTGTCCTGATTTGAACGCATCGAGAGATTCACCCATGTAAGAGTTGGTGTAGCCTGGTGGTGTGCAGCAGTCGTACAGTTCTTTGTAGTACTCAAGACCTGCAATAGCGCCCGGAGAGTTCACCGCACCTTCCATATCGTATTTACCGGGTGTGTTTTCGTACTTAAACCCGTGTGTGTAGAGTGCGCCGGTAGCACCCATCGTGATGCCCTCAGACCCGCGCTCGGTAAAAATGGCCGCGCCGTACACCGTGTTGCCATCAATTTCACGACCCTGGAAAAACTTCGCAATTTCCATCAGCTCGGACTGCGACTGTGGCTCGCCCAGTTCTTTGCCGGTGGCCTCTTTGTAGGCTGCGCGAATGTCGTCGCGAGCAAACCAGTCTTTGCGATAGAACCAACCGTTGGCATCGCCCATGGCAGGCAGCGCGTAGTAGTTCGGTGTGCCCTTGGGCCAGGTAGAATAGGCGTATACGGTGGCCGGTGCGAAGTCATCCATGCTGATGCTTTCGCTATCAAAAAAATCGTTGAGCTTCACGTAGTGGCCATTTTCGGCACCACCACCGATCCACTGACTGTCACCAATCAGGAGGTCGCATAATTGACCACCGGAGTTGAGCTCGTTCAGCATACGATCGGCGAAGTTCGGCCACGGAATAAATTCGAAACTCATGGTATGGCCACTCTGGGCTTCGAACTCTTTGCTGAGCTCAACCAGCGCATTGGCCGGATCCCAGGCAGCCCAGCAGAGCGTCAGGTCGTCGGCCATGGCCGGCGCTGCCGTGAAGGCGCCGCCCGCCAGAAGCGTTGCCGCTGCGAGTTTTTGTGCTTTCATAGTAATTCCCTCAAGTAAGTGGTGACCGACCTAAACCCGTAGCGCGCGGCCCAAATCGGCGAAAAACACGGTTCTGATGACAGTTTTTACTGTTCTGAGACATTTTGAGGTGCGTACCTCAAATGACTGAGTGTAGAATAGTGATGTGCGTACTTCATGTCCAGCCAAAAAACAAAAAGCCTGAAGACGCCTCAATGGAAACCGTTTTATAGTGACCCGACCGACCATCAACGATATCGCCAGAGAGGCTGGCGTGAGCCTCGCGACCGTAGACCGGGTCCTGAACAAGCGCCCGGGCGTGCGAGCGCTGACGACCGAGCGCGTGACCAATGCCATTAATCGGCTGGGTTATATTCGTGACGTATCTGCCGCCAATCTTGCCCGGCAGCGTTTATACCGGCTGGCCTTTGTTGTGCCGGAGGGGCGCAGTCAGTTTCAGCAAGCGCTCAATGATGTGATTGCAGAGTCGCATGCGTCCGGTGCGACAGAGCGAACCACGATCACGCTCAAAGAAGTGTCGATGACCGATCCGCAAGCGCTGATTCGAACACTGGAGTCTCTGGAGTGCGACGACCTCGACGGCGTTGCCTTAATGGCGCCGGAGACACCGCAGGTGCGCGATGCCATAAGTCGCTTGAAAGCGGGAGGGGTCGCCGTCGTGGCGTTGTTGTCGGACTTACCCAACTCAGCCTGTGATCATTTTGTTGGTATAGACAACACTGCGGCCGGTCGCACGGCGGCGGTGCTGATGGGGCGTTTTGTCGGTGCAAGGTCGGGTCAGATTCTGGTGCTGGCCAGCTCTATGTTGTCCCGAGACAGCATTGATCGGCGGCTGGGGTTTGATGAGGTCATGCAGGAACGGTTTCCCGGGTTGGTTGTACTGCCATCGGTCGAAGGGCATGACGACGAGAAAAAAATGGAGCAGCTACTGACCACTACGTTCTCGCAGCATTCGTCCATTTGCGGTATCTACACCTTGGGTAGCGGTAATCGTGTGTTAACACGCTTTATCGAACAACAC
This sequence comes from uncultured Granulosicoccaceae bacterium, assembly GCA_937923745.1. GTDB lineage: Bacteria > Pseudomonadota > Gammaproteobacteria > Granulosicoccales > Granulosicoccaceae > CALDUO01. Next base: position 11,062 of record CALDUO010000044.1, read on the forward strand.
TGTCGGGACTCACGACCGGTTATCATTGCGCACGAAATGACACCGCATACCAAAGACGCATTACACCGGGAGACGATCGATGCACTGATCACCCAGAATTTAGGGCACAGTGTGCGCAGTGCCATTCGGGTACTCAGAGCACACAGTGATCAGGTTGACATCAACGAAGCGCAAGAGCGTATTCGTATTGAAATTGTACTCAAAGAAAACCTGATCGATTAATGCTGCCAAAGACTGAACCTGAGTCCAGGCCCAAGGCTGCAGCTCGGTTTGCCTGTGCCCCCTTCGCTTTAAACTCCGATATACGATGACTGACACAACATGACCGGCAACACCGCAGAGCAAAACGGCGCGGCACCACGCGCGCGAGATCTTGGGCTTCCATTCAAGGGTAGTACCGGTTTTTACAATGCCATTACCGACGTGCCGGGTGTGCAGGTTGGCTACACGACGCTCAATAACGACATGGCCGCGAATGACCCGCCTGCTATCCGTACCGGTGTCACGGCACTGTTGCCGCGCGCCGCCAACCGCACGCTTGAGCCTGTGTTAGCCGGTGTTTCGTCGTTTAACGGCAATGGGGAAATGACCGGCACCCACTGGATCAGTGAGGCGGGTTTCTTTCGGGGCCCTGTTGTTATCACCAACACCCACAGTGTAGGCATATCGCATCAGGCGTGTTTACGCTGGATGATCCAACAGCCACAGTATGATCCGTTAAAACTCCCGTGGCTGATGCCGGTAGTTGCCGAGACCTGTGATGCGTACCTGAATGACATGAATGGTTTTCATGTTCATGAGGAGCATGTGCTGGCTGCATTAAATAATGCAACAACTGGCCCTGTAGAGGAGGGTAATGTGGGTGGTGGTACCGGTATGTGTTGTTATGACTTTAAAGGCGGCAGCGGTACCTCATCGCGGGTGATTCACATAGACGCACAATCCTACACGGTGGGTGTCTTTGTGCAAGCAAACTTCGGTATACAAAAAGACCTGACTATACTGGGGCAACGGGTCGGGGAGGCAGCTGGCGGCCTGAAAGACGATGCCCGTGATGTGGGTTCCATTATTGTAGTTGTCGCAACCGATGCGCCGCTATCCGGACAACAGTTACAGCGTGTTGCTCGGCGGGCAACGATGGGCCTGGCAAGAACCGGTTCGCCCGGTAACAACGGATCGGGTGATATCTTTATTGCGTTTTCGACACAGCGTCCGGGAAGCGTGGGGTCGGGTCATGCGATCGAAACCGTGCAGCAACTGGATGCAGAGTGTCTCGATCCCGTGTTTGGCGCCACCGTTGAGGCCACTGAAGAGGCCATCATTAACACACTGGTGGCGGCCAAAAGTATGACCGGCCATGCAGGTGTCCATGTACGCGCGCTCGATCATCGGTTACTGCGTACCCTGTTTTCAGGGCAGGGCCACTGACGCTGCGTGTGGTTGACAGATTGCGTGATTTTGGGGTCTGGTCTCTACACGGTAGGTCTCAAAATACCTTGCCTTTGTAGGCCTGGTGTTAGTTGATTGTTATAAAACCTGCTCAATACAGGCAGGCTAATACAGAGCTAACTACGCTGTTTTTGTTCGCCACCTCTTGTTCACTGTCTTCCGTTAAACACCTCCAGCACACCAACTCCCATTCACCAACTGCCATTCATCAACGGGAGCAAAGCGCCGATACAGCTCGTCATCACCGTGTGCTAAACCCGGAAAGAGCACTGATAATTAACCTTCGGCAATAGCTGCGGGTTGATGGGACATTACCAGTGAGTGACGGCCTACAAATAACGGGCACGTAAGTGATTGATAAGGTGTTGTGCGTTGGTTGTCTCGCCAGTGGCCTGCACCATCAGCTCCTGCGAGCTTAAAAAACTGCCCCGTTGCCAGATGTGTTCGCTGAGCCATGCTCTGACAAAAGACGTATCGCCGTCGGCAAAGCGTTGTTCCCAATCGGTATGTTGTTCGGTCATGGCATGAAACAGCTGTGCCGCATTGACCGCGCCGAGCGTGTATGACGGAAAGTAACCAAACGCTCCGTCGGTCCAGTGAATATCCTGCAGGCAACCCAGCTTATGATTGTTGCCAGTCGACAGGCCCAGATACTGTTGCATCTTTTCATCCCACACTGTGGGTATTGCGTCTGGCTCCATGTCGCCGTTGATCAGTGCACTCTCAATTTCATAACGCAAAATAACGTGTAACGGGTAGGTCACTTCATCGGCTTCCACCCGGACAAAGCTGGGTTTAACGACAGTGGCGTGGCGCCATAATGTGTCTGCATCATATTGGCGACTGTCGGGTAAGTGCTGATGGATTAACTGTGTCAGAAAAGCCAGGAATGGTTTGGCCAGCAACAGTTGTTTTTCAAACAGCAGACTTTGACTCTCATGAATAGACATATTGCGTGACCCGCCCACCGGCAGTAATGCCCAGTCGGCGGGTAGCCCGCTTTCATAACTGGCATGGCCTGTCTCGTGAGCCGTTGCCAGCAGGGCATCCATAAATTCGTTGTCGCGATAGCGTGTGGTAATTCTTGCGTCACCGCGTCCACCGGTACTGAACGGGTGCACACTGACATCGAGTCTCCCGGCACTAAAATCAAACCCAAGCTGAGCCATCAGTGCCTCACTCAAGGCTTTTTGTGCCTCAATGGGATAGTGATCATTGTCGTTAAAGGCACCGGTAGTCTCGCGTTGCGACAGAGTTGATATCATGTCTGGCAACACGGCTTTAAGTGCCGTGAACACCTCGCTGATCAATTCACTGGTATCACCGGCACAGTGCAAATCGAGCAGGGCGTCGTAAGGTGTATCAAACTGATCGGGTGCGGCTGACTGGCGAATACGCGCTTCCTCTCGTGCAAGCGCCACAACCTCGCGAAAGTTAACCAAAAAACCGTCCCAGTCATTGTGCTCACGTTGTGTGCGCCAGGCATGCTCGCATTTGGCACCGGCCATAATCTGTTGTTTGACAAGTTCTGCCGGTAATACGCGCGACAAGTCCCATTGCCGTCGCATCTCACGCACGCTGGCTACCGTGTCACCGGTGGCTGTCGCCTGCGCCTCATCGAACCAGTCACCAAGCGCGTCATTGGAGAGTTGCGCGTGGCGTAATGCTGCGAGTTCGGCGAGTGTCTGTGAGCGCCGCTCGATACCTTGCTCGGGCATCATGACCATTTGGTCCCATGTCAGATAGGTGCTTGCATGATCGAGATGGGCCAGTCGTGTAAAAACGTCGGTCAGTTGCTGGTAGGCAGAGGGCATGAGTGTGGTTGGTCGCATCAGGAATGGTCGATCAATAAAGTCTAGCCTGCTTTAGCGACGAATAAAGCCAACGGTTTGGCAGACGCACGGGAATCGCGCCCGAAACGCGGCTATAGTCAGTGCATGACACACTACACCGAAATTCGGGATCTGCAGTTGCTCGTTGCGCTGTCCCGCCGAAAGCATTTCACGCGGGCAGCCGAAGACTGCGGTATCTCACAACCCGCGTTCTCCGCACGCATTCGCAGCCTGGAGCAGGATTTGGGTTTACCCGTGGTCAGGCGTGGCAATAAATTTCTGGGTTTCACACCCGATGGCGAGTTGGTCCTCAAATGGGCGATGAAGATTCTGGCCAATGCCGAAGGCTTGCGTCAGGAAATCGAGGTGTCTCGGGGTGAGCTTACCGGTGTGCTCAAGGTTGGCGTGGTGCCGACCGCGTTGCCGTTCGCTGCGAGTGTGTCGACCCGGCTCCGGGTGAAGTATCCGGGGCTGAACGTGCAGATCCAGTCATTAAATGCGCAGCAAATTGCCCGGGGGCTGCACGATTACGCGATTGATGCCGGTATTACCTACGACGACGAAAAAGAGATAGCGCCGTTAACGTTTGATGCGGTGTACGAAGAAACCTATGTACTGCTCGCGCCGGCAGCACTGGCACCGCGTGCTGCCGGGTCTGCGACGTGGATTGAGGCGGCTGACTTGCCGCTGTGTCTGTTGACCAAAGACATGCGGTTTCGTCAGATTGTCGATGGCGTCTTTGAGCAGGTGGGGGTTGAGCCTGCGCCGGTACTGGAATCCAATGCCTTTACACCGGCGCTGGCGCAGGTCACCAGCGGGTCGGCGGCGACCATTGCACCGCAGAAGCTGGTCGATAGCCTCTTTCTCGGTGAGGGGGTCGTTAGCCTGAGCCTGAAAGCGCCGGTGATTCAAAAGACCATTGGTGTTACCACGCTGGATTACGAGCCTGCGTTACCGGCGATTAAAGCATTAAGAGAGTCCATCGCCTCCTCATTATAAGCAAACCAAATCGCACAATCTGATAATGTGATTTGTATTTATCGTAAGATTCAGGTTTCATACGCCATTTAGACCCTCTGAACCCTGCGCGGAGTCCTGTCATGACAACCATCGAACTCAAACCCGGCGTTTGGAAAAGCGGCCGCGGCAAGGGCCGACCCACACCGAAAGGCCGACAAATCGATGACAAGGCGCGCGCTGACGTGCTGGCGCTGCTGGGTGATCGGTCCCGATCGCGTGATCTGCTGATTGAGCATTTGCACCTGATTCAAGACCGGTACGGGTGTCTGGCGTCGCCGCACATTCATGCGCTGGCCGATGAAATGCGACTGTCGCAGGCAGAGGTGTATGAAGTCGCCACGTTTTACGCACACTTTGACGTCGTACGCGACGGCGAGACACCACCGCCTGCGCTGACTATTCGTGTGTGTGATTCCCTCGCGTGTGAGCTTGCCGGTGCCAGGCAATTGCAGGCAAGCCTTGAGTCGGGGCTAAACCCTGCGGACGTGCGAGTGGTACGTGCGCCATGTATGGGTCGTTGTGATACCGCGCCGGTGCTCGAAATTGGGCATAACCACATTGACTTTGCAACACCGGAACTGGTGCAGCAAGCCATCAAGACCGGCGACACCCATGTTCACATGCCGGACTACCAGTCACTTGATGCGTATCGTGCCGACGGCGGATACCGTGAGCTCGAAGCGTTTCGCGGTGGCAAGTCAACGCCGGAGGAGGTGCAGGACCGCATCAATGAATCCGGTTTGCGTGGTCTTGGCGGTGCCGGTTTTCCATCCGGTCGCAAGTGGTCGTTTGTGCGCGCGGAAGAAGGCCCGCGATACCTTGCCGTGAACGGTGACGAAGGAGAGCCAGGCACGTTTAAGGATCGTTATTATCTGGAGCGAACGCCGCACCTGTTCCTTGAAGGTATGCTCATCGCCGCTTGGGCAGTCGATGCTGAAAAATGCTTTATTTATATGCGTGATGAATACCCGGCGGTGCTAAAACTGTTGGCAGACGAAATCACTCATCTGGAGCAGGCCGGTCTTGTGTCAGAGGGTTATATCGATCTGCGTCGTGGTGCCGGTGCCTATATCTGCGGTGAAGAGAGCGCAATGATCGAGTCGATAGAGGGCAAGCGCGGACTCCCGCGACATCGTCCGCCTTATGTTGCACAAAAAGGTATCTTTGATCGACCCACGCTTGTTCACAACGTTGAGACATTGCACTGGATTGCACGCGTGTGCCGCGAAGGACCGGAAATACTGAACAGCACCGTGAAAAACGAGCGGGTTGGTTTACGTTCGTTCTCGATTTCCGGTCGTGTCAAACAGCCAGGCGTACATGTGTTGCCAGCGGGTTCCACCATCACCGATTTAATTGAAGCTGCCGGCGGCATGCGCGATGGCCATACGTTTAAAGCGTATCAGCCGGGTGGACCCTCAGCAGGTATTTTACCGGCAACACTGGCTGATGTGCCAATGGATTTCGATACCCTGCAGCCGCACGGGTCGTTTATCGGATCTGCGGCAATTGTCATTTTGTCTGATCAAGACAGCGTCAAGTCTGCCGCACTGAACATGCTGCGGTTTTTTGAAGACGAGAGTTGCGGGCAGTGCACACCGTGCCGGGTGGGTTGCGAGAAGGCCGTAAAACTGATGGAGAAAGACAGCTGGGATAAACCGCTGCTGGAAGAGCTCTGTGAGGTGATGGTCGATGCGTCTATTTGCGGTCTCGGCCAGGCAGCGCCCAATCCCATATTACTGACCATGAAACACTTCCCCGACGAAGTCTGAGGAGGCGAGGACCCGACATGAGTGACTCCATACACTTTACGTTAGACGGACAAAACGTCTCGGCTGCGCCAGGCGAATCCATTTGGGACGTGGCCAAACGCGAAGGCACACTGATCCCCCATCTGTGCCACAAAGACGCGTCCGGTTATCGCTCTGACGGTAACTGTCGTGCCTGCATGGTAGAAATAGAAGGTGAGCGAGTGCTGGCCGCGTCTTGCATTCGCACACCGGCAGAAGGCATGGTGGTAAACACTGAATCCAGCCGTGCCACACAAGCGCGCAAGCTGGTGGTTGAAATGTTAATGGCTGACCAGCCGCCGCAAACTGCTGCACACGATCAGTCGTCACATTTTTGGGATATGGCAAAAATGCAGGCGGTATCGACCAGCCGTTTTCCGGCCATAGAAAAAGAACGCGTACCACTGCTCGACGCTTCGCATTTGGCCATGAGCGTTAACCTCGATGCGTGTATTCACTGCAACTTGTGTGTGCGTGCGTGCCGTGAGGTGCAGGTGAACGATGTGATTGGTATGTCGGGGCGTGGCCACGATGCCAAAATTACGTTTGATTTCGATGACCCCATGGGAGCATCAACCTGTGTGGCCTGCGGTGAGTGCGTACAAGCCTGCCCGACCGGTGCGTTAATGCCTGCAACGGTACTCGACCAAGCCGGTGTCGGTGACAGCCAGTCATTCGATAAAGCAGTGGACAGTGTTTGCCCGTATTGCGGTGTGGGCTGTCAGCTTTCGTTCAAAATCAAAGACGAAAAAATCATGTGGGTCGATGGTATTGGCGGACCGTCGAATGAGAATCGGTTGTGTGTCAAAGGCCGGTTTGGCTTTGACTATATCGCCCACCCGCATCGACTGACCAAGCCGCTGATTCGTCGTGACGATGCACCGGCGAAAGGTCTAAACGTTGATCCGGCCAATCCGTACACACATTTTCGTGAAGCTACGTGGGAAGAAGCGCTGGACGCTGCGGCAGGAGGCATGGCGTCACTGCGGGAAGACACCGGTAAACGGGTGGCAGGCTTTGGTTCGGCCAAGTGTTCCAACGAAGAGGCCTATCTGTTTCAGAAGCTGATTCGCCAGGGGTTTGGGCATAACAACGTAGATCACTGTACGCGGTTATGTCATGCGTCGTCAGTGGCGGCATTGCTTGAAAACGTAGGTTCTGGCGCTGTTACCGCAACGTTTAATGAAATTGAAAATGCAGATGTAGCCATTGTGATTGGTGCTAACCCTACCGAAAACCATCCGGTTGCCGCCACTTACTTCAAGCAGTTTTCCAAGCGTGGTGGCAAGCTGATAGTGATGGACCCAAGAGGGCAGGGCCTGAAACGACACGCCTCTCATATGCTGCAATTCAGACCCGGCACTGACGTCGCGATGCTCAATGCCATCATGCATGTCATTGTTGAAGAAGAACTCTACGATACCGCCTACATCGAGCAGTTCACCGAGAACTGGGAAGCGATGAAAGCGCATCTGGCTGACTTCTCGCCTGAGGCTATGCAGCCATTGTGTGGTATTGATGCTGCTGTGTTACGGGATGTGGCGCGTACCTTTGCCGGTGCAAAAGCCGGCATGATCTTCTGGGGTATGGGTATCTCGCAGCATATACACGGCACCGACAACTCACGGTGTTTGATATCGCTGGCGTTAATGTGCGGGCAGGTCGGCCGACCCGGTTCCGGACTACACCCGTTACGCGGACAAAACAATGTACAGGGTGCCTCAGACGCCGGACTCATTCCAATGTTCTTGCCTGACTATCAGTCGGTTGCCGATGACGGTGTGCGTTCAGCGTTTAATACCATCTGGGGCTCCGATAGTATCGATCCCGAAAAGGGACTGACAGTGGTTGAAATTATGGATGCCGTGCACCACGGTGATATTCGTGGCATGTACGTGCTGGGCGAAAACCCTGCCATGTCAGACCCCGACGTTGACCACGCACGCGATGCGCTCGCAAAACTTGAACACCTGGTTGTGCAGGATATCTTCCTGACCGAAACCGCCAACTATGCTGACGTCATATTGCCATCCTCTGCATGGGCTGAAAAAACCGGTACGGTCACCAACACCAACCGACAGGTGCAAATGGGTAGGCCAGCAGTGCCACCACCAGGAGACGCAAAAGAAGACTGGTGGATCACGGTACAACTTGCCAAAAAACTCGGACTCGACTGGACCTACGAGCATCCACGAGAAGTGTTTAACGAGATGAAACAGTCAATGAAGTCGCTGGACAACATCACCTGGGAGCGACTGGAGAAGAGTGCGGTCACATACCCGTCATTGTCCGAAGATGATCCGGGTCAGCCCATTGTGTTTGGCGACGGGTACCCCCGTGAATCAGGCCGCGCCCGTTTCACGCCTGCATCTGTCACAGCGCCTGCAGAAACGCCCGATGACGAGTACCCGATGATACTGACCACCGGTCGTCAGTTAGAGCACTGGCACACCGGCTCGATGACCCGTCGTGCCAGTGTGCTTGACTGGGCAGAACCGGAAGCCAACGCATCACTGCACCCAAAAACACTCAGAAAATTAGGCGTAACACCCGGTGAGCTCATCACCATCGAAACCCGTCGAGGTGCCATCACCATCATGGCAAGAGCCGACAGGGCAGTGGCAGAAGATATGATATTCGTACCGTTTGCCTACGTAGAAGCAGCAGCCAACACACTAACCAACCCAAAACTCGACCCCTACGGGAAAATTCCCG
>CALDUO010000045.1 GCA_937923745.1 uncultured Granulosicoccaceae bacterium
TAGCCCTTTCTTGTGCCTACCCGGTCATTCAGGATTTCCTGACCCGTCTGCGACACACGTGTCATGGTTTTCCCGTAGGGCTCGCTGTGCTCGTACCACAGGACATTGCCGTTGTGGTTGGTTACAGCAAGGGGTGAGCCAAGCGCATCACTGTGGTAGATGATCAGGTAGTGATCGTCTCCTATCTCTATCTCATTGGCGGTTGCCACTGCTGTCATTGAACATAACAGCAGCAGCACTACAAGCAGATGGTTCGAGCGTTTTAGATAACTCACAAAAGCGTCCTATTCCAGTGTGTGAGGATTGTGATAATCGTCGTTCTCAGCAGCTAACAGGTGCCAAGCCCAGTACAGGGCTCTGGGTAGCTTGCCCGGTCAGCATAGATGGTCAGATCATCGGCATTTTTGCAACTCGTACCGGAGGTGTACGCCTGAACACGCTTATTACCGGTAAAAGCCAGATACGCCAGCGCCTTGATGCCTCTGAGACGCTTTCCATTTAGTGTGGCTTCGTATCTGATCCAGCCACCCTGGTATGCGTCGCCAACTGCATTGGCTGCAACACTGTTATCGATCATGATAAAAAAATTGTCTTCATCGAACCCACCTTCCTTAATTGCAATGATATAACCACCACCGCAGCTTCCGGCGGCAGATGCCACTACAGGCAACAGTAATGACAGAGTTAATACAAGTGCTGTTACGGTTTTCATGGTTTTTTCCTTTTCCCTTTGTTGTTTGACTTTTGTGGTTAGTGATTGATGGCAGTAAACTGAGGTATAAAATTCATCTGCTGCGACCGGGTGAAAAGATGGCCTGTCGGGTTGGTCCCCAACTGAATCTCAGTGCTGGTGCTGATCCCATCGCCGTCCGGATCTTCACCAGAATCATATACACCTAACTGCAGGTGATGCTCCCACTCAAAGGCATCATCCATCCCGTCACCGTCGCTATCTGTCGACATGGCCGATGAACCAGCAAGGTATTCCTGGCGATTGTTAATGCCGTCACCGTCAGGATCTTCGTACGCGTCCCCCTCGTAGCTTGCATCAAGCCCGTGCAGACGCTCGTAGTAATCCGGCAGGCTATCGCCATCACTGTCGATATTTCGGTGAGTACCCAACGTTGCCAGTGACTGCCCGTTAAAGAAAAGATGCGATCTGGATTCACCAGCCAATGTTTCGTCAGCACGACGGTCATACTCGTACATCAGATTCCCATTTGATGCATAGACATAGTAAGTCTCAGTAGTTTTACCTTCTTTGGTTACTGTTGCCTTAGTGCGGTAATTATTGCCGTCATAGGTGTTGGTTAACTGGACATTACCCTCGCTACCAGAAACGCGCTGCGCTGTCACCAGTCGGTTGAGCCTGTCATAGGTCATGGCACTTCGGCCGTTGTTGATGATGTTACCGTTGGTGGCCAGATTTGATCCGTCATACAAAATGCTAGCGTAGTCTGGCGTTACAGCAGAGTCACTCGAACTTACCGATTCGAGGCGATTTCTACCGGGTGTATAGGTATAATTCTGTTCCACACCGCCAACCCTTGCCTGTACGATATTACCAATCTTGTCGTAGATGTAGTTTGCTTCGCCCCAACGGCCGTCCGCTCTCACCAGGCGATTTAAACCGTCGTATTCCATATTTTTGACAGCACCACCATAGGGTCGGAAGTAGCCCTTTATACGGCTCACGTTAAATCGCCTGTCATACAAGTAGATCAGCCCTACTGTAGAAGTGTCAGTCACTCTCGGGTCCTTCACCTGCCAGACTTCTGGTAATTGGGTCTCGTTGAGTGTTGATCTGAACAGCTGCCCATTACCCATCATCTGTTGTTCAACCTGACCGCTCACATGGTACTGTGCGCCTGTGACGATCGGCAGCTGCTGACTACCAATCTGCGCAGTCAGACCGGTTGCCTGACCATACCCGTTTCTCTGATACTTGGCAGTTATGCCATCGGGGAAAACCATGTTTTCAAGATAGAGCGCGTCGCTGTAGCCATACGACAGCGGGAAAGACTCACCGTCGATAGATAGTGTTTCGGACTTCAGAAGGCCTGTATTGGGGTGATAGCTGTACTCCCACGAAGTCGGGCCGTCACTTAGTCCAACGATAGCCCCATTTCGGTCGTAGTCATACTGCTTCTCCAGCGTACCGCTGCGGATAGACTCAATCTGATTCAAAGCATTGTAGGTATACCGGATAATATCGCCGTTAAAGTTCTGAACAACATGAATATTACCTGCGCCGTCATACTCAGTGACGGTTCGGGTACCGAACTCTGGGTGCGTCTCGCTACCCGGTAGCATGGTTAATACCGACCCGTTATAATAGGGCGTATAAGTTCTATCAATTCCGCCTTGTCTCACTTTGGTTGTAAAATTGTGTATGTTATGCCAAAGCCTAGTGGACACTCGGCTTGCCCCTCCTGGCTCTATGTCTTGCACTATACGACTGACCACTTTATTTGACGGGTGCCCCAACGCCCTAAGATCGTATGAGGTCTCATAGCCATACTGGTCAGTAACAACAAATCCGTCAGTGATATATTGTTTGCTAGCGGTATTTTCACAACCCTCAGCGCCGTAACAGTACTTAATACCGACTGGCTCAGAATTGTGTTTGCGGGTTAGAACCCGCCCAAGCGCATCATGCGTGTAATGAATGCCCGCATTGCCGCCTGACGGGTCTGTCTCTAGAGAGTCTGATTCAAATATAACGTTGCCAACAGCGTCATACCTGACTTCTGTCCAAACATTTTTTCCATTACCGCTTAGATCCTGCATCCGTGTTTTTCGGACACGGCCAAGACTGTCGAACCAGGTGTCGGTCTGATAGTGGTTTTCGAGAGTATCGCGCTGCCTGAACGAGGCGCTACTAGACTGGCTATGCCACTGCGGGTATTCAGTAATCATGCGATCAGCGCTACTCAACCACTGCTGCGTAACTCGCCCCAGTGAATCGTACCGAAAATTTTCCTCCACCCGCCGTTCTGCGTCCTGCGTCTTGTAGACAAGCCCATCAGGGTCGGAAAATGAAAGCGCTGATCCTCCCGAAGCCGGATACTCACGAAATGCTACTCCGTTCTGGTACCCTTCAAATCTGGTGACATTACCCCGGCCGTCCTGAACGGTATGAACATCGCCTGAATTGTAATAAGTGTAGTGCGTAACAAACCCTTGGTCAGACTCCCATTTCAACCAGCCTAAGTCTGTATATCCTTTTTCATAGACCAGATCGGTACCTGATTTTACGTTAGTCGCAACACCGCCACTGTTGAATAATGATTCACCAACGCGTTTTTTAGTCGGCAATCCAATGATCCAACGTCCACCGCTCCGTGACGCATAGTTGTTGTCGTATTCATACTCTGTCGTTCGGCTTTCTAGCTGATAATCACCTCGCTTACGATCTTCATCAAAACGCGTTGGTTGATTAAACTCGTTATGACTACGCCACCGACGTTGGTAAATCATGCCTTGAAAATTAATTGTGCTCACGGTACGGTTAATTCGCAGACCGTCATATAAAAACTTATAACGCCCCGACAAAAGTCTAAAATTATCCGCAGAAGCGGGCGGATAGGAAAAACTATCGTAGTCAAAGAATGAAATGTCCTTACCATCAAAACTAATGGGTTCGTAGTACCTGTGTTTTGTGACCGATAGTGTCTTGGAATTGGTTCCGGTAGAGTTCACCTTATGCGACAACAGCCTTCCTGAATGCAGTCTACGCCCTGACTCTGGGGTTGCTACCAATGGTGACTGAAAGCGATCTATTCGCCCAAAAATCAGTATGTGCCGCCGTTTCTCATTATCTATAAACCGCTTTACTACATTTTCAGTATTTGGAGAGGGTCGGTTGTATCCAATGTTATGAACAGATGTCTTGATATCACGCCCCAAAAGAGTTCTTTTTGTGACCGCTGGACGTCGGTAATAAGGTGCCGGGCAATCTTCATATTCATCACCCACAATAGATACATTGCTGTTATCTTCATATACATCTTGGTACTCGCATATCGGCAAAGAATAATAGCTGTACTCTACTTTTGCGCCCGTGGGCAGAATAATGCTCTTGATCGGTAAATACGATTGTTTATAGAGACCATCTACCGGATCGGCTCCGACTATGTACTTCTGCTGCGTATCCACCTGCCCATAGTCAAATTGCCAAAACGAACCATCGGACTGTGTTACTTTGTCTAACACACACTGCTCTGACGCAATATCGTCCACTTCTGCCAGTTTTCTATAACTATACTCCACTGCTGTATTGACAGCATTGGGCGATGAAATGCGTTTAATCAGGTGCGGGCAGTTAGAGTCATCACCGTAATATTCTATTGCAGCAGAGATGGTGCGCACCGCCTCTGAAGCACCGTCATTTTCTGCTACAACAGAGATAGACTCCAGTCGTTGCTTGTTACGAATTCTGGAACGGTTTTGGTTGTCGTCATCTTCACCAATGAACACGGGTTCTGCTGCGTTATAAGGATCATCTCCACCACGATTAGCGTATTTGTATGTCGCTGTTGCACCGGGTTTCTTAATGGTATCTACGTACAGGTAGTATTGGCTGTAGTTTTCTATACGCCGAGTATCGGTGCCCTGATAGCCAAAATCGCGTGTAGACGCAATGCGTTCCTTTGCACTCAACGTAAACTCTGTACCGTCAGGTGCATGAACAACAAAACTACTCCCGGCGCAATCCAGATACCAATTATTTTTGCTGATATAGAGGGCGGAATCCGGAAAGCTATTACGAATTAGCTGAGAGAGATAGACTTTATTGATCAGTGAAACCTGACCACCGGCATAATTAAATTTAATATCATTCCACACCTGTTTATTCCATTGATCGCAGCTGGCGTGGGATGCATTAAGATTAGCCGATTTATCATAAGGCTCAGGCGTCGTTATATCCAAGACCGCATGAGGAATCTACAATGACATATTGCCGAATTCATACGGATACGCCTGCGGTATTTCTTCAAAGTTGCGCTGCATAACAATGCTTAGCGGACCGTTACCGGAGGCTACAAGGTCGTTGTGTTTGTAACCGATTTTCCCGGACAAAGGATCATAGGTTTCGCCGGGTACTGCTAATGCAAATATCCCGGCGCCTCTGGGATCTATATGGGCATATCCGTATGTGTCCAATACCTCCGCATGCAGATTAACCGACACTGATAACACGAAAAAAACCATTATATTGCGAGCATATCGCTTCAATAAAACACGGTTTCTTTGATCACGTATGCTAACGGTCAAGACTACCAACTCCTTCAGGTCCTTGCGTGTCCTTGCACTACCAACCGTTTCTATTACCTACACGCTTTCAACGTACTTGCAGGAATAGTATTGGAAGACACATCGTTTACTTCGGTTTAACCGATGACAGGCCGAACAAGCCACCGGTTAGTGGTTGATAAGAATTTATAAGGACATCAATCGAAAAGTCAGCACACTGTCTTTCATATTTATATATTGACGCGAATAATATAAACTATACACTGGATCGGGCGCTTAGCTTTGCAAAGCCAAACTCGGCAGCTGTAAATTTGATCAAGTGAAATTTTCATTTTTCCAAAATGTGAATTGACAAGTACAAGTTGAAACACGGATATCTGCGCTTATTAATCCTGAGACCCACGCAATAACATACGAGTGAGCGCAGTGCCACACTTTTGAACGGCCCCTGTACGTGCCAAACTACAGAAATGAAATGCCCGCTTCATGCGTTATTATTCATGTAATGGCTGATGCTTATCGGCAATAGCTTGCACAGCACCATAAAATACACCTAACCAATCAATACTCAGCTTATACAGGACGGCATTTCATGCAAATCGAACCATTTGGCGTTGAACTGTGGATGAACGAGTGGGAGACTCGGTGCGACTGGAACCTGGCCGAAACTTGTGTAGAAAGCCTCACCATTGATGAGCTGTTAACACTCACAGGCCATCAGCCGTCCGACTTGGCAGAGCTGCTGCCCATGAAACTGACCTATGGCGCTATTGAAGGCAGCGAACGGTTACGTGCTGCTATTGCTGCACAGTACGAGCAGCTCACGCCATCGAATGTTGTTGTCACTCACGGTACTATCGGTGCGAATATGCTAGTGCACAAGACTTTGGTTCAGCGTAACGACCGTGTGGTCACGATAGTGCCGACATACCAGCAACACTATTCCATTCCAACCAGCATTGGCGCTGATGTACATCCACTGAAACTGCGTGAAGAAAACAACTGGCTGCCTGACCTTGACGAACTACGTGCCATCGTTACCGCAGATACCAAATTAATCGCAATTAACAACCCCAACAATCCGACCGGCGCGTTGATGGGTCACGACACTCTTACTGCCATTGCAGACATTGCCCGTTCTGTTGATGCATGGGTACTGTGTGACGAAGTTTATCGTGGCACTAACCAAACAGGAAACGGCACATCACATTCAATGGCCGATGTTTATGAAAAGGGGATCAGCACTGCCAGTATGTCCAAGGCGTATTCGCTTGCCGGTTTACGGTTAGGCTGGATTGCCGCACCAGAGCCACTGATTGAAGACATCATGATTCACCGCGACTACGATACGATATCAGTCAGCATGATCGATGATCATTTTGCGACTTTGGCGCTGGAGCACCGCGACAGTTTGCTGAAGCGCAGCCAGCATATTACGCGTGGCAACCTCAACACGCTGGATACTTGGGTTGATCAAGAATCAAAAATTTCCTGGGTGAAACCCGCGTCAGGTACCACTGCCCTACTTAAATACGACCTGCCAGCGACATCCCGCGATTTCTGTGTCAATTTGCTTACCGCTACCGGGGTCATGTTAACGCCCGGTTCAGCGCTGAATATGGAGGGTTATGTTCGTATCGGGTATGCCAACAACCCAGCTGTGCTCACGGAAGGACTCAATCGGCTTTCAGGATTTTTACAGTCTTTTAGGTGATCGGTCTGATACCTCCGGCTCTGATGTCTCCAGTGGCGCAAGCCCAAACTGATTTACCTGGCAGTTACAAACTGTTCTTTCGGTTAAAGCCACAGTGATCGACCGCTATGCCAGAGGCTGGTACAGTGTAGAAAGCCGGTACGCGGCATCACGACGCCATGCTTTAAATGACCGCATGCAGCGTTATTGCCAATTTGAGATGTTTTGGCGCTATGGGTCACACACTGCACACCTGGCGGCATTTACCTGAAGCAGTTTGTCTGAGCTTATCTAGCTGAGTTTATCTACCTGAGCTTATCTACCAAGACCTCTAGCACGCTACTATTTTCCTCCGGGCGAACAGGTTCTAAAACCACGGTAAAAACCGGAATGCATACACCCGTTATTTCGGGGGCGAGCTTTTGGCTCGTTAATTGTCTCATAGGTGCATCGTCTCTTGCGTCTTAGCGCTTTGCCAAATACGCTGCCGAGTGGCGAACCATCGCGAGACTCTACGCCAGCTTTGCATTGAGCCAAGTCGGGTGTGCGCGCTGAAGGCCCCGCTTGTGGCAATGAGAAAAAACAGTGACATCGACATATCACTG
The DNA here is from genome assembly GCA_937923745.1 of uncultured Granulosicoccaceae bacterium. GTDB lineage: Bacteria > Pseudomonadota > Gammaproteobacteria > Granulosicoccales > Granulosicoccaceae > CALDUO01. Next base: position 7,555 of record CALDUO010000045.1, read on the forward strand.
AAACCGCAGACCTACTATCGAAGTTTGCGATCCCCCGACTCGTTAACACCGTTTCAACCTTTATAATAAAAGTAAATTAAGCGGGTAGTGTAAATACTACGACTGTTGCGGGCTGTTTTTGAGCGAGGGCGACTGTTTTGATACACGTCACTTGTGTTCTAATACTGACATAAGCATCGGTTGGCAGTGTTGCTACCCATTAACAGGACTACCATCTATGAAACTATGTCACGCTGTCTTTATGTTTGGCGTTATTGTGTTAGCAGGCTGCGCCACCAAGAGTAGCAGTATTAGCGAAGCTGCACTGAACGGCGACCCGACGGCTATGGCGGCTGAGGGCGCAAGGTTAAATACCGAGGGCGCAACGCTGGTACGCGAGGCTGAGGCACGTCTTGTCACTGGCCGTAAGCAAGTGCGTGACGGCGAAGCAAAAGTTCAGGATGGCAGCACACGCGTTACAAACGCACGTCTTGAATATAAAGATCTGTCAGCTGCCAGCGGAAAAGCTGCTGACCCCAAAACGGTCGCTCGGGAAGCCAAAAAAATAAAAGCAGCCGGTGATCGTTGGGAAGATGCCATTGACACAATCAAAGACGGAAACAAGCTGATCAACAAGGGCAATAAAACCATTGAAAAAGCACAGGCTGATATCAGAAAGGGCCGTCAAATGATGGAACGGGGTAGTTTGTTGGTTCGCAATAGCGCCCGGTCACGCCTTGATGAAGAACTGTTGCCTCTGGATAATTAACTATTCCAGTGGCACGTGGCCCCGACTACACCGTCGTTGGCTACAGCAAACTGATGTTAGTAACGTCAATTCGCGTGATATGCCATTTGGGTTGCCACCGCGACTGTCAGATGGTATCGCCAGTCAAATACAGGCCTGGTCAGGTATTATTCTGGTGGTGTAATCAACTGATAAATCACCGCGCTAGTAATATTTCACTGGCTATCACTTAACTGGTTATCAGCACACCGGTCATCATCGCAGACCAGCATGGCAATGGCAGTCACCACAGAGGCTTCCATCTACACTTCGCCACATAAAGTAATGCGCCCTGTCTGCACATTTCCTGTCTACTAATGTCCTGTCTACTGATGCCCCATCCGCAGATACTTTGGCCAATCAACGGTCAGCAAGTGCCAGTCTCAACCCTAAAAACGCAAATGTTCCGGCAAACAGTCTTCTCATCCACATGACAACGGTGGGTGACTCAACGACGTAAGCTCTGGCTTTGGCGGCAAACACACCGTAGACCAAAAACACCAGTAACGTCATCACCATAAACACAAACGCCAGCAATGCCATGTAGCCGATAGACCCGGCTTTTTCCATGGGTACAAACTGTGGCAAAAACGCCAGAAAAAAGAGCGACAGTTTTGGGTTCAATACATTCAGCAGTGTTCCTTCAACGGCTATTCGAACCAATGATTTCTCACTAACCACCTCGTTCAACGACAGCAATCCGTCATTTCTCAGGGTATTCCATGCCATATAAAAGAGATACGCGACTCCCAAATATTTAATCGCAATAAAAATTATTGCGCTGGTATGAAATATAGCGGCCAGCCCAAACACACTGGCAGTCGCTGCCGGCACAATACCGAATGTGCAACCAATAGCGCCCGCAACTGCAGCTTTGTATCCACGCCCAACCCCGACGGCTATTGTGTAGATAACCCCTGAACCTGGTAGTAATATAACGATCAGGCACGTCAGCAAGTACTCGACGGACACTATCATTAGCGACTCTCCATAAGTGCGTGATATGTTTACAGCGGCAAGAAGCCGTCTCAGAATTGATCCTGTGCATGGATACAGCAAAGGGCTGCGCCCTGCTCGATCAAGCCTGGCCTTGGCTCACAAGCTCGATATTGAGATGGCTGCCAATAAATGCCACAGATCACAGCAGTGGCGGCTTCAAGCCCACCAAGCCGGCCGACCTTATCACAGCATTTAGCAATGCGGCAATCAACGGGTGAGGCCTCTCTTTTAACGCTGCGCGCTCAGGTTAAAACGCGGTACTCATAAAAACGGTCAAGAGGAAATTTCAGGTGTTCTCGGACCTCCCGATTCATCAAAGCCCACAAAATGCCAATCAGTGACATCGTTTTGCTTAAGACACCAACGATTGACGCCATAACCACACTAGTATGTTTCAATGACAGTTGGAGCGCGATCGATAGCGGCTGTTTGCGCGTTTTGATGCAATACGACGGTCGCATTTTTATGCCTTAGCGTACTGGTGCTATTACGGGCACTGCAGTATCGGGGTTCAGGTATTCCGCAGATACTTCAATACCGCGTATTAATAGCCTCTGTAGGTACCCAAGAAAACTACCTTTTCGACACTTGCGTAGTGGATGGCAGTTAGCACATTGTCGGTATCGACAAACAGACCTGCGAAAACAGTGTTGGCGAAGCAGCTGAATGAAACCCGATACATATGATCTGCATACTCCGAGATAAATTTAGAATACTGTTTTCTGTTCACCACCACCGAGGGAGATGAACCCTTCAGCAATAAAGCAGGTCTAACCCCCGTTCAGTCTTATCTGCATATCTGCCAGTCGGTTGTCGCGCAAGGCTACACTGGTGTGAGATGAGTCTAGCGGTTAGAGGCGTGGTTTTTAGCGGAGTGGCTCGCGCACTGACAACGGCGGTGATTTGCCGACCAATCGAATACAGGTAGGTGCTGAATATAACCGTGTGAAAGGCATCTACAGACTTGCACGCCGGCCTGTTTGTACCTGACATGTCATTTGCGTCACGCACAAACGTGTATCGCCGCACGCGCCACGCTGCATTTCCAGAAACACCGCGCGGTACCCTTGCTCAGAAGTGAAAAACTACCCTGTTGTAACCCGCGTTACACACGGCCTTTTGGCAGCCAACGACGTAGTCCAGCAATTAGGCCGAGTAATAAGCACGCCAGAGAGAGCGAGCCAGATCCACCACGGGTCAGGGTACCGGGCTCTGCAAACGATTGAGCGCTAACATCTGCACCGTCCTCTGCATCCGAAAAGGGATTACTCACTGCAGCTCCATCAGCCTCGTCTGTATTGTCGGCTTGCGCAGTAACCACAACGTCTGCCAACGCAGTGGTGTTCTGACTGGCTAGCACGTTTGGCGCGCTTTCTGTCGTGTCGGTCAGCATTAGCGGCTCGTCGTCAAACGGTTGATCGGCTTCCAAGATGCCGTCCAGCTCAATACCCTGATCAAAGGAATCGCCAACCTGCTCCATGTAAAAACGTTCAGCGCCGGTCTCAACCATACGATTAATTTCTGCTGACGTCAGTGACAGGCTGAGCGTGTCGTTGGTCCACCAATAACCGCGGACAGATGAATCCTCGTTAATTTCAGCCACATTCAGCGAAGGCGCCAAGCCTGCCACATCAACCAGCGTCAAAAACCCAAGCTTTGCCTGCTCCTCTATGCTCTGTTGAATTTCGGCCTGCCGGGCATCTTCGGCAACACGCGCCTCGGCTACATACGCCTCGTATACCTCCTGAGAGACCTGTTCATTTTCGACATAGTAGGTTGCCGTCGAGATCACCTGAGTGCCGTCGCTGTAACTGCTGCCCGACAGCGCGTAGGAGTAAGGCAGCGGCACAAAGGCGGGTTCTAGGGTTCGCATCGTCAGATAAACATCAATAGTAGCGGTTTGATCCTGGTTTATCGCGGCTGCCGGGTCGGCGAGGGTCGCCTGCAGGTTGTTGCCTAGCGTTGGGCGCACGTACGCAGGGAGATCGTCAGCGCTGACTTCCTGAAAATTAGTGTCGAGCAGGCGTTTGTTGGTTTGCTGCAGGGCCTCGTCGAGGCACACGAGATTGGTGTAGCCTGCGAGCCGCCCCTCCAGCGCTTCGACGAATACAACGCGGTTGTCAGGTGAGGCACAATATTGCTGATAATTGGGCCATTCGGACTCGTCGAATGGCTGCGCGTGCACGACAAATACAGACACGGCAAGGGTGGCCGCAACTGCTGCCGGTACTGCCAAACAGGGTACTGCACCAAAATTCCGTTTCATCACAAATCCTCCGATTGGGATTATATTCCCAATCTTCGCTTACAGGCGCGGATTTGTCAATAGATTGGCTGCCGAATTAACACACTGTTACATCGGTAATCTATTGATAGTGATGAGATTATTTCAGTTCGTTCCACGCTTTGGTGGCCTGCTCAATGTACGGCGTGACGTCGTCTGTCGCGAGCCACCGGTTCCGGCCTCTCGCGGCGTAAAACAGGTACAGCTGATCGCCAAAGATTTCCCAATGGGTGCCATCGGTGCGAATCAAACCCTCACCCAAACTCAACGCATTGGCACAGTGACCGTTGAACGCTGGTGAGTATTTTTCGGGTTCTGCGGCAAACTTATCGGCGCTCTCCTGAGACAGAAACCGCCACTTGGCGCCTTTCCATGTCACGGTGTAGGATTTCTCGCCGGACAATGCATCCGCCTGCGGCTCTTTCTGCAAGGTGTGGTAAGCCACTGTGTCATGCCCTCCAATTGCCACCCCGGACAACCGCGACTTGGCGACCGGCTCTTCGGCCATCACTACACCGCTGAAAAATAAAGATGCCAGCAACAACAAACCCACATTACGCAAAGGCGCTGCCACCAGCATGACGACTGTGAGCAGACGCGACCCTGTCATAGAATGCTGTGTGCGGGAATGCTGTTTGCGGGAATGCTGTGTGTGGGCGTGATGTTGAGGGGTGTTTACGTGTTTTACCGTCATGTTCATAGCCATCGTCTCTTCTCATTAACGCGCGTTGAATATAGTGACGCGAATTTAAATTACAGGTCATTTTATGCAGTTGGCACTCGGGCAGGCGACCAGCGCGCCACAACCTCACTGTGACACCGATCAGCGACGAGAGTTCGCACCGATTGCAGGTTCATGATAACGTGTCCGCCCTGCACCGACACACCGACCATGACGCCTGTCACCACTCCCAAACAGCCCTCGCGGTCACCACTTCCAAAGGTCACTGTGGCGGTCTTGCTCATGCTGCTGTCCACGATAGTGCTCGCCTGCATGCACGGCATGGTGCGCGCCATCAGCACCGACCTGCATCCGTTTGTTATTGTATTCTTTCGTAACCTGTTCGGGCTTGTCGTCATAGTACCGTTGTTAATGCGCCACGGCCTGTCGTCACTGAAAACCGGGCAGCCTCGCCTGCATGCACTGCGAGCAATTGTTGGTATATTGGCCATGCTCAGTTGGTTTTTTGCCCTGTCCAAAGTGCCCATCACCAATGCCACCGCGTTAAGCTTTAGTACCACTATTTTTGCCGCACTGGCCGCATGGCTGTTCCTGAACGAGAGATTCCGCATACGGCGCTGGCTTGCCATACTGACCGGCATGGTTGGTGTCATGGTGGTACTGCAACCAAACAGCGCGCAATTTGATGCGTGGTCACTTCTGCCACTGGCCGCAGCCCTGGCGTGGGGCACCTCAGTGACAATCGTCAAAAAACTCACCGAAACAGATTCAACACTGGCGATTGTCGGATGGATGAGCATTACACTCACCGTGCTCTCGATCATACCGGCACTCTTTGTTTGGCAAACACCAACCCTGGAACAGTACGGCTTATTGGCAGGCATTGGCGCACTGGCAACCGCCGGGCACTTGGCGATGACCCGCGCTTTAAAACTTGCAGAGGTCTCTATAGTGATGTCGATCGATTTCTCCCGGCTGGTATGGACTTCCATCATCGGTGTTGCATTTTTTGCAGAAACTCCGGGTATTCATACGGTGCTTGGCGCTGTTATTATTTTTATTGCAGGCTGGTACATCATTTTCCGGGAATCACGTATCAAGGCCAGTCAACAACCCGATCCCCCAACCGTTTGAATGGGAGTACGCAATGAGCATCAACCCGCAGCTTCAGGCGCACAGCGATACGATTGTGTCACCCGATAGTATTGAAACACTTATTATTCCCCGTGCGCGGGACATTGGCGGGTTTGAAGTTCGACGTGCGCTACCCACCGCCAAACGCCAGATGGTTGGTCCGTTTATCTTTTTTGACCAAATGGGTCCTGCCGAGTTTATTACCGACAGCGGCATTGATGTGCGCCCGCATCCACACATTGGTCTGGCCACAGTCACGTATCTGTATCAGGGTGAGTTTGAACATCGCGATAGTCTCGGTACACAGCAGATGATCTACCCTGGCGAAGTAAATTGGATGATTGCCGGTAATGGCATTACACACTCTGAACGCACCAGCAAAAAAACGCGAGCTAACCCACACTCACTGTTTGGCATTCAAACCTGGGTGGCGCTGCCAGAGGAACATGAAGAGACCAATGCAGCCTTTGAACACCACGGCAAAGATGCCCTACCCTTACTGGAGGCAGAAGGTGCGCAGGTACGGCTGATACTTGGTAATGCATGGGGTGAGACAGCCCCGGTTAAAACATACGGACATATGTTTTATGCCGATGCCGTGCTACAGCCCGGTGCTCAACTGCCACTACCCGATCATCACGAAGACCGTGGACTCCACGTTTCGGCCGGTGATATCACGGTAGCCGGTAAAACCTACACTGCAGGCCAAATGATGATATTCAGGCCAGGCGATGCCATTAGCATGCGAGCGGGAAATCAGGGTGCACGGGTTATGCTGTTAGGCGGCGACACAATGAGCAGCCAGCGTTACATCTGGTGGAATTTCGTTGCGTCATCAAAAGAAAAAATAGAAGAAGCCAAAGCTGCATGGGCGGCAGGTGACTGGGAGAATGGCAGGTTTCAGTTACCGCCTGGTGACGATGACGAATTTATACCGCTGCCCTAACTGTTGTATGGGACAACCCCTCCGAATCACATGGCTGATTAGCAGTCGAGGTTGTGCGTGCTGAACTGCTCGTGCTGAACTTCACCTACTAAACTGGGCATGCCAAAACAAGTGCGTGCAGACTACAAGCTTTTACAAGAGAGCGTCCCAAGATTGATTAGAGTACTGTTACCGACAGGGCTCTGCGTGAGTCTTCCCTTTTTGTGGCTGAACACTCACGGATCAAAACCCAACTACGCACGATTTTTAATTACAACAGACGGTTGCCCAATTGCCCAGTTGCTCGGGCGCGCATTCACCGCCATGGGTATTACTCTGGGTATTACTCTGGGTACTACTCTGGGAAGACGCACTAATGTCACTGCCAATAGCTGCCGTTACTCTTGCCGTGGCGTCACCGTATCAACATTGCGTAGCATCGGCATATTATGCACCTCACCGTCTGCGTCTGTAGTGTATTAACCTGTGTAGGCAGCGCTACCCAGCGATAACGATGGACAGTATCACCCTCAGTGGGCCTTCTTATTGCTACAACGCCTGATCACTTTCAGTATGAATAGTTTCTTGTTCGACCAAGAGATCATCCCAATCGGTCAGTTCATATTTTTTGCGATTGTGGGCATTTAGCGACATCATAATTCCGCCAAACACCACGCCCAGAATCACCGCGATGCTCACAATCGTGGGCAGCCCCATACCCACCGAATTGCGTTGTAAAAACAACAAAAGAGCAACCACCAGAACACCTATATATAGGCTGGTGCCAATAAACACATGCTTGGGTTCAGAGTAATGCGGCAACCGAACCTCAATACCCAGCGCGCGCAGTAACTTAAAATACAACGGGTGTGACTGCTTGCGTCTTATGCCCTTTTCATACAACTCGAAAGCTGCTTTTTCGAGTTTTCGCTGATAATCGTTCACACGGTACTCGCCAAGGTTTTCGGTATCATTGGTATCTGCTGCACGATGGCGACAAAGGATACCGTTGCCTGCGGTGTCTTCAGTCCTCGGGCAAGGCCTCGAACTCTGCACGCCGAGCTTCAAACCATTCGTTCATCGCCTCGGGTTGTTGCATCAGTGCCTGTATTTTCTGCATGGCAGCAAGGTGCTCCGCGTCCTGCTGCTGAAACATCTCCATGCCGTGTTGCTTACTCAGCTCAGCCATCTCTTCAAATGTCTCAGCTTTAAATTCAAGATCACAAGCACCGCCTAATTGTACACAGGTCATGGTTTTCATAGCGTTCTCCGGGAAAAGGCGCACTCACTCGCGCGGCGCTGATTGATTGTTTGGTTGGTACCCAAACCGTATTCGACACTACCTCAGAGATAACGTGGTCAGTATCTCTTTGTCCGAATACCGCGAGGTCGGCGTACCGAGGCCCTGTCATCAGCGGGCTGACAGAGTCATGATGTTACCGCAATGCGGTCGGTAATATCACCGAAACTGCATCATAACGCCAAAAATCGCCAAAGCCACGCCTTATACTGCCAACTGTTAATCGCATCAGTAGAGCACACCGGGCTCTGTTTTTCTGCACCACTAAAAGACCGGGTGCCTATTACTGATACATGGCACTGATACATGGCACTGATGCCTATCACTGATATATGGCACTGATATATGGCACTGATGCATGTCCACGCAGCATCAACACACACAGTTGCATTTTTAACCAACAACCGAAGAACAGACCATGAAAATTCTTGTGACAGGTTTACTGGCAAGCGCTATCGCTCTGTCTACGGCGCATGCAGACTGTGGCTTCGACACGGGTCGCATTAGTATCATCGGTGTCGATTTTCCTGCCATCCACACAGTGGCAGGCGGCGCGATGGCCTGCTCGGGCGAGAACATAGATGTCAAAGCCAATTTAACGCTCGAACATACCAAGCTCAATGCCGCCGGTATGAGTGGTTATCCGGCAGAGTACACGTCAGCCATCGTTTCCAATTCATCGATCATGGGGCTCATGAACAAATCCCTACTGCGGCCGCTGGATGAGCTGATCGCCAAGCACGGCCAGGATATCCCCAAAAATCAACTCATTACTTTTGATGGCAAAGTCATGGCGGTGGCGTTCCTCGCCAATGCCCAACACCTGACTTACCGAAAAGACGTGTTACAGCAGCTTGGCCTTGAACCACCCACGAGCTACGAAGACATGTTGGTGGCAGCTGAGGCTATTCGAAAAGCTGGCCTATCGCAGTTTCCGTTGGGTGGTGCTTTTAAAGCCGGTTGGCATCTCGCGCAGGAATTTATCAATATGTATCTTGGCTACGGCGGCGAGCTCTATCGACCAGGATCTGCAGAGCCCACTGTCAACAACGCGCAGGGGGTCGCGGCGCTGAACATGCTGAAATCTCTCAGCGCGTATATGAATCCGGATTTCCTGTCACACGATCACAACGACACCACGGCTGAAATGCAGGCTGGCAACGTCATGCTGATGAACATGTGGGGTTCACGGCTAGGGAGGCTTCAGGATGGAGAGGGCACGTCACCCGAGATTGCCAACAATATAGAAGTGGGTGGCCCGCTCATGGTCGGAGACAGCGGCAAGCCTGCGACGACCCTGTGGTGGGCTGGCTGGACGGTTGCCCAGAATATCTCTGACGAGGATGCTGAAGCTACCTTTCTTGCGATGAAAAACGGCACGTCCCCGAGTATCCTGACGGACAAAACCATGCGGCAGGCGGCGTGGACTATCGAAGGCTTTCAGCCGTCACCGTTTAATTATGGTGTATTTGCATCGGTGGCCGCCGGTGCACAGCCCTACCCCATGTTGCCCTATCAAGCTCTAATGCATGCCGCACTAAGTCGCGAGATTGCCGATTTTCTGCTCGGCCAAGAAGATGCGGCAGCCACATTGGCAGATATTGAGGCAGCCTACACAGCATCGGCCAAGGAGAAAGGCTTTCTATAATCCGCACGCCACGCACCGAGAGCGGCCACTCTGTCATGGTGCCGAGTGTTTGCTCTGCTGCTGTGCACCCCTCCATAGCCGCCTTCCCACAGCGCTACACCGCGGCAGCTCACCCAAAGGCCATTCAATCCGTGACAGATGCTACCCGGCCAGGTTAATCCTGTGTCGGTTAACCGTACGATAGTTTTACCTCGAACCGGCTTTATCCCGGGCCAGCCTAACCTATGGCCAGTTTTATTTAGGGCCAGCCTTACCCATGGCCAGTTTTTTCTTGGGCCAGTTTTGTCTTGGGCCAGTTAATCTCGGGCCAGTTTTTCCCCAGACCCGTGCAACTTGGGCTGTGAAGCCCCGGAAAGAGAAACCAGGCAGTACCCAAAAGCCCCGACGACAAGCGAGTCGCTCGTTATCGAATCGTGAATTTATCGTGGGTTTTTGCCTCGATTGACACTGTGCGACAGACACTAGCCGGTTTACACTCACTCTCGGCATTCAAGACAGTATCGACATTGCCCTCCCTGAGTCTTGATGGTGTTATGTCTGTGCCGTACTAAAGGATTGCATTCGTATTCAATATTTGTCACTCTTTGAGACACACTTGAGGAAACAGCCTATGAAAACATTATTAAAGGGCACGCTAGCGGGTGCCTTACTTTTATCCGCTGCGCCTGCCGTCTATGCGGCTTGCGACATCACAGAAGGCCGCGTCAGCATTGTCGGTAACGAATTCCCGGCCATCCAAACCGTCGCAGCAGGCGCTATGGCCTGTGCCGGTGACGGTGTCGAAGTCACCGCTAACCTGACCGCCGACCACCAGAAAATAAACCTGCCCGGTATGCAGGGCAATCCTGCTGAATACACATCAGCGATCATTGCCAACTCGTCCATCGTCGCTTTGATGAATGAAGACGTGATCCGGCCACTCGACGACCTCATTGCCAAACACGGCCAGGACATCCCCAAAAACCAATTGATCACGATCAACGGCAAGGTCATGGCAGTGGCGTTCATGGCAAATGCACAGCACCTGACCTACCGCAAAGACGTACTCGCAGACCTTGGCGTTGAACCACCCAAGAGCTATGAAGACATGCTCGCCGCCGCTGAAGCCGTGCGTGCTGCCGGTGTCTCTGAGTATCCCCTCGGCGGTGCTTACGCTGCAGGCTGGAACCTCGCACAGGAATTTGTCAACATGTACATCGGTCACGGTGGCGAGTTCTACCAGTCCGGTACCGCACAGCCGTCCATCAACAACGAGCAAGGCGTTGCCGCTCTGAACATGATGAAGTCGCTCAGCGAATACATGAACCCCGACTTCCTGACCCACGACTCCAACGCAACCGGTGCCGAGATGGAAGCCGGGAACGTCATCATGATGAATATGTGGGGATCACGCATTGGCAATCTTCAGGATGATGAAGGCGCACCCCCGGAAATTGCATCCAACATTGCAGTCGCAGGTCCGTTGATGGTTGGCGACAGTGGCACACCGGCTACCACACTGTGGTGGGACGGCTGGACAGTCGCGAAGAACATCTCCGATGAAGACGCAGAAGCCACGTTCCTTGCAATGAAAAACGGTATCAGCCCCGGCATCCTCAATGAAGAGACCATGGGCCAGGCCGTGTGGATGATTGAAGGGTATACACCCGCACCGGTTAACCAGGGTGTCTTTGACGCCATCGCTGCAGGCTCAACCGCCTACCCCATGCTGCCTTACCACGGCCTGATGCACACAGCACTCGGTAACGAGATCGCCGATTTTCTGACCGGCAAGGAAGACGCAGCAACCACACTGGCAGATATTGAAGCGGCCTACACCACCGCGGCGCAAGAGAAAGGATTCCTGTAAGCCACAACAGATACCCGATACTACAGTTGGGTATTTTCTGAAAAGCCTCCGGTCAACGGTTGTTACACGCCGTGACCGGAGGTTCTTTAATCGGTACACATGAAACATAAAACCTTCTTCTGGTTTATCCTTCCTACTTCACTGGCGATGCTGCTGTTTATAGCGCTCCCGATCGTGTCAGTGATTATCCAGTCGGTACATGCACCACACGAACAAGTCATTGTCGAAGTTGAAAACTGCGACATTTTTGGCTGTAAAAAATCGACGATGATTGACCAGGAGGCGACACAGTCTCTGCGCGATGCCGACCCGCTCGGTCGCTTTGTTGGCACCGACATTTATACCAATCGTAATCACCTGGCGCTGGCCGAGGTAGCTGACGCATGGCGGGCCTCCTCCGGCGTCAAAGACTTTACCGCGCAGATAATGAATCTGCCTTTTTACAAAGCCTTTGCATTTACGCTGACCTATACGTTTGTGGTCACGCCACTCGTGGTCATCCTTGGCTTTATGGTGGCTGTTGCGGTTAACAGCATTCCATCTGTGTTGCGCGGCCCGACTATATTTCTGTCATTGCTGCCCATGATCATCACACCGCTGATCGGCTCTCTTATCCTGTTTTGGATGATTGACTCGCGTGGCATTATCGGCTCGTTTATTCAAACCCTCGCAGGTGACCCAAACCTTTCCCTCAAAGCGTCCACACCGCTGACATGGGTGATGCTTATCGTGTATGGCGTGTGGCATTCGGCACCTTTTGCGTTTGTTGTGTACTACGCGGGGCTACAAACGGTACCGAAAGATACCCTTGAATCCGCAATGATTGACGGTGCCAGTCGCTGGGAACAAATTCGTTACGTGGTGGTTCCACATCTGTTACCGCTGACGACGTTTATCATGTTGATGCAGTTAATGGATAACTTTCGGGTATTTGAACCTATTGTGGGTTTTAACGCCTCCGCACACGCCACCTCACTGTCATATTTTATTTACGACGATCTCGGTGGGGAAACCCGATTGTTGTCATCTGCGGCCGCCACCTCGGTACTGACCATTGTTGGTGTGGCCATTTTGTTAACGCCCGTGCTCATTCGCACATGGCGCGACTTTAGCCGGAAGTAAGGTATGAGCAAAGTGATGGACAGACGGTCGCCGCTGCTCAAAACGCTGGCATGGTCGTTTTTAATACTCTGGCTTATTCTGGCTGCATTCCCGTTCTTCTGGACCTTTTGGGGATCTTTCAAAGTTGAGGGCGATTTCTTCTCGAAAGCGGACTGGACGTGGGCAATATTCGGCAATCTGACACAGGCAGAAACCGGCGGTGCATTTACCGGCGACGGTTACGAGGGAGCGTGGATACAGGAGGCGTTCTGGAAGTCCGCGATCAACACACTGATTGTCGTGGTTGCGGTAGTTACTATCTCGCTAACCTTCGGTACCTTGGCAGGTTATGCGCTCTCGCGCTCAACCTACAACTATGCATTCTGGTTACTCATCACGGCACTGGTATTCAGAGCCATGCCACACATCACACTGGTGTCGGGTTACCTGCTGCCTTTTTATGAATGGAATCTCTGGGGCAAGTTGCCCACCGCCATTATTGTGCTGGTGGCTATTAACCAACCGTTTACGCTCTGGATGCTAACGTCGTTCTTCCGCAACATACCCAAAGACCTTGACGAGAGCGCTATGGTAGATGGCTGCACGCACTTTCAGGCGTTTAGACATGTCATCATTCCGGTGATGTGGCCAGGGGTCATCACCACGGGCCTCTTTTCACTGCTGTTGGCCTACAACGATTTCGCGGTTACGACAATGATCCTGTCAAAAGAAAACCAGACTATGGTGCCCAAGATTGCAAGCTTTCTTGGCACCACCCAAACCAAAGGCAACGTCATGTTTGCTGTTGCATCAGTGGTCTCCGTGACCGCACCACTGTTTGTCCTGGTGATGTTTTTCCAGCGGCAGATTGTTAGTGGTTTAACCGCTGGCGCTGTGAAAGGATAGTTTCTATGGCGAGTATTACCCTCAAGAACCTCAGTAAACGTTGGGGTAGTTTTGTTGGCGTTGACAACTTTACTCTCGACATCGCCGACCGCGAGTTTCTGGTGTTACTTGGTCCATCCGGTTGCGGCAAAACCACTACCATGCGCATGATCGCAGGCCTTGAAGATGCAACCGAAGGGGAGATTTATATTGGTGACCGGCTCGTGAACAACCTGGAGCCCAAAGACCGTGACGTTGCGATGGTGTTTCAGTCATATGGTCTTTACCCGAACATGACGGTATGGGAGAACATTCGGTTTCCGCTAAAAATCAGAAAGATTGATCCTGCCACCCACCAGGAACGTGTGCAACGAGCGGTTGATATGGTCGAGCTCCAAGACTTCGCACACCGTCGCCCTGCTGCTCTGTCCGGTGGTCAGCGGCAACGTGTTGCATTGGCCCGAGCCATTGTTCGTGAACCAACGGTGTTTCTGATGGACGAGCCTTTGTCTAATCTTGATGCTAAATTACGGGTATCAACCCGCGCACAAATCAAAAATCTGCAACACGAACTACAAACCACCACGATCTATGTCACCCACGATCAGATCGAGGCAATGACTCTCGCCGACCGCGTCGTGGTGATGAACCAGGGTATTGTTCAACAGGTGGCAACACCTCGGGTCATCTACGATAAACCGGCAAATACGTTCGTGGCCGGTTTTATGGGTACACCGGCTATGAACCTGATTGACGGCACCATAGAACAAGGTACCTTCCGCGCCGAGAACATTGAAGTCACCGGGTTAAACACACAGTACAACGGCCCAATAACACTAGGATTCAGAGCCGAAGACGCCAACCTCAGTGACACCAACGCCGAGGTTAACGCTGCCGTGTACTCTATGGAACTGCTCGGTGAAGCCTCTATGGTCACCATGCGTGCCGGTGGCGTCATTGTTGCCATCAAAGCCGACAAGGATTACTCCGCACGCATCGGCGACACCGTACATGCACAGGTGTCGCCTTCCATTTGTCATCTCTTTGATCAACACAGTGGTGAGCGGCTTAACTAAACCTCTGAGTGTCGATAACGCTAGTGTGGCCGGATTGTTGTCGAACAGGTTGTTGTAGGCCAAGCTGTTACTGGCCGAGTTATTACTGGCCGAGTTATTACTGACCGGGTTATTACTGACCGGGTTATTACTGGCAAGGTAACGCCAACGTTATCAATCAAATGATTTGCTGCTGCCCGGATCAAACTCAGTGGTTGAGTCAGGCGGTGCTATTCACCGCGAGGACCGCCTCGACGTGATGGTCGTACTCGACAGCTACCTGCTGCTCTTACGCGGCATGGGTGGTTATCAACATAATACAACACCGAGCTATAGCGCCAAAGACATCGGGCCGCTTTCGTGGTGGTGTGCCGCCTAATCTACCTCAAACACCGAGTGCCAGAGGGTTATTTCATCAAAGTAACGCTGGTAGAAAGCCGGAAGCAGCTCACGGGCCTCATGACGGGCGCGGCTCTGCATGGCCTGTTCCATCGCATCGTGGTCCCGATACGTCACGGCAAGTACCAACGGAATAGTCGGCCCGGCAGGATCGTGCTCAACGCCGTAGAGCACCTGCACCTGTAGCGAGGGCTGAAATTGCAACCACAATGGCTTGAGGGTTGATTCAACATACTCTCGCATCTGCGAGTCAACACCGGCTTTTAGCGTACCGGCAAAAAACGCATACTTGGTGATCACGGGTTACCCTCCCCGATGTTTAAAACTATCCCGCCGAAAACTGTACAACGCTGCCGGGTCAACAGCGACATCAACCACCGCAGGTTTTCCGCACGCGAGTGCGGCCTCAACAGCAGGTGCCAGCTCTGCGAGCGTGTTTACGCGGTAGCCTGCTGCACCGTAGCGTGTTGCTATTTCATCAAACGGAGGGCTAGAAACATCGGCACCGATGTAACGTCCCTGGAAGAAGTCTCTTTGATACGCTTTTTCAGCACCCCAGCACTGGTTGTTCATCACAATGGTCACTGTATTGATATTGTGATCAACCGCCGTGCTCAACTCCGAAAGCGTCATACCAAAACCGCCATCACCCATAAGACTAATTACCGGACGTTCCGGCATCGCGCACTTAACGCCTAACCCGCATGCAAACGAAAACCCCACCAAACCGAAGTCGAGTGGCGTAAAAAGACTTTTAGGACGCCAGTACTGCAACGCATCGGTCGCCTGTAAACACAACGTGCCGGCATCCATGGTAATTGCAGCATCTTTTGGCACCACCTGACGTAACGCCTTAAAAAGGCCTGACGGCTGTATGGGTGATGTCATCACAGCATCAGCATCACGCTGTTGTAGAAATTGTGCGCGTTCCGCCTGAAACGCCTGCGTCCATTGATCGGCATTACGTTGCTGTTGAGCGGCAGTGATTTCAGCCTGTAGCTGGAGTGCCGTGGTCGGTGCATCCGCCCAGATACCAACGTCTATCGGAAAAAAACGCCCGATAGCCGTTGGCTCGAGTTCTACCTGAATAATACGGGCATCGCGGTTGATGTTGTCATAACTATAAAACGTTGAATTAAAACCCAGCCGGGTTCCCAGAGCGAGAATGACATCGGCTTCCTGTACCAACCGTGACGCAACTGCATTACCGCGTGGTCCCATTTGACCGGCATTGAGCGGATGCTCAAACGGAATGGCGTCACCATGGCCAGGTGATGTCACCACCGGGCAGTTTAAGGCCGTTGCCAGCTGCAGCGCCTGTTCTGCACCACCGGTGTTTTTGATACCGCCGCCCGCAATGATGACCGGACGCTCGGCATGTAGCAGTAATGCGGCAGCCTGTTTGAGTTGATCGGGATGCGCTGCCGGCACCGAATGATTACGGTACTGTGCCGGTTGTTGCAGTGGCTCTGGATTAACCTGTGCTGCCAGGACGTCACGTGGCAAATTAACCTGCACCGGTCCTTGGCGAGGACTGAGTGCCGTGCGAAACGCCTCGCGAAACAGTTCGGGAATACGGTCGGCTGATGGCGCGGTCCAGGTTTTTTTGGTCACCGGTGTAAAGAGAGATTGCTGATCCACCTCCTGAAACGCATCGCGATACACGTGGCCCGACGACAGCGCACCGGCAATCGATACTACCGGTGAAAAAGCGGCACGCGCCTGCGACAGTCCGGTGACAAGATTGGTGGCGCCCGGCCCGTTCTGTCCTGCCAACACCACACCTGCCTGGCCGGATGCGCGTGCATATCCATCCGCCATATGCACACCCGTGCGTTCATCGTGCACACCAATAAACTGTATGTCTGTCGCATCATACAGCGCGTCGAACAGTTCCATGGTGGCAGACCCAATCAACCCAAATACGAACCGGGTATCTTCAGCCTGTAATGCGGCAACGGCGGCTTGCCCGCCAGACATTGGTGCACTCATGACAGTCGCTCTTGCATAAAGGAATGTATTAACGACGTGAACAGCTCGGGTTGCTCGAGCAAACCCAAGTGCTGCAGACGCGGCACGATTGTCAGAGCAGCATCCGCAAGCTCGCCAGCGATATCGACGCTCATGTCGGGCGTGCTGCCCGAATCGTTTTCGCAGGTGACAACCAAAGACGGCACCGTGATCAACTGTGGTGGCTTTATCAGTTCACGAACACCCTGCGCCAACACCCATGCTGCCTGCGCATAACTTTCAGGGTCAACCTGTTCACGCCATTTACTCACCAGGGAGACTCCGGCACCCGCGTGAAGATACTCCGGTGTGAACCAGCGCTTGAGTGCGTCGTCGAGTGTGGCTGTGGCACCCTGCTCGCGGACAGTTGCCGCTCTTGCCTCTACGTTTAGCTGCGCCTGCTCGCCCCGGTTGTGTGGCGAATTTAAAATGACCAATGCCGACAGCCGCTTGGGGTAATCCATTGCAAAGCGCCGATTGATCATGCCACCAATGGAAAATCCAACCACGGTCGCGTGTTCAATCAACACATGATCCATCAAAGACACCAGTTGCTTGGCATACACAGACAAAGATGCCGTGGCAGGTGGGGGGGCGCTGTCACCGTGTCCGTAAAGATCATAATTCAGGACGCGATAATCACGGCTGAGATCCGACACATGTGATGCCCATAATTGCCGACTCAACCCAAGACCATGAATGAGAGCAATAACCGGCGCGTCGTCCGGCCCGGTCAAGTCATAGCTGGTGCCATCAGGTGCAACTGCATTGAGCTGGTCAGACACCCGCCGGGTTGTCCACGTCGTGGCCCATTTCTTTCAGGTCTTCATAGCGATTACCAATGCGATGATTGGGATGTCCGCCCAATGATGCACCCAGGGCCACAACCACCTCATCGTCGGCCGGGGCATCCGGCACAGTCAGATGAATAGTCTGATAATGAGAACGACGACCGCCATCGTGTTTATCCATCAACGGTATCATCAGCGACGTACCGGCCGCACCCCGCGTGTTCGCAAATACGAGGTAGGTTTTGGCATCTACTGCCTCACGATACTGATTACCAAACCAAAGTGTGTGCGTTAGTGCCTGCGCGTGTTCGAGCTCCCCACCCATACCCACCACCGACGCTTTGCCATACCCCTCAACATCACCGCCACTCGCCTCAAGAATCATGTCAGTCAGTAGCTTGCCCAATACAGGACCACAAGACCGAATCTCAGGCCGCAGGTTTTCAACATAACCGCGACCAAACCACGGGTTTTTGATAATTGCCAGTGCCGCGATCAGTTTGGTGGGTTTATCAACGGTTTTACCGCCCTCTTCGAAGGTGGTTTGTACGTGTAACAGTGTGCGACGTATTTCTGCTGACATAACGTTTTACGTATCCGGTTCAGGAAAATTCAGGCATGACCTGATCAATAAATAATTGCAGCGACCGTTTTTGCCTATCATGGTCGAGCCCCATTGATGCGTAGTATATAAACGCATCGACCCCCAGTGTTTCATACTCGCGGAGCTTTCGAATCACTGTCTCAGGGGTTCCAAACATTAGGTTCTCCTCTAGCATTGCAGGATCTACGCGGACATTGCCGTCAAGCTCATCCAGCGCAATGCTGTCGGGAAACCCGTTTCTGACCTCACCTTTTTTCATCATCAGGTTGCCGAACTTACCCAGCGCATGACGAACGGCCGAGACGGCGGCGCTTTGGTCTTCGTCTGATTCGTACAGCGCAGTGTGTCTCATCAATGCAAACGTGCCGTTCCAGCCTCCGGCCTTTTTGATCGCATCGTCGAGTTGTTCGCGATACTTCACCGCCTCGCTCATGGGCAGCGTTAACGGCCAGCACATAATATGACAGTCATTCGCAACAGCGTAATCAAAGGTGATGGGAGATCTTGCTGCTACCCATAACGGCACGTTGTCTTGCAACGGTTTGGGGCAGGACGTAGAGGTTGGGAACTGCCAGTGTTCACCGTTGTGTTCAACGTCGCCTTTCCAAAGCTGCTGCACCAGTGGCAGCATCTCCTGCATGTATCGCCATGAGTCGGGTTGTTGAAGACCCGGACGCATTCGGTCGAATTCGCGTTGATACGCTCCCGAACCGAGACCAAGCTCGAGCCGACCACCGGACAGCAGGTCAACCATCGCTGCTTCACCGGCAAGGTTTATGGGATGCCAGTACGCCGCATTCGCAACGCCGCAGCCCATACGGATAGTCGTGGTGTGGTTTGCCCACCAAGTGAGTAATTGAAACGGGTTGGGCGCAATGGTCATTTCAAGCGCATGGTGCTCGGCGGCCCAGGCAATCTCAAAACCCGCCTGGTCTGCGGTTTTTATCATATCAAGGGTGTGATCACGAACCTTTCGAATGTCCGTTTGCTGATCCATGCGCTCTAAATTTATCGCGATATGAAATTTCATTCGGTACGACCTCTCAAACGTTTCCACACGATGGTATTGGGTGGACCGCTGAGATTATCGAATTCTGATAATATTGAAAATCAAATATTTCTGCATTGTTAATATCAATATTTCGAATTATCTAACCTTATGCAACTCATTGAACTGCAGACCTTTCTTGCCATTGTCGAAACAGGCAGCCTTGTACGGGCATCCGACCGGCTCAATGTGACACAGTCGACGGTCACCGCTCGACTCAAATCGTTGGAAGCTGAAATTGGGCAAACGCTGATTAATCGACAAAAATCAGGGGCCACGTTAACGGCAGCCGGAGTGCGGCTACAGCGTTATGCCGCTACCATCTCTGATCTTTGGCGTCAGGCAAGACAGGAAACCGCATTACCCGATAGTCTGAGCTCCGTTGTGAACCTCGGCTGTCATCCCGACTTATGGACACTCACCGGCGACACGTTGTTTCATTATTTGAGATCTGCCACGCCAGCGGCGGCACTTTCGGTTTCACACGGTTATCAGTTGGATCTCAACACGTGGTTAAACGACGGTCTGGTTGATTTGTGTTTGAGTTACTGGCCCGCGACCGGTCAACATCAGGGGTCGGTGACCTTGTTTGATGACCCGTTGGTACTGGTTTCCACATCGAGTGACAGCCCAATTAAATTTGATCCGGATTATATCTTTATCGAAGCCGGTGAAGAATTTGGACGCCAGCATGCAGCCACCTACTCTGATGCGGGAATTGCACGGGTCAGTTTTAACAATGCACACAGTGGTTTGGAATATCTCACCCGAGTTGGTGGCAGTGCCTATTTACCCGAACGCCTTGTGCGTGACGCGTTGGCCGATGGCACGCTGCACCGACTCAATGAGGGACCCGTATTTACACGTACTGTCTATTTGTCGTTTAACCGTTCAGCCAAAAACACGTGGACATGGTTTGACGAGGCGATAGAGCGCATCGTGCAAGCCTCCACAGCTGTCAGTGCGACGTGATTCTTACCTGTCTTTAACCCTAAAAAAAACAGTGGCAGCAACGTATCTTATGGGTCGTGTCAACAGCACCGACTCTTACGTCTTTGTAGCCATAACGCATCACTGCGGCCTCATCATCCAATACCTTCGCAGCGTTACGTGCCTGCATCAGCACGGGATACGCTGACGGCAGTGTCGTGAAATACGGCGCCCCCGTTGGGCTGTGCGGGTTCGGCCGATACCAGTGTGTTAACACCACCGCCAGCTGAAAAAGCCGCGTTCGGCCATAGGCTCTCGATGACCACGGTGCCCCGCTGTAAGCCTGCAAATGATTTTAGTGTGAGTTTAATAACGCCACGCGTGTTGCTGACGCTGACTGTCGCATTGTTTTGCAGGCCCTCGGCATCGACATCATCCGGATGCATCAGTACATATGGTTGCTTTTCCATTTTTAACGATGACGCTGTTTCTGTAAACGAGGTATTCAGAAATTGTCTAGCCGGTGCTGCGACCAACCTAAACGGATGCGTCTCATCTGTGTTATCGATGCAGTCCCAGTGATCAGGCAGTACCGGCATGCCTTCACTGTTTGGCCCAACGCGTTGCCAATCGGGTTTAAAATGAAACTTGCCGTCAGGCGTACCAAAACCATCGAGAAAATGGCGGGTGTTAAACGGCAAGGTACAATCGTGCCCCTCTTGTTTGTAGAGCGTATCGGCATCGGGCCAACCACTCAACGCCAATGAACGATTCATGAGCTCCCACTCACTGAGCTCGAACGCGTCGTGCGTTAAGTTAAGTCTATGGGCCAGTTCATTAATGAGCCAATGATTGGAGCGGCACTCGCCCGCAGGGGGTATCAGTGCTTTGGTGACCTGAAAAAAACTGTGACCACTGGCCGTGTACATATCGTCGTGTTCTACAAACATGGTTGCCGGTAATACAATATCTGCCATTGCTGCAGTTTCGGTCATGAACTGCTCGTGCACACAAACAAATAAGTCGTCGCGGCTAAACCCTTCAACCACCCTGTTAGTATCTGGCGCTACCACCACTGGATTGGTATTTTGAATAATCATGGACTTGACAGGCGGGCCACCGTCGAGGTCTTGCGGATTACCGCACAACACTTCACCAATACGCGATTGATCAAAAGTACGAATTGCAGCGTTAGCATGATCGGTTGCTTTAATTAGCGATGCATCGAGCGTGTAGATTTCGCGGTTACCGTACAGCGCACCACCCCCCTGCACTTCCCACGCACCGGTAATAGCTGGTAAACAACTGACAGCATGCATATTCACCGCGCCATTACGCGAACGCGTGAAGCCGTAACCGATACGTATAAATGCCTGCTGCGTTGACCCAAAGTCTTTGGCCAGTGTTTCAATAGCCTCGACACTAACGCCCGAAATTTCACTCGCCCACTGCGGTGTACGCGAGCGCACATGATCGCGCAGCTCGTCCACGTCTTTCGTATGGCGCTTCAGGTAGTCTTCGTTTGCGTATCCATCACGAAACAGCACATGCATTACCGCGCAGGCAATAGCGCCATCCGTGCCTGGACGCGGCATAATGTGAAGATCTGCTTTTTTGGCTGTACCGGTGACATACGGATCAACCACTATTAGCTTGGCGTTATTGTCGCGACGGGCTTTTGCCACGTAGTGCATGACATTAACCTGCGTATTAACCGGGTTGCCGCCCCAGATAACAATCACCTTACTGTGCACCATGTCGCGGGTGTCGGCCCCGCGCTTTTCTCCGGTGCCGACAGTCCAGCCAGCATCGGATATCGTCACGCAAAACGTAGAGTGCTGCTGTGAGGTACCCAAGACGTTGCGCAGACGATCCAGGCTGTCTCGCTGTATAAGCCCCATGGTGCCTGCATAATGAAATGGCCAAATAGCCTCAGCGGAATAATCGCGAATGGTCGCCTGAAAGTTATCGACAACCGTGCTCAGCGCCTCATCCCAGCTGACAGGCTCGAACGCAGACCGGCCCACACCTTTTTTTCCGGTACGACGCAGGGGCTGAGTCAGACGGTCGGGGTGGTGCGCCCGCTCTTGATAGCGCGACACTTTGGCGCAAATCACGCCTTGCGTGTACGGGTGCGACTTGGCACCGTAGACTCGCCCGATTTGGCGGTTGTCCAGCACTTCGATATCCAGCGCGCAAGTACTGGGGCAGTCATGAGGACACGCGGAGCGTTTGAGGTTGTGCGCTGACATAGGCGTGGCGGCTCGTGTTGTTAAATCATGAATCGACTGGCGCAGGTTACCATTGTCGGCACGATTAAATGTAGCCCTGTGTCGCTGGATACGGTTACAGTACCACCCGTGGAAACTCTCGGACCTATAGGCATCAATGTCATGCGCATACGCGCCGTTAGAGGCATCAGGCGAACCGTATGAAGCTGCGTATGACGGCACTTGCGCTGTCAATTTTCGTGCATGCAGGGCTACTGCTGGGCTGGACTTTCCTCAGTCGCTACCTGCCAGCGCAAGGAGTACCCAACAGCGAGCGTCTGCTGGCGATATCGGTGCAACCCGGCAGTGATACACCCGTGCAGCAGCCCGCTGATGATGTCGAACCTGAACCTGTTGTAGAGCCTGAACCTGTTGTAGAGCCTGAACCTGTTGTAGAGCCTGAGCCTATTGTAGAGCCTGAGCCTGTTGCAGAGCCTGAGCCTGTTGCAGAGCCTGAGCCTGTTGTCGAGCCTGAGCCTGTTGCAGAACCTGAACCGGTTGTCGAGCCTGAGCCTGTTGCAGAGCCTGAGCCTGTTGCAGAGCCTGAGCCTGTTGCAGAGCCTGAACCTGTTGCAGAGCCTGAGCCCGTTGTAGAGCCCGAGCCCGTTGTAGAGCCCGAGCCTATCGAAGAACCTGAACCTGTTGTAGAGCCCGAGCCTATCGAAGAACCTGAACCTGTCGCAGAACCCGAGCCTGTTGCAGAACCTGAACCTGTTGTAGAACCCGAGCCTGTGGTAGAACCCGAGCCTGTTGCAGAGCCCGAGCCTGTTGTGGAACCCGAGCCTGTTGTAGAGCCTGAGCCTGTTGTCGAGCCTGAGCCTGTTGTCGAGCCTGAGCCTGTTGTCGAGCCTGAGCCTGTTGTAGAACCCGAGCCTGTCGTAGAATCCGAGCCTGATATAGAGCCCGAGCCTGTCGTAGAGCCCGAGCCTGTCGTAGAGCCCGAGCCTGTCGTAGAGCCCGAGCCTGTGGTAGAGCCCGAGCCTGTGGTAGAACCCGAGCCTGTGGTAGCGCCTGAGCCTAATGTAGAGCCTGAGCCTAATGTAGAGCCCGAGCCTGTTACAGAGCCCGAGCCTGTCGTACAACCTGAACCTACTGTAAATTCAGTTCGATCGACAACTCAAGCGACAGAGTCAGCCGAGGTCAGTGCTGCAGCAATTGGAGTTATCGACGCCGACACTGATGCGCTGAGAAACAGTGTTGAGCAAGACTATTTGTCTGAGGTCAGGCAAGCGATTGCTGCCAAGAGACGTTACCCCAGAACAGCACAACGAAAAAAACAACAAGGCAGCAGCTTCGTTGCATTTCGCCTGTATGCCGATGGTACTTTCGATACACTGACGTTAACGCAATCAAGCGGGATCGCTGCGCTGGATAAAGCGGCACTCAAAGCGGTCAGTGACGTCGGTATGTTTCCGGCGTTTCCCGATGACCTTGATGCACCGTTTACCGATATCGTAGTACCCGTTGAGTTTAGCCTGCGTTGAGTTTAGCCTGAGTTGAGTGGTGTGTGACGCAGGTTCAAGCAGCAGAGGACACCAGTAGCGACGTTGATAACCGGCGCCACCATGATCAAAACAACCTGACTAAAAGACACATAGCCAAAGAGAACATGGCGCGCCAGTGGTGAATAACGAAAACAACCTAACCGGATTAGCTCAAACGTTTGGTTGCGATTTCAGCGCCAGTGGTCAGGCTGCGCAGTTTTTCCCACGCGATATCGCCGTCCACTGCACCAAACCCGGCAAAGGTTGCGAAACCACAGTCGGTGCCTGCGATAACGCGTTCCTTGCCGACAATGTTGGCAAAGTTTTCGATGCGGTCAGCCACTAATTCAGGGTGTTCAACAAAGTTGGTTGTTGAATCAATAACGCCTGGAATTAACACAAAGTCATCGGGAATTTTTGTTTCCTGCCACACACGCCACTCATGCGCATGTCTTGGGTTTGACGCTTCAAACAGTAACCCTCTGGGTTTTGCTTTCAGTACAACCGGCAAGACCTTCGCCAACGCGATATCACAGATGTGGGGCCCTTCGTAGTTACCCCAACACAGATGCATACGCACTCGATCACCCGGCACATTACGCAGCGCGTGGTTTAATACTTCTATGTGAATTTCGGCCTGCTTCAGAAACTCTTCGTCGCTGAGGTCGGGAAACATCATATGACGCCCAACACCAAGATCAGGGCTGTCGAGTTGTAGTATTAGCCCACTCTCGACAATTGTCTCGTATTCATAACGCATACCTTCGGCGACATCTTCGAGATAGGCCTGATGCGAGTCGTGATACTGGGAGGGCTGAAACAGTGCAATGACACCTGGCGTCGCGGAGTTCATAAAACCCTCGGTATAGCCCGACTTTTTCATCGCCTGCTGCATGTTGCTGATATCGGTTGCCAGTGGCGCTTTGTCTTTGACTTCAATGGGGCCAACACACTGTGGACGCCGATAAGTAGGTGTGCCACCGCTCTTCGCCAGACGTTCGAGAAAACCCGGAAACTGTTTTAGATCTGCCGGAGCTCGACGCGGACTGTCTCCTTCAAATCCAGTCAGCCGGTCTTTTATATAAGTGGCGTAAGATATTTTGCTCATCTCGCCATCAGACGGCAACGAGATACCGAGCGAACGTTGTTTTTCCAGCGTATCGTAGACAGCGCGTTCAATGACGCTATCAAATTCCGCTTCATCAACCGGTTCTTCACGTTCTTTGGCAAACACCAGATCGGTGACATCCTGGGGTCTGGGTAATGAGCCAACGTGTGTGGTCAGAATATCGTTAACTGAGCCCTGCATAGGAATCTCCTGAAGCGGCAAGTGTGTCAATAGTAGTTGGTTTGCTATTTACCGAATCATGTTATCCGGTGTGTTACGCGGTTTTATCGCCAGAGTTTGTGTCGCCAAGATTTTATCCGGCAGTCCACCCGCCATCGACCATCAGTGAGCTACCGGTAATTAAACCCGATGCGTCACTGGCCAAAAATACGACGGGTCCCATGACATCGGTAATTTCACCGAGTCGCGGTAGTTTTATTTTGGACAAAATCCAGTCGACACGCTCGGGGTCGGCCAGCGTGCTTTCGGTCAGTGGCGTTTTTATAAAGGTTGGGCATACCGTGTTTACCCGAATATTGTAAGGACCAAGCTCAATGGCCATGGCTTTTGAGATGCCTTCAATCGCGTGTTTCGACGCACAATAAACGGTTCGGTCAACGCCACCAACATGTCCCATCTGCGAAGATGTGTTGATAATGGATCGTGTGATGCTGCTTGCGCCGGGCGGGTTTGCTTGCATACGCACGGCCACTGCCTGCGCTACAAAATACGCCGCGCGCACGTTCAGGTTCATGACAGCGTCAAAGTCCTGTTCAGACATTGACGACATAGGGCCAGGCCGATTGATACCGGCGTTATTCACCAGTATGTCGAACACAGGTTGTTCGTTAACCAGCGCATTAACGGCTTGAGTATCGGTGACATCAAGCTCACAGGCTTCGGCTGATCCGCCTGCTGCCTGTATGGCAACCACCAACTCGGCAAGGGCATCGGCAGAACGCGCGACCAACACAACATGCGCACCGGCATCGGCCAGAGCAACCGCAGCACCCATACCGATACCGCGGCTGGCGCCCGTGACCAGCGCACGTTTACCGTCAAGCCGAAACGACGGACTTTTCGGCAGAACCAGTGTCATTCGGCGGCGGTGCCGTATTCGATATTTCGGCCACCGTAGCGACGTACACGAATATTAGCTTGCTCGGCGTGCCCGACAAAGCCTTCCAACATGCATAACCGCGAACAATATTCTCCGATCATTGCAGACGCTTCGTCTGTCAGTACACGCTGGTAGGTGTGGGTTTTGATAAACTTGCCGACCCACAAACCACCCGTATAACGACCGGCTTTTTTTGTTGGCAGTGTGTGGTTGGTGCCAATGACCTTGTCGCCATAGCTGACGTTAGTACGCGGGCCGAGGAACAGCGCACCGTAGTTGGTCATGTGTTGCAGAAAGTAGTCGGGGTCTTCGGTCATCACCTGGACGTGTTCCGAGGCCAACAGATCTGCCTGTTCAACCATCTCATCGACAGAATCACACAGAATTACCTCGCCAAATTCATCCCACGAGACTCGTGCAATGTCGGCTGTGGGCAAGATCTCGAGCAGGCGTTCGATTTCGGCCAGTGTGTCTTTGGCCAGTTTTTCGGAGTTGGTGATCAGCACTGCCGGAGATGTAGGGCCGTGTTCGGCTTGCCCGAGCAGGTCGGTGGCGCAGAGTTCGCCGTCGACCGTGTCATCGGCGATAACGAGTGTTTCGGTGGGACCGGCAAACAGGTCAATGCCCACACGGCCATAGAGTTGCCGTTTTGCCTCGGCGACGAACGCGTTGCCCGGACCCACGAGCATATCGACCGGTGCGATGGTCTCGGTGCCCAGCGCCATAGCGCCAACTGCCTGAATGCCTCCGAGCACGAGAATTTCGTCAGCGCCGCCCAAATGCATCGCAGCGACAATGGCCGGGTGCGCACCACCCTCGAACGGAGGTGCGGAAGCAATGACTCGCTTGACGCCGGCAACCTTCGCAGTCAGAACGCTCATGTGAGCCGAAGCAACCATTGGATATTTGCCGCCGGGGACATAACAGCCAACCGAGTTGACGGGAATGTTTTTATGCCCAAGCACAACGCCCGGCATGGTCTCGACCTCGATGTCCTGGAGCGCGGCTTTCTGATGCTCGGCAAAGCGCTTGACCTGCTCCTGCGCAAACTTAATATCGGCAAGATCCCGCGCCGACACCTTGGACATCGCTGTCTCAATATCCTGTTCCGACAGCAAAAATGCGGTTGGCGACCAGTTATCGAACTTCTCGGATAACTCCCGAACCGCCTGATCCTGACGTGCCTCGATATCAGCCAGTATCGACTCGACCGTCTGGCGGACTTTGGAATCGTCAGAAGCCCGATCCTCCTGAGATCGCCCTTTTTTAAGATATTTGGCCATAGTCTGTCATTCCCAACGGATCACAGGCGCCCATCGAACGCCCAAATTGAATACGTATTCATTGTAACCATATCCCCCAACCCGGGCAATCTTGCCCACTACTGGACACCCCAAAATTGCGCACCTGTTTCTGGACACCCAAAATTCATGGCCAACAGATGTGGCCGGTAAATTTTGGGTGTCCCGGTTTGAAACTGTGAACTCTATCTTGCTGTAATGAATCGATACTTCCGGACACCCAAAATTTTGGCGGCAGTAAATTTGGGGTGTCCGGTAATAAAAGTGCGAACCCCATCCTGCTGTAATGTGAACAAGGGATACTGAGGGGCGAGGTAAATTTGGGGTGTCCAGCAATGGAAATGTCGACTGCGTCGCGCGGTGATGGATTTGTGATACTGGCTTGCGATACGGTCAGAGATTTACGCGTCCCGACTTGGTAGTGTTTGACGTATATGGAGTGTATGTGGCTCAGATATACGGTAGCGGGTCGATAATTAGGCATGGACCTCTGATTTTCGGCGCACGACAACCACGGATGAACAGACAGGAATCAATGTGAACAGAACACTGTGGAAACTTCAGGCGGGCCTTCGTAATCGCGTCGGCGGTACGCTTGTTATGGCACTGACAGCACTGTTGCTGGCAGCGTGCTCCGAGGGCGTTCAGGTCGCGGGCGACGCGGCTTCCACCCCTGCCGTGTTTAACCCCAGCACGCCGGTCGTCAATAATCCGCTGGTAAACACACCGGTCAGTTCGCCCAACGGCACTGGTGCTGTCACCCTGAACGACGCGACCCGGCGAGCCGCCCGCTTCCTGACCCAAACGACATTCGGTCCGACGCAAGCCGAGATCAACGCGTTGGCGCAAAATGTATCGACCGGCGGCTTACAGTCCTGGCTTGACGCACAATTTGCAATGACCCCGTCGCTGACCAGCCCCTACACGCTGGCAAACAGTAACGGCAGCCGCCGGGAGCCACGCCACTACATTTGGTGGGAAAACGCGCTATCAGCGCCTGACCAACTCAGGCAG
>CALDUO010000046.1 GCA_937923745.1 uncultured Granulosicoccaceae bacterium
CAGTTGTACTATGCACGAGTACACAGGCACAAAGGCCACTTTGTTGCGGTAAATATCAAAGACCAACTGCGGCGCAGTGTCGGCAGATTATTACAGCTGTTTAGTTAACCATACCACTACAACGCCGCCAACAGTGTCTGCTGTAGTGCGTCGGGCACACAATTTTGTGTATAACTGACCAGCTGTTCGTCATAGCGCTGTTTTAGCTGTTCAACATCATAATGTGCTGGCAGCGTCTTTATCAGCGACGACACCACAACTGAATCTGACCACTCGGCATGATCGGACAACACGGCAATGGATGAGGCCGTATCCTGCATATCACCAACACATTCCCACGGCTTCGCTGTGCCAAGACCCGTTAGATTGTTGGCATGCGTGATGTTGTCGGCATCGTTCAGAATATCGGCATCAAACAGTGCTATGAACTCAGCCTTACTCAGATGTGGCGCAAAGATAATGGCACTGAAAACACATTTGCTGCACTGTCCGCACCAACGCTGATGACTCGGCAGAGCTTTTGGGCCGCTGAATACAAAGTTGCGGTTGCAGCTTGCCATTCGATGATGCTGCCCGGTGACTTCAGTGGCTGCATAGCGTGCAATCCATAATTCACTGTAACCACGAAGCACCGAAAAATAGTCCAGCCGATTTTCAGCGATTGACCACAACGCTTTTCGGTAATACTGCTCAAACTCGAGACTTTTGCTGTACTGATGGTTCACGGGATGCCCCCGGTACTCTCGGGTGGCCACCGACGCTCCGCGCTCATTGGAGAACACCACAGCATTGGCACCGGTGCCCATTGCCATGATGCTCAATAACACCGAGTTAATGGCGGTAATCGGAATATGACCGTTGTACACGTCATCAGACTGATTCAGAGTGATCAGTCGCGGGTCTATGGTGCGATGTATCCAGTGGATGGTTTGATCGGTCATCGCTGCCAGACGTTCTTTCACAGCTTCAGCCAGCACGACCGACACGACGGTGTACTCAATGGCGGCACGCTGCAACAAACTGAGTGCCACATGACTGTCTTTGCCACCGCCAAACGCCACGATGGGATTTAACGGCTCCGGATGACTGGCTTCCCTGGTGTGTAACGTCAAAGACTCGATAGTGTTCGGAGATAGTTGCGGTATCTCTACGGTGAGGTCAGGCGGAAAATCCAGTGCATTGCGGGCATAAAACTCGCCCAGTCCATCGGTATACAGCGCAACCACACTCGCCTGACTACTGCAGCTGAGCGCCAGCTTGGATACCAACCTATTCTCTGCGGCTGTTTTGTAATAACTGATGCCGACATAAAACGCTGCAAGATCAACCAAAGCCCGACACTCGGGCGTGTCGATGACCGCCCCCAGACGGCACACTTCAGGAAACGTCACCGTCTCGGTAAAATGTCCGTGTGTTGCTGATTCAAACTGAAAGGCCACGGCATTGTCTTTTTCTCGATAGTCCCAGTTGAGTATTTGAAACACAAAATGTCCGATCAGTTGATGGTATTGCTGAATGATACTGTAAAATAACGGGATGACGCATACCAACCTGTTGCAACAGGCTCACCTGAAACCACTGACTATCGCCATTTGGGGGTATGGGGCTGAAGGCCGTGCCACCCACCATTACTTTACAGGCTTAGCCGCTGAACACACGATTGTCATACTCGATGACAAACCGATAGCAGCTGACCAACTGGTGCACCCTTCTGCCACACGGCTAACCGGTGAGCAAGGCCAACAAACACTACTGAAAAACCGGCCCGATCTGCTGGTCAGAAGTCCGGGCATTACACGCTACCACCCGTTGCTCGAGCAGTTGGCAGCGCAAGGCACCCAACTGACCACCAGCACCAACATCTGGTTTCATGACAACCCCACGGCCAGAACGCTGGTTGTCACAGGCTCCAAAGGCAAGAGCACTACAGCATCACTGATTCACCACACCTTAATGACGCTTGGGTTTGATGCCTCGTTACTGGGCAACTACGGCACGCCACTGATCGGGCAACCCGCCGGTGGTGACTTTACGGTGCTGGAACTCTCGTCATACCAAACCTCAGACCTACAGTTTGCGCCCGATACCGTCACACTGACCAACCTCTTTGAAGAACATCTCGAATGGCACGGCGGCGTCACACAATACCATCAGGACAAATGGCGCATCGCAGACTTATCCCCCGCACCAACGCTCATTATCAACACCCATGACTCACTGTCTTGCGCACGTTTTCAAGGCAGAGACAAAACCCGTTATTTTTCTCACGGCGATATTCAAGCGTCAGCACCGAACGCACAATCTCGTGAGCTGAGTTGGCACAAACGGGTTGCTGTTCGCCACTTTCGGGCGCGTGGCAAACACAACCACAGCAATCTGTCGGCAGCACTGACCACCGTAGACGCGGCAATCGGTGGTATCAGCGCAACTGACATTGATTACGACACACTACCCATCTTGCCGCACCGCCTCACCGAACATGCATTGGCAGGCGAACTGTTGTGTGTTGACGACAGTATTTCTACCATTCCCCAAGCGGTACTCGCCGCCCTGTCTGTCTACGTGCAGCAACCGGTACATTTATATATGGGTGGATACGACCGTGGCGTTGATTTTGGTGCCTTAATCGATCAGCTGGCGGTGCCCGCCACGCGCAACATCAAACAACTGATTTTATTTGGCAAGTTGGGCCAACGATTGGCAGATGAGCTGGCCACAGCAAAAGACAGTCAGCAGTCTGTTGGCGACTATCGCATGACAGTGCAACCAACACTCGGTCAGGCTATCGACGCATCATTTGCGCACGTCAGCCGTGGCGACGCGCTACTGCTCTCGCCCGGCGGCGCGAGCTATGACGAATTTTCGGGCTTTGCTGAACGGGGCAATCTGTTTGTATCACGGTGCGGCGTGAAGGCAACCGAACACTTTGGTCACACGAATAGCACACCCGGGCGGAACTCTTGCTCATAGCCCCCGTCTAAGGGTGATCAGGCGCCACGGTACCGTGACAGACCCGAGACACAGCAACACTACAACAACCAACCCCAAATACGATGGAGAAACACCCATGACCCGATCAACGACACTCGTTGCAGCCGCCGCACTTGGCCTTATGACCAGCTTCAGCGTGAGTGCAGCCGACCTCTCTGCAGTACCTTCGGGCGATTATGCGGTCGACAAAACGCATGCGTACATTAACTTTTCCTACAACCACCTCGGCCTGTCCAACCCTACGCTGTCATTTGATCAGTTCGACGTCAACATGGTGCTCGACGCCGATGAGCCAACCAACACCACCGTCGAAGTCTCCATTGACGGAAACAGCGTCGTAACCGGTTCTGAAGTGTTCCACGATCACCTGACCGGCGCCAAATGGTTTGACACCGCGGCTCACCCAACCATGATGTTCAAAAGCACCGGCGTCACCGCCAACGACGATGGCACCTATGCCATGACCGGCGATCTGACCATCAAGGATATGACCAAGCCAGTCACACTGACAGTCACCATTAACGCGGCCACCATGCACCCCATGGCCAAAAAGCCCGTTGTTGGTATTGACGCCACCGGACAGATCCTGCGATCTGATTGGGGCCTTGGCGCAAACGCACCGTTTGTCAGCGATGAAGTCACCTTAAGCATCACCGCCGAAATGTTGGCGGCCAGCTAGTACCAGGCAACAACTCCACCCCTTTGAGGCCCGCTCGTTAGCGGGCCTTTTTTGTGGGTGAGACAACCACAGGGATTGAGGTAACATACCGCCATGAAGCAGTTATCCTCAGCACGTTACAACGGTATCGCTATTGGCCTTCATTGGCTGATTGCACTCCTTATCATTGGCCTGCTTGCAGTCGGCAAGTATATGACCAGCCTCGATGAAAACGACGCCAGCCGCTACGCACTGACTCAATGGCACAAGTCGTTCGGTATCGCCGTGTTACTCGCATCGGTGTTTCGGCTACTGTGGCGGTTCACCCATCGGCCACCGGCATTACCCAACACCATGAAGTCGTGGGAGAAACTGGCGTCTGGCGCCACCCATGTGGCGATATACGCACTGATCATCGGTGTACCGCTGACGGGGTGGGCATTTGTATCAGCATCACCGCTGAACGTACCGACCGTCCTGTTCCAACAAATTCCGTGGCCTCACCTTCCGGTGCTGTCCACACTGGCAGACAAAGCCGCCTACGAACATCTTTTTGCCGACATCCATGAAATTGCTGCCAACGTGTTATTGCTGTTGGTGTTGTTACACGTAGGCGCTGCCCTTCGACATCAGTTTCAATTGCGCGACGGCATTATGCAGCGCATGTCGGTAATGACGCCTGCCGGTCGATTAAACACAGGTGTGATCAGCGTAGGTGCGCTGGTGTTGCTCGCCGCAGCGGGGCTAGCCGCGCTCGGCATACTCGGCAACCAAAGTCAGCCCGCGGTTGCAGCCGGTTCAGCGAAGGTCACGTACACCGCGAGTATGGTGGGGAATGATCTTGAGGGCCGCTTCAGTGATGCCACCGTAGCATTCGAATTTAATCCGCAATCACCCGAGTCGGGCAGCCTGTCCGCGAGTGTCAGAACAGCATCGTTTAACACAGGCGATGCACAAGTCGACTCCTCTCTCCCGTTAGGTGACTGGTTTGATGTAGAGAACCACCCCGAAGCAACATTTAAGTCAACCTCTCTGGCACAAGATGATACAGGCGCTATAGCGGTTACCGGTGACCTGACCATTCGTGACACAACTCAAACTTATGACTTCACCATGCTGCCAACGGACGACAACGGTGTTACAACATTATCCGGTGGCTTTACCATCAACCGCCTCGATTTTGAACTGGGTAAAGTCGACCAGCCCGATGACAGCTATGTTGGGTATAACGTCATTATTGATTTCAGCTTTCCACTCGAGTGACCACGATGCTTTCGACACAACAGATCAACGACTTTGAAGCACAGGGCTATCTGGTCCTTGAGCAGGCACTTACCCCGAAAACACTTGACGCCGTGATTGCGGAATACACAGAGCTATTACAGTCATTGTGTCAGTCTTGGGTCGACCAGGGACTGATCGATCGCTCTATTTTACAACGCTCTTTTGTCGAACAAATAAAAATCATCACCACATCAGAGCTAGATTACTTCCAGCCCATGGATATTTCGTTACCACTGGGCCAATGCCAGCCTGACACACCCATACACTTGGGTCAGGCGGTCTTTGACATGATGCGAGATCCGCAATTACTTGCAGCGGTTAACTGTTTGATTGGCCCCGAGATTACCAGTAACCCCATTCAGCATGTCAGAATCAAGCCACCGCTCAAAATGGTCGATGGCGAAGAGAATCGCGCACATATCGTCAGAACCGACTGGCATCAGGACCGCGCCGTTGCCCTTGAGCAGGCTGATAAAACGCGCATGGTGACTACCTGGATTGCCATCACCGACGCCACACCTGACAACGGCTGTTTGCAAGTTATTCCGGGCTCACATCGCCAGGCGATGTTGCCGCACTGCCCGTCTTCACAGCTGGGCATACCAGAATCATTATTGGATCTCGACAAGGCTACACCCCTACCGGTAAAAGCAGGTGGTGCCATCATTTTTCATCCGTTAACCGTTCATTGCTCGCTCGACAACACCAGTGATCATGTGCGCTGGAGCTTCGACCTTCGTTACAACGTAACCGGTGACCCCACCGGGCGCCCCAAATTTCCTGACTTTATTGTTAAAAGTGCCGCTAACCCGGCTGCTGAACTCACCAGTGCTGATGCCTGGGCCAGGCTCTGGATTAAAACCCGCAGCAACCTTTGCCTGCCGCAAGAACCCACGGCGTTTCATCGCTGGGATGGCTCACACGAGGTTTGCGCCTGAGTCACAACACGTACGCAAGCACCAACGGCAAATAGAACAAAGCGCCAATGTGCGTGACCAGTATCATGCCCGACACTTCATCACTGTTACGATCATACCGATGCGCCAACAGGTAATTAAAGACCGCCACCGGCACCACCGTTTCAATAATCAACACACCGCGCGCAACACCTGTTAACCCAAACAGGTTGGCAATGAATACCCCCACGCCAAATGCCATGACGGTGCGTACCACCGACCAACCAATAGTCGACGAAAGATTGGTTGCTTTCATGCCGGCGATAGACACCCCCAATGTAATCAGCATAATCGGCACCACCAACTGACCGAGTATTTCAGTCGTGTCGAGAATAATGGAATGCAGCGGTATACCGGACAACCTCACCACCACCGCCAGCAACAACGCATAAATAACCGGCACCCGTAACATACGACTGACATTGATTGCACCGGCATACACCGACTCACCGATGGTAAAAAAGAGCAGGCATTGCACAGCAAAAAACGTCATGGCATAAGCCAGCCCCTCATCACCAAACGCCAGCAAGCACAAAGGTAACCCCAAATTACCCGTGTTACCAACCACGTGCGCAATGGATATGGGTAACGCTTTGCCAACCATTTTAAACACCACAATCACTACACTGAGGAACACCACGTGTACCGCAACAGTTGCGAGCCCCAGAGTTTTAAGCGATGCCAGGGAGATATCAGCGGTTACCATGGTGTAGAACACCAATGCAGGCAAACCGATATTGAGCGTTAGTGTTGTAACAAACGCAGTAGGATAATCGGTGCCACTTTTTTTCCACGCCAGTCCTATGCTGGCCAGGATAATACTGGGCGCCATGATGGACAGTATCTGCAGCGACAAATCCAACATAACAACTACCAGTTCAGATACGGATTTTTTAAAGGCTGCGTCAGTTCGGTTATCCAGCGAGTTGGCGTGGTATCCCGGTTGATGGTCAGCAGATCGACATCGTTTTTAATCAGTGGTTGCGGGTCGCGTCCGTTCAGGGAACAGTTGGTATCCACAAATACACGAATAGCACCGTGACCATTCTCTGCATACCGCGTCTCAAGGTGCTGCGCATATTGCCACAGCAAATCGGGAATACAGGTCATTTTGCGCCATTGCCTGAAGTTCAGATCGTCTTTGGGGTTCTCGGTAAAAGACCCCTGATCGGTGTCGACACGAAATGTTGCTACACCCCGTTTTGAGCGCAGTTTCATTCGCCAGCTAAACCGATGCCCTGCTTCATTCCATGCAACATTACCCGGCATCCAGACATGCCTTACCGGTATGACAATTTGAGCGACCAACCATACCGTGATCAACGCGATAATCACCATACTCAAAGGCGATGCCGAACGGGGTGCAAGCTCGGTGACCGGACGCAGTGATTCAGTTGGGAAACGTGCGCGCAGCCGTGGGAAGGCAGTGCGAAGCTCGGCCCAAAACTGGCGTGGCCAATCAGGATCGAACAATAACAGACTCGCGAACAGTGTAAACCACGGAAAGATACCGATGTTAAACACAAACGCATTGATAGTATGAAACACCGCATACGCGAACAGCGCAAAGCGTCGCGTTTTTTTCCACAGGAGTAACGGTGCACCCACCAAATGCAGCGCAATAACACCATACGATGCGATTGCAATACCGATATCACTGGTCAGGGTTTGCAGGATGATGCCGTGCTGATCGCTCCTGGCGGTCAGCCACATACGTAAAGGCTCAAGGTTCAGCCAGTCGTGGTTTATTTTGACCAGCCCCGCCGCGATTAAAATAATTTCGAGCTGCGCACCCAATAACCAACGGGTCCAGTTGGGCACCAGCGGGCTGTACAGTGATCGGTTTCGGTTAGCGTCGACCGACCAATAACAATGCGCCGGCACAAACAGCATCAGGACACAGAACAAAATCACCATATAAAAGTGATTCAGGTACAACGCCTGATCGAGTAAAAACTGGTAGGTAAACCCTATCGTGAACAGCAGCAGCGACAGCCGATAATAAAAACCGATCATCACACAAAACGCAGCAACTGCCATGGCCAGCCAGACCACCCGCAGCCCGGTCGTTGACAACGCAGTCGCCCATTCAAAATGATGATACTTAAACAGCATGGTGCTACTGTGGTACATGCATTCAATGCACAGAAATACGCCGTAATTGATGCATTCAAATAACAAAATGGCACCAAAGCCCATCCTGAACACTGCCAGCGATGCCGCATCGACACGTTTAAATAAAGTGGCGTACATGTTCAGTCAGTCTCCTGGGCTGCAACCGACAGCAGCACATCATCTTTGACACTTTGCATCACGGTAAACGTACTGGTTTGAATAACAGAGGGCAGCGTGGAAATGCGTTCACCCAATAGACGCCGATACTGATCAATATCGCGGCACCGTATTTTCAGCAGGTAATCAAAGTCGGCTGCAATCATATGGCACGATTCTATCTCAGGTACGTCCAGCACAGCCCGGTTAAAGGCATCCAGCACAGCACTGACGGTCGAGCTGAGCTTGACCTGTACAAACGCTATGTACCCCGCATTAAATTTTGCCGGGTCTAAAATAGCCGCGAACCGTTTGATATAGCCCGCCTGCTCCAAACGTCGCACACGCTCGGCGCACGGCGTCGCAGAGAGGTTTACCTCGGCGGCGAGCCGCGCGATCGACAACCGGCCATCGAGCTGCAACAGAGACAGAATATGCCTGTCGATTGCGTCAGGTTCAGTGTTATTCACTGTCAATACTCTGCCTGCTGGTGATTTGTAAGGGTGAAGGTGTAAATTATAGAGAAAAGCATCGGTACGCAGTGGATATAATTGGGATATCGCGAACAGACATCGTAATCACCGGTCACAACGCAAGAAGCCGGTTATCGTGGCCAAGGCTGCAACGAGAGCACACTATGACAGACGCTACACATCCGACTACAGCTACTACCGACGCGTTGCGTCAACGTATGCGTGAGCACTATCTGACCGATGAGTCAGAAGCCGTTCGCCAACTGCTGAGCACCAGCACACTGAGTCCGGATGATCGCGCCAGCATTGGGCGACAGGCAGAGGCGTTGATCAACGCAGTGCGTGATCACTCAGAGCCTGGTGTACTTGAAAGTTTTCTGGAGCAATACGGGCTCAGCACCTCGGAGGGCGTTGCATTGATGTGTCTGGCAGAAGCACTGCTTCGCGTGCCCGACAGCACCACAATCGATGCGCTCATTCACGACAAGATTGTACCCGCTGACTGGGGGCGACACCTCGGACAGTCAAGTTCATCGATGGTCAATGCGTCCACTTGGGCCCTGATGCTCACCGGGAAAATGATCTCTGATGAAAACGAAGGGCTAGTGGGCACGTTGCACGGCGCTATCAAACGTTTGGGCGAGCCGGTCATTCGCACCGCTGTCAGTCAGTCGATCAAAGAAATGGGTAATCAGTTTGTGCTGGGTGAGTCTATCAAGGAAGCCATCACACATTCTGAGCCCGCCATTAAACGTGGCTACACGTATTCGTATGACATGTTGGGCGAGGCCGCAAAAACCGAAGCCGATGCCAAACGATACCACCTTGCATATTCCACCGCAGTCTCATTACTCAGCGCGAGTTGCCAGTCACAGGCGGTCAGGGAGAACCCCGGCATTTCGGTGAAACTGTCAGCGTTGTACCCCCGTTATGAATTTGCCCAACGCGAGCGGGTTATGGAGCATTTGGTGGCCCGTACACGCTCATTGGCCATGCTTGCCAAATCGGCATCCATGGGTTTTAACATTGATGCCGAAGAAGCCGACCGACTCGACCTGTCGCTCGATGTGATTGAGGCGGTGTTGTCTGATCCGTCGCTCAATGACTGGGACGGGTTCGGTATTGTGGTGCAGGCGTACTCACCCCGTGCGCCTTTTGTGCTGGATTGGTTGTACGATTTATCACAAAGACTTGATCGACGCCTGATGGTACGGTTGGTAAAGGGTGCGTACTGGGATACCGAAATCAAACAGGCGCAAGTAGAAGGGCTGGAGGCTTTCCCCGTCTTCACACGTAAGGCGAATACCGATATTTCCTATATTGTCTGTGCCGAAAAACTGCTGGGTATGACCGACCGCATCTACCCGCAGTTTGCCACCCATAACGCGCACACGGTAGCAGCGATTCTGCACATGGCCAAAGACAGGGATAACTTTGAGTTTCAGCGACTGCACGGCATGGGCGACAGCCTGCACGATGAAATATTAAAACGCGAAAAAACCCGTTGCAGAATTTATGCACCGGTGGGCGCTCATCAGGATCTGCTGGCGTACCTGGTCAGACGACTGCTAGAGAACGGCGCGAACAGCTCGTTTGTGAATCAGATAGTCGATGAATCAATACCGGCAGACGTGATTGCCAAAGATCCGTTTCCGTCGGAGCCCGTGACACGCGACACTGATTTTTCACACCCTGCTATAAAAAGTGCCGCAGCGCTTTATGGCGACAGTCGCCGTAATTCTGCAGGTTTTGATTTGTCTGATCCGCTGGTGATGTCTGCTCTGGAAGAACAGCGAGCAGCATTTTCAAACACCCAGTGGTATGCCAAACCGACGACAGGCCAGCCCGGTGATGCGGCCAATGAAACGCAAGCAGAACGCATCACCGTTCGTAACCCGGCCAATCATGCCGATGTTGTCGGACATGTCACACACACCACCAGCGCTCAGATTCATCGTGCGTTTGAACAGGCATCGGAGGCGCAACCTGCGTGGTCTAAACTTGCTGCGACCGAACGCGGAAACCTGTTACGAAAAACAGCGGACCTGTACGAGCAACACACAGCAGAGCTGATGGCACTGGCTGCACGCGAGGCGGGTAAAACCCACCTCGATGCACTGTCAGAACTTCGTGAGGCCGTTGATTTTTTGCGTTATTACGCAGCACAGGCCGAACAGGTAGACGCAACCCTGGCAACGGCCCGTGGCAACTATGTGTGCATTTCACCGTGGAATTTTCCGTTGGCAATTTTTACCGGACAGATTGCTGCGGCGCTTGCCACCGGCAATGCGGTATTGGCCAAACCGTCAGAACAAACACCGCTGATTGCCTATCGGGCAGTTGAACTGATGTACGAAGCCGGTATTCCGCCCACCATACTGCACCTGCTACCCGGTACCGGTGTTGAAACAGGCGCAACACTGGTCAGCGACCTGCGAACCTCTGGCGTGTGCTTTACCGGCTCCACGGCCACCGCGCAAACCATCAACCGCACACTCGCCAGTGTCGGTAACGCGGACGCACCCTTGATTGCAGAAACCGGCGGTCTAAATGCAATGATAGTTGACAGCACGGCGCTGCCGGAACAAGCCATCACAGACATACTGGCGTCGGCGTTTCAAAGTGCGGGGCAGCGCTGCTCTGCGCTGCGCGTGTTATACCTGCAAGAAGATATCAAAGAGAAATTCTTAACGATGCTCCGCGGTGCCACGCAACTGCTGTCTATTGATGACCCGTGGAAGCTGTCAACTGACATAGGGCCGGTGATTGACCGTACCGCCCAACAGACAATTACTGCACACTGCGACAAACTCGCCGCCGAAGGGCGCGAAATGTTAAAGATTGAACTACCCGAGCACTGCCAAAGCGGGACATATGTTGCACCGGCTATTTATGCATTAAACAGTATTGATGAGCTTGAGTCCGAGATTTTTGGACCAGTACTGCATGTCATCACATTTAAGGCCAATGAATTTGAACGCCTGCTCGCTGCAATCAATAACACAGGTTATGGCCTAACCTTTGGTTTGCACTCGCGTGTCGATGAACGTGTACAGGATGTAGTCGACGGCATTCATGCCGGTAATATCTACGTTAACCGAAATCAGATAGGCGCTGTGGTTGAAAGCCAGCCATTTGGAGGGCGCGGTTTATCGGGTACAGGGCCCAAAGCCGGTGGCCCACATTATCTGTTGCGCTTTTTACAGTCGGCAAATCACACTGCCAAAACTGCAACAGCACCCGACACCGGTAAAGCGCTAACACTCTCCACGCTGAATGATGCTCTGAAAGCCGGACGCGCAACTGGCGACACACCGGTGGACATCGAACAGGCTCTGCACACACAACGCACTGACGACGAACTGATGTTGTTGGCCCAGCACTGCGCGCAACGTCATTACCATGCAACACTCGATTTACCAGGACCCACCGGTGAGAGTAACCGGCTGAGTATGAAACCCGCAGGCTGCGTGTTATGCCTTGATCAGGGTGATTCCGACAGGTTTCTGGCGCAGGCATGTCAAGCTGCCATGCTCGGTAACCATGTGGTGGCAGTCACAACCAACACTGACGCCGCAACGGTGCTGTCCTCGTTCACGGATGTGTCTTTAACCGTGCTCGACGGGGCCGTGAGCAATGACCTGTTGTTACAAGCCACACCACTTGATGCCGTCAGGAGTAGTGGCGACGGCACCACCTTGGTGGCACTACGGCAAGCATTGAGCGCACGCGAAGGTGCCATCGTGCCGTTAAGCACAGATCTTTACGATATATCGCCGCTGATTGATGAGGCGACATTGTGCATTGATACAACCGCTGCGGGCGGTAATGCGAGTCTGTTGGCGATGGGCGCAGCAGACCACGGCTAATCAATCAGGACGGTAGCCAGCCCAGTCCTTCAGTGGTGGTGCCCAGTGGCCGATATTCGCAACCGATATAACCGTCGTATCCCAGCGTATCGAGATACTCAAAAACCCAAGGGTAGTTAATCTCCCCGGTGCCAGGCTCGTGCCGACCGGGGTTATCGGCCAGTTGCATGTGTGGAATTAACGGCAGCAAACGTTTGATGGTGTTGGCAAGATTGCCTTCCATAATCTGCATATGATAAATATCATATTGAAAAAAGAGATTATCGGAACCCACATCGTTAATCAGTGCTTCTGCCTGCGCACTGGTATTCAGGTAAAAACCCGGTATATCGTGGTAGTTGATTGCCTCTACCAGTAACTTGATGTTGTGCTGTTTCAGTAGCGGCGCCGCATATTGCAGGTTACTGACTAACGTTGCGTACAACCGGTCGTTATCGATGTCAGCCGGTGTCAGGCCCGCCAAACAGTTTACCTGCGGACAACCCAATGCAGACGCATACTCAATGGTGCGGTCAACACCTGCCTTAAACTCATCAACACGATCCGGCAGAATGGCAATACCGCGCTCACCTGCATCCCAATCACCCGGCGGCATATTGTGCAACACCTGAATCAGCCCATGGTCTTTGAGCAGTGTCGCTAACCGGGCGGGCTCGTAGTCGTACGGAAACAAATACTCTACTGCGGTGAATCCGGCACGCGCGGCCTGCTCAAAGCGCTCCAGAAACGGCACTTCATTAAATAACAGTGTCAGGTTTGCAGCAAATTTTGGCATGTTAAATCCTTCAATAATAGAATCAGGCGTTAAACACATGCAGCGCGGCATGTAATATCAACATAATCGTTTTTCCGTCGGCGATGCGCCCGTCGTATACCATCGCCAGTGCTTCATCAAAGTTCAGTTCAATCACTTCAATATCCTCACCTTCCTGGACAAGGCCACCGCCATCCGAGACTGCCGCGCTCTCGTCGTAACGGGCAACAAAACAATGGACTTTTTCGGTCACTGCACCCGGACTCATGTAGGCGGCAAATACCGGATCCACTTGCTCGACGCGATAACCGGTCTCCTCTTCGGCTTCCAGCTTCACCCGCTCTGCAGGTGATGCATCGTCGAGTAGTCCGGCGGCGACCTCAATTAACATGCCGTCGTCTACGCCATTCACATACGCGGGCAACCGAAACTGGCGGGTCAAAATAACTGACTGCTTCTCCAGATTATATAACAACACACAGGCACCATTACCGCGATCATATGCCTCGCGCTGTTGCTCTTGCCACTGTCCGTTTCGAAGCTGAAAATCATAGGTATATTTTTTAAGGACATAC
The DNA here is from genome assembly GCA_937923745.1 of uncultured Granulosicoccaceae bacterium. Lineage (GTDB taxonomy): Bacteria > Pseudomonadota > Gammaproteobacteria > Granulosicoccales > Granulosicoccaceae > CALDUO01. The sequence goes on from CALDUO010000046.1 coordinate 13,832, forward strand.
CAGTTGTCAGACAGTAGCTCCTGCTTCAGATTTTTAACACGATCAGTCATTGACAGGCTCCAATTCCATGGCGAATCTCACTCGGGTTGCGATAGCATACTCAGAAATCAAGATCGTCGGCTTCACAAATATAACCAACAAATGCTGCGGCACGTTTGAACTCTCTGGCGGTAGTCGCAACGAAGTCTGGTTTATAGATAGCGCCGACTGGCAACGACTGACTCACCAGGAAGTCCTTTCGTTTTAGATCGTCGACCAACGGGTGATCTGCCGAATAGCCTTTGGGCGGACGCTTAAGACTATCGCCAGCAAGTGCAAACCCATCAGCCTGACACACCTTACGGACCAGCTTTTTCCAGCGCGCGGGGTCATCATCCATCAATGCACGTACGGCACCTAACGTGCTTGATTCGGGTTTCCAGATGCCTGCCCCCATAAACACCTCATTGGGCTCTATGTGCAGATAAAATCCTGGTGCATGCACGTCTTTGCCGCGCGCATGCCGAAACTGAATACCAATATTGGTTTTATAGGGTGTTTTGTCATGTCCAAACCGCGTGTCGCGATAGACACGCATCAACGAGCCTCCGGTTTTTTTGGCACTCACTACTACCTGGGGTGAGACTTTCGCCATTGGCTGTGCCATCGCCTCTATGTAAGCAAGTGCCGGTTCACGCACCAATGACTCATATCTGTCCTTATTGGCCGCAAACCAGTCCCGGTTGTTGTTGTCATTCAGTTCTTTTAAAAACTGTATGGTTTTTCTACTGAACATAAAGCCCACCCGACTCGCGTGTTGTGATGCTGTTAATCAAACGTGACCCGTCATCCGCATTTTTTCAACCGTTTTTTCACCCGGCGTTTTTCACCCGTCCCCTGTAACACAACCCTTACAACCCGTTTCCTACAACTCGCGATTTCCATCATGTATTTACGGCACTGCAAATGCAACAAACCATACAACAACCCATACAACAAACCATGACAGACGAGACGCCTTACCTTGCAGATTTTACGCCCTTGACACTCACAGTCGTACCCACCGGAGAGGCGTTGAGTTCCAACTGCAACGGGATACTCGCCTTCATTTCGGTAACATGTGAAATCACGCCGATCGTTCGGCCGGACGACTGCAAGTCAATGAGCGCATTAATCGCAAGGTCAAGCGCTTCGCCGTCAAGGCTTCCAAAGCCTTCATCAATAAACAGGGTGTCCAGGTGTATACCACCGGCATAGGCCTGGACAACATCAGATAATCCGAGCGCCAGTGACAACGCTGCCATAAAAGACTCACCTCCGGATAACGTTGCCGCCGGTCGCGTGCGTCCCGTATACGCGTCCAGTACGTCGAGTGACAATCCGGCTGCGCTGTTCGCGCGCTGTTTATTATGATTGCGCATTAGCTGATATCGATCACCACTCATCGCACGAAGTCGCTGCGACGCTTCAGCCAGTACATCATCGAGCAACACACCCAACACAAAACGCTGCAGACTGATACCGGTTTCGGATTGTCCGCTGGCAACATCACTCAACCGACCGGTTACTGCATACTCCTCCGCCAGCTTGGCATTGTCGCGCTTGAGTTTGTCGATAGTCTCCTGCGCTTGTTTCAGCTGATTTAGTTGCTGATCCAGTTGGGACCAATGCTGTTGTACTGCATCCAGCTGTGTTTGCGATTCTGTGACCGCAGCCGAGAGCACATCAGCATCAGGCTTGGTTTTATTCGCCAGAAACTGCTGTTGCTGTGTTTGCGCGCCCTTCAGGCGTTGCAATGTCTCCTGATACGCGTCTACCTCACGTACCCGCTGCTCAAGGTCAGTTTCACTTAGCATACTGGCGTTAAACCGGGCCTCAGACTCGAAGGTTGAGGCACTCAGAGCGGTGTGCCATTGTGCCTGTTGTGTTGTCAGAACGGTAGCCGCCTCCGTCAACTGCTGTGCCAGTGACTCACGTTGCGTTTTTAGTCGCAGCAACGTATCGGTGTGTTCCCGATACGCTTTGTCGACCGTAAACCAGTGTTTTTCGATTTGCGTGATACGCTCTTCCAGCGCCTGGTAATCGGTTTGATATTTAGTGAGCGCTCGCTCACTGTCGTAACCCAGATGACCCAGCGCCTGTTTTAATTGCTCGCACACAGACACAATACCCGCCTTTTCCAGTTGAGCATCGGAGACTGTTTTCTGTAACTGGCGTTGTTGTTCGGCCTGCTGTTGCTGACGCGTGACTGATGATTCCAGCGTTTTGCTCAGCTGCTCCATCTGCTTTACGGTGGCGTTAATGCTATTGATGGTCTGCGCCGTCTCCTGACACCGACTCTCAATGGTGTCAGTGCCGTCCGGATACCGCTCGGCCAAGCCAGCATAACGTTCACGGTTACGTGTCTTTAGCGACTCTAACGCCTGCTGCTGTGTGAGCATTTCTTCCCGGTGTTGCTGTGCAACCGCTGCAGCTTTGTCTACATCGAGCTGTGATGATGCCAACCGGTCCTCTGTGACAGTGTCTTCAGCCGATAAAGCGGTTACAGGATTCGGATGCTCGGTGCTACCGCAAACCGGACAGGGTTGCGTGTCTTCTAACGTGGCCGCCAGTCGCACCGCCTGTTGTGAATGCCACTGCATTTCAAGACGGGTGTGCCCCTGCCGCGTTTGTTCATGTAAACGTCTTGCCTCATCGGCCAGCGTGCTTGTTTTTTCCAATTGAGTATTCTGCTGCGCTATGGTCGTGTGCAGTGCCTGCACCTCACGATATTCTTTCAGGTCAGCTTGTTGTTGTTTGTGTTTTTCCTGCAACACAGCCAGCTCACTGGTGAGCTGCTTACCGGTCTCGATTTCTGCCTGCACAGTCGCTTGTCGTTTGGCTTCCTCGGCAATGGCTGTCTCGAGTGTTTTGACAGACTGGTCAGACTTCACCAGTTTAGCCTCGACACCGGCCAGCACGGTGTGTTGTCGCTCAAGCTCAGTGACCTGCGTGATCAGTGACTCCAGCGTCAAGAGATCTTTGCGTAACGTTGGCAGTGTGCCGTGCGACTCCTGCGCCTCGTCATAACGCCGTTGTATCTCCGGGTTTAATGCATCAAGGCGAGCCTGTTCCTGATCAAGCTCTGTGGATTTGGTACTTAAGGCAGCGGTGTGCGACTGCGCCAATTGATACTGCCGAAAGTCTGCCTGTAGTCGCTGTGCTTCACGTGCGCGTTCGATAGTGGCTTTGGTTTGTATGATGTCCGGCTCTTTCTGACTTAGCGCTGCCATTTTTAACGACACACTACTGAGCATGTCGAACGCATCGATCAGTGCCTGCCCCTCTTGTTTGGCCAGTAATACTTTTTCGTGAGACCGGGTTAATGCCTTTTTGCGCTCAAACGCGGCGCTATGCTCTGGTGCTAATTCTCTGGTGCGCTCTTCTAACTCAGCCAGCGAATCAGTACCAGTACCTTTTAATACACCGGCTATTTGTTGGTTCAGTTGTTCGGCTGCTCCACGCAGGTGCCTGGCTTGCTCTTTTAGCGCAGATTCAATTTTTTTATAGATATCAGTGCGAAACAGCGTGCTGAATATTTTTTCGCGATCTTCTGACTTGGCGGTAAGCAAGTCCCGAAAGCGTCCCTGTGGCAGCACCATAACCTGCTGAAACTGACTGGCATTTAACCCGGTCAGCGCTTCGAGTTGCCGGGTTACTTCAGACACGCTTTTGGGCACCAATACGTGCTCGGTGCCATCAGCCGACACCGACCACAGTTGCGCCTCAGGTTTTTGCTGTGTTTCGCCCTTGCCTCGCGCACGCTGTCGTGTTTGTTGCGGCACCCGCCTGACCCGGTAGCGTTGTCGGTTGAGCTCAAATTCGAGTGTGATTTCAGTGAGCAGATCAGGCGGCGCGTGATCACTGCGCATTTGCGGTGCCGTGCGTTCCGCGTCGGTCGTACTGCCGTACAACGCAAAACACATTGCATCAAGAATACTGCTCTTGCCCGACCCGGTTGGGCCGTTGATCAAAAACAGCGCACTCTGTCCAAAGCGGGCAAAGTCGATGGTGGTTTTTTCGGAAAATGGACCGAACGCCTGTAGTGTCAGTATGAGCGGTCGCATGGTCAGTCGGTTTTGTTGATGTCGTGCAGGGTGTCTTCGAGCACAGCCACCTGTGCTTCGGTCATGTCATCGCCTGTCATCGACCGATAAAAATCTCGAAACATACTGGCCTCGCCGCGCTTGAGTGCATCACGCGCCGGCGCCTCGCGATTGCCGACAGTCATAATACCGGGCTTCTCCAAATGCAGGATATTCGGATACACCTCACGTAGCTGCGCCATGGCATTCAGGATAGCGCCGGTATCTGTTAGCCGAACCAGCACATAGTCATCGGCGCTCGGATCAACCCGCCCGGCTTCCAGCAGCTCATTAAACAAACCCTCGAGAATTCGCACTTCACGTCGTGGCTGTAGCGGATGTCGTTCTGTCGTGACGTGACCACCGGGCTGAATATCAACCAGTGTTACACCTTTGGGTTGATTCACTTCAGAGAAGCTGTATTTCAACAACGACCCGGCATAACGGATGGTCTCTGACCCACGGGTTTGAGGTGCATGCAAATGACCGAGGGCAACATACGCGAAGTCCTGTAATACCGCACTACCTACGCTGTCGGCACCACCGACTGACAGCAACCGCTCGGAATCGGAAGGTTCGCCACCGGCTACAAAACAATGGCTGATCAACACCGATGGCCGCTTGGCGTGACGCACTGCCTTGATCTGATTGACCTGCCACGTGTGTGCAGCATCATGATCAGTCAGTGTCTCACCGGCAAATTCGCTGACCTCACGCGGATCTGAATACGGAATGCCGTAAAAATCGACCGTTTGGTCTCCGGCCGTGATGGAGACCGGCGTGGTGGTGGCGCTGAGATCAGACAGTATGTGCAATCCGCTGGCCTGCATTTGACGTGCGCCAAACCCAAGCCGCCCGGCACTGTCATGATTACCCGAGATCATAATAACCGGCACACCCAACGTCTGACACCAATGGTGCAATGTGTCATCAAGCAAGGTAATGGCGGACGCCGGCGGGACGGGACGGTCGTAGATATCACCGGCCACGATCACTGCGTCGACCGCCAGTGAGGTGACCAGGTTAGTGAGTTGCTGGAGTACGTGTGCCTGATCGTCTATCAGGGAAACATGATGAAACTGACGCCCAAGGTGCCAGTCTGCCGTGTGAATAAATCGCATCGGGTAAGTTTATCATTTCTGACGTGCTCACCCGGTCTCATCAAGTGGTTTGTAACAACAAACGATACTGCAAGGTCAGGCAATCTGCTCGTGGATAAACTCGATCAGTTTGTCTTGATTCACATGGAAATCGTTAAATGCTACGGTGCCTTCGGGATCGATCAAGATGAGCCAGGGTGTACCACCGGTGCGGTACTTGATCATGGTATCGGGTCGGCGCTCGGCATCGGGGTTACCAGCATCGTGCCCCATGACATTGGGCAACTCATAACGCAGCTGAAGTTTTCTGACGTCGTCCTGCGTATTGCTTCGAAACCCTTCAAACACCGTTTGAATACCCGCAATGGCGACTTTCGGGTGCCCGTAAAATTCACTCGAAAATCGTTGCAGCGTCGGAAACCCGCTGGAGTGACACCCCGGACACCAGTTCTGAAAACACTTCAGAAAAATCCATTTACCGGCGTTCTCTTTGATCGAAAAGCTGGCCGGTTCGCCGTCACCGTCAATCCAATAACCCACATCCAACTCAGGTGCCGGGTGTCCGGTGAGACCACGGCTCGACTGGGCCAGCAAACCGGTACCGGGCACGCCTGCCACCAATGTGCCGGCACTCAACGCTGCGGCAAGCTGTAGCGCATCGCGTCTTGATGATTCAAACGCTTTGGTCATTGTGACTCTCCCGTTGCGGTTGGATAGGCAATGTACGCTGCGAGCGTCGGTGTAAACCGCAGCGTCTCGGGTGCCAAACAAGTTGTATCGTTACAAGCCTGCAGATTCAGGGTTATCTCGGGTGCGTTGGTCAGCGGTTCGTCAAACGCCATCTCAATCACCACCTCTTCTTTGAGTAACGCAAGCTCGGAACGTTCAAAACCCAGTATCTGGCGAGACGGCTGCGGATACGTGACGTGCTTGATGCCAGCGCTGGCAACAGCGGTCGCCTCGGTGCCGATCAGATATTCCTGTAGTGGTTCGTGCGCATTGATATGCCAACCGGGCCTTACCTGCAGCGTGATGGCCGCGGTCGCCTGTGTCGTCATCACTGTTCGAGCCTGCACATTACCGCGTGCGCTGTATCTCACTTCGCCGGTTTCACCGTTGAGCAACTCACTGGTACTCGCCAGCAGATAGTCAAAGCCACCGGCGTATTGATTCAGCGGCCCGGAGAACGTAGTTAACAGCGCATCGGCAGCATCACGATAGGTTTCGTCTCCAGTGCGGTGATACAACCGGGTCAGCACCCGCAGCGCCACTGAATTACCCGACGGCACAGCGTTATCAAACCGTTCTTTTGATCGCACCGGCAGCGCGGCACCACCCACCACCTGTGACCCCATAAAATAACCGCCCTCAGCCGGGTCGAGAAACAGCGCGTCCATGGTGTTGACAAGCTGTTGGCTACGTTCCAGCCATTGCGCATCACCGGTCACATCAAACACTGACAAAAAGGCCTCTGCCAAAAACGCGTAATCAGACTGCGTTGCCCGAACGGATGCGGTTCCGTTGTAGTACGCACGCTTGAGCTGACCGGCATCATCCCGGTTTTGTGTCCAAATCACCGTCGCGGCACGCACCGCAGCATCAAGATATGCCGGGTTGTTGAGTAACAGACCGACCTCAGCTAATGCCGTAATCATCATGCCATTCCAGGCGGTGATAATTTTGTCGTCGCGCAACGGGTGTTCACGCGATTGTCTTGCAGTCAGTAGCTGCTGCGACCAAGCATCACGCTGTTGATTCAGTGCATCGACAGATGCAAACCCTGCACGCTCGGCAATCGCCTCCAGCGTGTCATCGAGGTGCAAAATACTGCTGCGCCCAAAGTTACCGTCGGCAGTGACGTTCCAGACCTGCATCGCAGTCGCCGCCTCTTTCTCCCCCAGCACCTCGGTCAGCGTCTCGGGTGTCCAGACAAAAAACCGGCCTTCACCACCGTCGGAGTCTGCATCGGTAGCCGAATAAAAAACACCCTCGGGAGACGTCATTTCACGCAAGACGTAATCAAGTGCCCGCTCTGCGGTACGACGGTGCATGGGATTATTGGTGGCTGCCCACCCTTGCGCATATATACGCGACAGTGCCGCTTGGTTGTAGAGCATTTTTTCAAAGTGCGGCACCAACCAAAGGTTGTCCACACTGTAGCGATGAAAACCGCCGCCCACCTGATCATGGATACCACCGGCGTCCATGCGACTCAGGGTAATGTCAATCACCTCAAGCAATCGCTCATCACTGCGTTGTCTTGCTTGCTCCAGCAATAAAAACAATGAAGGCTCGTTCGGGAATTTTGGCGCCGGACCAAACCCACCCTGTTGATCATCATGGGCTGATTTGAGCCGCTCCACCGCGCGTTCAATTTCGGTATAACCAATATCGGTTGCGGCACTGTGCAACTCATTGGATTTTTGTAGCGCTGACGCCACCTGGTCAGCGCGAGTTTGAACCTCACCGGGCTGCTCTTTCCACACCACCGGAATTTCTGACAGCAATAACTCAAACTGATCTCGCGGCCAATAGGTCCCGGCATAAAAGGGCTTGGCATCGGTTGTCAGAAAACTCGACATAGGCCAACCACCACTGCCGGTAAGCATCTGCACTGCGGTCATATAGGTTGCATCGACGTCCGGACGTTGCTCACGATCAACCTTGATCGCGATAAAGTGCTCGTTTATTAATGCTGCGGTACCCTCATGCTCAAAACTCTCCCGCTCCATGACGTGGCACCAATGACAGGTCGCATACCCAATAGACAGGAATACCGGTTTATTTTGCGCTTTGGCGACCGCAAACGCCTCTTCACCCCACGGATACCAATTTACCGGGTTATGCGCATGCTGCAACAGGTACGGGGAGTCTTCAAGGATAAGCCGGTTTAGATACGCGGGAGTACCGTCAGTGGTGAAATGCTCGGTGCGCGGTTTATAGTCCGGCCCCATCGCGTCAAAGGCCTGCATCAAGGTGTCGCTCAGCTCCGCAGATGCGTTGAGCGCTATGATGGTATCGCTTTTGTCTGTCTCCGTACCGCTGGCATGGCTCAACGCAGTTACACACAACAGTGCGAATGCAGCCACAGCAGCGACCGTTCGCGATTTTTTGGCCCAAAACTGCATGGAATCAAAGAGACCAGGCGCTGTAATACCCGCTAATAGTTGTAGTTTCATCGGGTCGTAACGAACCAACCTCCTATTTGATTGCAACACACGCCTGCTCTTTTTCGGGCACGCAACGGCCACCTGTTACTCGAGGCTAGCCGGTTTTCAATAAAAGCACGTCAAACAGTTTTCGGGACAAGTGGGCAGACGGGGTTTTTGTGGCCCGGTTTTGTAGGCAGGTTTTGTGGGCTGGTTTTTGAGGCAAGATTTTTTGGGACTGGAGTTTTTTGGCAGAATTTGCCGGCAGAGATCTCAGGCCAGGTTATTTGGCATGGCTTACATTGGCATGGCTCACATTGGGCCGGGCCAACATGGCGTCGAATGGCATGGTATCGACTGGCAGAATGTCGACTCGCAGAGTATCGGGCAATTTTATAAAACGTAGCGAATACAGCAGGACCGCGCTGGTTACTGTATGCATGAAAAGGTAACAGCAACACTGCCTGCCGATGGCGGAAGGCAGTGACTGACCGAAGCGTATTGTCTACCCGATGATAGTGTTAAACGTGGTGCTCGGTCGCATAACCTGTTCGCACAGTTCACGATCAACATAATAATAACCACCCACATCAACGGGCTGACCCTGAACTGCATTCAGCTCTTCCATGATAACTGCCTCGTGTTCGCTTAACTGCTCGTAGAGGGGTTTGAACTGACTCGCAAGATCGGTGTCGTCTGTTTGATTTGCAAGCTCTTCAGCCCAATACAAACTCAGGTAGAAGTGGCTACCACGGTTGTCGAGCTGCCCGACTTTACGCTTGGGCGACTTGTCGTTCTCCAGTAACCGGCCCGTCGCAGCATCAAGTGCGGTTGCCAGTATTTCTGCCTTACCATTACCGTTCTTTCGGCCCAGCTCTTCGATAGAAACCGCCAGCGCTAAAAATTCGCCTAACGAGTCCCAGCGCAGATGGTTTTCTTCGAGTAACTGCTGTACATGTTTAGGTGCCGAACCGCCTGCACCGGTTTCAAACAAACTGCCACCAGCCATCAACGGCACGATAGACAACATTTTTGCACTGGTGCCCAGTTCCAGAATCGGAAATAGATCGGTCAGATAGTCACGCAAAATATTACCGGTGGCAGAAATAGTATCGAGACCACGTGCGACGCGTTCCAGGGTATAACGCATGGCGCGCACCTGTGACATGATCTGAATGTCCAAACCCTCAATGTCATGGTCTTTGAGGTATGTCTGGACTTTTTTAATCAGCTCATTTTCATGGGGCCGGTACGGGTCGAGCCAAAAGACAACCGGTGTTTGTGATTCACGTGCACGTTTCACGGCCAGTTTTACCCAATCGCGTATCGGTCCGTCTTTGACCTGACACATACGAAGAATATCGCCGCCATCGACATAACGCTCCAGCAGCACTTCGTCTGTATCGATATCTACTATCTTGACTGTGCCTGGAGACGGAATCTCGAAGGTTTTGTCATGAGAACCATACTCTTCCGCTTTTTGCGCCATCAGGCCAACATTTGGCACAGTACCCATGGTGGCCGGATCAAAGTTACCGTGCCATTTGCAAAAATTAATGATCTCTTGATAGATACGGGCAAACGTTGACTCCGGAATAACCGCTTTGCAGTCATACAAATTACCGTCCCCGCCCCACATCTGTCCGCCTGAACGGATCATCGCTGGCATGGATGCGTCTACAATGACATCACTGGGCGAATGAAAATTGGTAATGCCCTTGTCTGAATCTACCATGGCCAGTCGGGGGCGACGCACTTTACAGGCGTGCAGGTCATGTTCAATTTCTTCACGAATAGATGCGGGCAGCTCTGCGATTTTCTCGTAGAGTGTGGCCATACCATTGTTAACGTTGATGCCAAGCTGATCGAAATAGTCGCCGTGTTTATCGAACGCTTCTTTGTAGTAGATTTTGATGGCATGACCAAACACGATGGGGTGGGATACTTTCATCATGGTGGCTTTTACATGCAACGAAAACAAAATGCCCGACTCACGACAGTCTTCCATTTCCCGCTCATAGAAATCACACAACGCCTGTTTACTCATGAACATCAGGTCAATGACTTCTTTGTCCTGTAAGGCAATATCCGTTTTCAGTACGGTTGTGCTGCCGTCATCAGCGTAGTGTTCCATCTTGACGTTTCTGGCGCGATCCAGTGTCATCGATTGCTCACCGTGATAGAAGTCGCCGGTGTGCATGTGTGAGACATGAGTCCGTGACCATTGCTTCCACTCACCCATACTGTGCGGATGTTTTTTGGCGTAGTTTTTAACTGCTTTGGGAGCACGTCGGTCTGAGTTACCCTCACGCAATACCGGGTTTACCGCACTGCCCAATACTTTACTGAACCGACGTTGTAGTTTGTGTTCATCGTCGCTCTGGGGGTCAGATGGGTAATCGGGGATGCCAAAACCTTTTGCCTGTAATTCGGCAATGGTGGCCTGCAACTGCTGCACGGAGGCGCTGATATTGGGAAGTTTGACAATATTGGTGGAGGCATCTTGGGTCAATTGACCCAACTCAGCGAGGTGATCAGGCATTTGCTGCGCTTCGCTGAGATGGTCGGGAAATTCTGCCAGCACACGAGCCGCCAACGATATATCGCGTAACTCAACGTCGATATCGGCAGCCGATGCGAACTTACGCAGAATCGGGAGCAGTGACATCGTCGCAAGCTGCGGCGCTTCGTCGGTGTAGGTGTAGATAATGGTTGGTTTTTCGGCAGGCATTCTTGCTCCACGTTCATTGAACAGTTGGTGTACAGGTTAGTATATCGCTTTCGGCACATCCCAACTCAGGCATTCTCAGAAAAAGACTTAATAACAGAGTAACCCCACAACAGAGTCAGCCCCACAACAGAGTCTGCCCCACAACAGAGTCAGTCGAGAACCACCAACAAGCACGGGAGAGTTAGTCGGACACTGTACCGCCGATATCGCTGTCGCCCTGTGGCTCTACACCGATAAACCCACCGGACTGACGATGCCAGAAAGACGCGTAGAGCCCTTGAGACGCGAGCAGCTTGTCATGCGGCCCCTCTTCTGCAATTTGACCCTCGTCCAGCACCAGTATCCGATCCATTTTCGCTATGGTTGACAACCGGTGCGCAATGGCAATGACGGTCTTTCCGCGCATAACGTCATTCAGCGCTAACTGAATCTCGGCCTCCACCTCGCTATCGAGTGCGCTGGTCGCCTCATCCAGGATCAATATGGGCGCGCCTTTGAGGATGACGCGAGCCAGTGCGATACGCTGGCGTTGTCCCCCCGACAGCTTAATGCCCCGCTCGCCAACGTGCGCGTCGTAGCCGGCTCTGCCTTGGGCGTCTTTGAGCGACAGGATGAACTCATGTGCACGGGCTTCGATCGCAGCAGCCTCAATTTGTTCCTGCGTAAGATCGTTGTGGCCCAGCGCAATATTGTCACGCACCGACCGGTTCAAGAGTGCCGCTTGCTGACTCACCATACCGATCGACTGGCGCAAACTGTCCTGATCTACGTCGCGGATATTTTGTCCGTCTATGCAAATGCTGCCTCGCTCTGCCTCGTAAAATCTGAGGATCAGGTTAACCAAGGTCGACTTGCCTGCACCCGAACGCCCGACAATACCCACTTTCTCACCAGGCTTAACCTGCAAGGAGATACCGTTTAACCCGCCGCGCTGCATCCCGTAATGATGGGTAACCTCAGCCAAGGTAATTTCGCCGCCACTCACCTGTAGCGGGGCCGCATCTGGCTTTAGGGGTATTGCGAGCGGTTGTGCCACGGTCTTGAGCGCTTCGCGTAAACTGCCAACGCGTAAAAATATCCACCACACGGAGTCGAAGATCCATTCGGCCATGGTCGTGATGCGTAAACTCAGTGCTATCGCAGCTCCAATGAGTCCGATTGTGGCGGCCTCTTGTGTCCATAGCCACAGGCCATAACCGACAAACCCGACCATCATAATCCCTTCGAGAGTGGTCAAAATTGTTCTGAGTGAAACACCAATCTGCCTGGTTCTGAATAATGCAATGCGTGTGTTTTCAAGCTTCTCACGATGCTCACTCACCATCGCGTCCCGATCCGAAAACAACTTCAACGTATCGATATTGGAAAAGCTGTCTACTACGGTGCCAGTCAGTGCTGATTTTGCTCCCTGAAACGCCTGCTGGGCTTTGACCATTCTCGGAATAAACAGAGCCATCACCACAATATAGAGCACTAACCACGCAAACAGCGGCAGCGCCAGTCTGGGGTCAGTGTCTGACATCAGCATGACGATGCCCACCATGTACACCAAACCAAACGCCATCGCGTTAAGCCACTGATAATAAATATCAGACACGTGGTTACCGATATCCACAAGCCTCGTTGCTGTGCGACCGGTTAAATCTTCCTGAAACCAACCAACGGACTGACTGGACAAATGGTCGTGTGCCCGCCACCGTACCAACGTCGCCACATTGCAGTTAAGACCGATATCATTCACGGCATGCCGACACAATTGTGACAGAGGCCTGAACAACAATAGTATGAGTGCCGCCACACCAAGCTCAAACCCATGCACCTGCAATATGGTTTCACGAGGCGTCTGGGCCAAGGTATCGATCAGTGTCCCTGCATAACTGATTAGCCAGACTTCAATGCTGGCGGCCAGTATCGTGACACACAGACTTAACAGTAATGCACGGCGGATGGGTGGTTCGTGCGATCTGATATATCGCCATGCGTTGCCGGAGGGTGGCTGGTTGGTCGATGCGTAGGGTTGCACCAGATTCAGCGCCGCCGTGGTGAAGCGATGATACAGTTCGTTCATGCGGCTATTCATGCGGCTATTCATGGGATCTAGCCTATTTTATTCACGAAGACAAAAACAGTATAAACAAGACACCGGACTTTAATTGGGAATATCAGTTTTTTCTGACGCATTGATGAAACCTGCACACTGTTTCCTGTTCGCTATCAACTGTACGCTATCAACTGTTCACCGCCACCTGTTTACCACCGATT
>CALDUO010000047.1 GCA_937923745.1 uncultured Granulosicoccaceae bacterium
TCGCGCTGGTTGTCCTGTGTGGTCACACTGACTTCACAGAGGTTATCAACCCCCGGGTAGTCCATCCGGATGTACCTGACCTCATTGTTGAGGACGCACTCGTATTCCGCAACACTCAGTGTTGAGAAACCGACAAGCAAAAGCGTCAGTAGTACTTTCATGGTTGCACTTGATTCCTTGGTTCATTGCCCGCTGTTGTAGGTCAGGGCAGCAGCACAATCTTCGGTGATCGCTCCGTGCCTTCGTGAATACCCTGAAACGCCTCGGCGCCCTCAGCCAACGGTCGGCTCTCTACCCAGTCCAGCGATCCGAAAGCACCCGCAGCCAAACCATTCAGCGCGGCTCGAAGATCCAGTTCCGAGTAAGTATAGTTGCCGATGAAGGTGATTTCCTGGAGTGTCAGTCGCCGTGTGTCGAGACCTGGCTCGTTGTCCTGGAGACCAATGTGGGAGATGACACCACCCTGACGGACATACTCGCTGGATGCAGCCCGGGTTGGACCAGTGCCAACGGCGTCAATGACGAGTTCAAAGCTGCCCTTGTCGGGACAGTTGTCACCCAGTGGGTCGAACACATCACAGCAACCGGTTGCTGCCACCGTATCGCGCCGTGGTGCGCTGGTTTCGGCCAGAGCAATATGTGCTGCTCCTTTGCTGGCCAGCACCAGTGCCGCGAGCAGGCCAATGGCACCACCGCCGATCACCAGTGTGCGACATTCGGAAATTGGCCGGCTCAGTATCTTTTCGGCCAGAATCACTGCGTGTAACGAAACTGCCGTCGGTTCCATCAGGCTGGCAACAACCGCATCGGTGTTGTCGGGCAGTGCAATCAAGTTACGTTCGGGTATGGTCACGTAGCCTGCAAAAGCGCCTGCCAATCGCATACCGATGATGTCGCGTGATGCACACAGGTTGGTTCTGCCACCAAGGCAGTCGTTACACAAACCGCAGGTAATGAGCGGGTTAATGGCCATACGTTGGCCTTCGTAGCGCCCGTTTTGCACAATGCCAGCCGCTTCATGGCCCAGTATCAGAGGCGGCACACGGCGCTCGTCGTGACCATGCCATGCGTGCATATCAGAGCCACAAATACCGGCGGCTTCAACCCTAACAAGCACATCGTCGCCCTTGGCGACAGGTTCGGGTTCATCACGAAACGCCATTGTTTGCGTTCCGGTATAGACAAGGGCTTTCATAGTTTTCTCACTTGGCGGTAAACCCGCCATCGATGGCCAGTGTTTGGCCGGTAATGTAACCGGACGCGTGCGAGCACAAAAATACGGTAACGCCATCGAGGTCATCAAGTTGACCGTTACGGCCTATGGTGGTTTGTGCTGCCATACGTTCTGCCAGTGTGTCATCGCCAAATACCGGTGCTGTCAGCTCGGTTGGAAAAAACCCGGGGGCTATCGCATTGGCGTTAATGCCAAACGATGACCATGCTTCTGACATCGCGCGGGTTAGCTGGGTGATACCGCCTTTGGATGCGCCGTATGGGAGCCCGTTGGGGAAAGCACGGGTGGACTGAAGCGATGCAATATTCAGGATGCGTCCGAAGCCACGCTTTTTCATATCGTTAACGCAGGCGCGTGCCAGGAAAAACGGTGTGGCCAGGTTGAGATTGAGGGTTTGATCCCAGCTTTCAGGTGTGATGTCATCGACACTTTGGCGTAAGTTGACGCCTGCTGCATTTACCAGAATGTCTACTTGACCAAAAAGCGCTATGGCGTCAGCTGCAACCTGTTCAACCTGATGATGATCAGCGACGTCAGCTGCCAGTGTTTTAAGTGACAGGTTCTGCTCTTGCGCATGAGAGGCGAGGGCATCCAAGCGGTCTTGGCGTCGCCCGACTGCGACCACACCAGCACCGGCAGCTGCCAACGCAAGTGCCTGTTGTTGACCAATACCAGAGGTTGCGCCAGTCACCAACGCTATCTTGCCGTCAAGAGAATAGAGTGCTTCAAGGGTCATAGGTCACACAGATACTGTAGGTTTGCCGGGGTTGCCCGGTGGCGTTATAGATGATTGGATGAGGTATGATCAACACCTGTAACTCATTGGGCAGTTTACCACGACAACCGATTGTCGCGAGACCACCGGGCATCACGAATTGGTGCCATGAAATTTTCGTTCAGTTGTGGTGTCTACCGTGTCTGATGACAGAAGTTTCCGGTCAACAGTAATCAGAGAGGATCCCGTCGTGTTCAGTATTGTGCGTCGTAAATTACAGCGGTGTGGCCTCTGGGCTGTCTCCCATACTCGATCGTTTTTGGCGTGCCTGATGATGATTGCAGTATTGGGTGCAACGGCATGGACGTATGCGGGCGATTTGTCCGGAAAATCGGCTGATGGTTCGACGGGTGCAGCGCTGCCTGAATTCAGCTTTCTAACCGATGATGGCGAACTATCGCTTGAGTCTTTCAGAGGTCAGGTGGTGTATGTTGATTTCTGGGCGTCCTGGTGTGGCCCGTGTCGTCAGTCGTTTCCATGGATGAACGAGATGGAGGCAAAATATAAAGACAAGGGCTTGGCGGTTGTCGGTGTCAGTCTTGATCGTTTTAAAAACGATGCGCTTCGATTTCTGGACGAGGTCCCTGCAGACTTCACGATCGCGTACGACCCCGAAGGTGCACTCGTAAAAGTGTTTGGCGTTCGGGGTATGCCAAGTGCGTATGTGATCAACCGCCAAGGCGAAGTCGTGTCGAGCCATGTTGGCTTTAACCAGACCAATAAAGCGCAATACGAGCAGTCGTTGGTTGATGCACTTAGCAATGCTGCAGAGTAGTGACGCAATCGGAAAATAAAACGGCACTTGTTGTTATCGATGTACAACAAGGGCTGGATAATCCCCATTTCGGGCGGCGTAATAATCCGCACGCTGAAAAAAATATTGCCTTGTTACTGAGTCGTTGGCGCAGTGCAGAATGGCCGGTCGTGCACGTGCATCACCATTCCTCCAGTGTAGCGTCACCGTTGCATCCAACTCATGCAGGCGTTGCGGTCAAACCTGAAGCGCAGCCGTTGCCGACAGAACCGTGCTTTATCAAGTCGGTGAATAGTGCGTTTATAGGAACTGGTCTTGAAGCGTGGTTAACAGAGCGCTCTATGAATAACCTTGTCGTGGTCGGTCTTACCGCCGAGCATTGTGTTTCTACTTCGGTGCGGATGGCCGCCAATCTGGGGTTTCAGGTGACGCTGGTCGCCGATGCCACGGCGTCCCACGATAAACAAGATATTAACGGGGAGAGCATTTCAGCGGAAGCGGTGTTTCGGGTGAATGTCGCTAGTCTTGCTGACGAATTTTGCACGGTTTGCGTGACGCAGGATTTACTGGACTAAGCTTGTCTTACCTTGTTTATGGCGATTGATTCGGCGATTAATTCTGGGATTATTACGGGGATTATAACGGGGATTAATTCTGGGGTTGGCACGGGGCGTCAGACTAACCGGAGGTCTCGAGCACAGTTCGGGTTTGAAGCCACTGGTGTATCTGCTGCGGTTCAAACCCAAACTCTGACAAAATCTCGGTGGTGTGCTGGCCTGTCAGCGGTGGCTGGGTGACCACGCGTGTGCGTTCCCGCTCGGGACCAAACTCTAACGGTAACCCCGGCAGCAATGCCTGTAAATCGGGACGATTACCGTCGCTCTGAATGATAATGTCGAGTAGGCCCCGAGGCAGTAACTGTTCGCAGTCGTACAGGTCTTCGGGCCGTGCCACCGGCGCCCATGATACGTCGGCTTCCTCGCAACAGCGGACGGCGTCGTCATAAGCGAGCGTGGCTATGCGCTGATTGAGTTTGGGTATCAAGGTGTCGCGCTCGGTCACCCGCTGTGCGTTGTTTGCGATGCTCTTGTCAGCTGCCAGATCCTCAAACGCAAAGTGTTTGCAGAAGCGGGTCCATTGTTTATCGCTGGTCACTCCGATAAAGAGCTGTTTTCCCTCCCGGGTACGAAATACGTCGTAGACGCCCCAAGCGCCTTTACGTGCCGTCATTGGTGGTATGGTCTGACCCGTGGTGACACCGCCGGCCATGTGTGATGCCATCATAAAAGCGGCTGATTCAAATAATGCGCTGCCTACCCGTTGGCCGATGCCGGTAGTGTCTCGCTCACGTAGTGCTGCGAGTACCCCGGTGCAGCCGAACACAGCTCCCAGAATATCCACAACAGATGCGCCAGCGCGCAATGGTTGTCCTTCCGGTCCGGTCATGTAGGCGAGTCCGCTCTGAAACTGCACCACCTCGTCGAGTGCAGGCCGGTTCTCCCACGGGCCGTGTAAAAATCCTTTGAGTGCCAGATAAACCAGTCGGGGGTTGAGTGCCCGCAGGGTCTCCCAGCCACAACCCAGTCTTTCCATGGTGCCGGGGCCATAATTCTCGATGACAACATCGGCCTCCGCGGTGAGTGCGTGAATGATCTTTTTGCCGTCATCGGTCTTCAGGTCAACCGCGAGGCTCTGCTTGTTTCGGTTAAAGGTTGCGAAAAAACCGGCCGCAAAACCCGGTAGTTGTCGGGTCCGGTCGCCATCGGGTGCCGGCTCTATTTTGATCACGCGAGCACCAAGATCGGCCAGCACGAGTCCGGCGCATGGACCCATAATGGTATGACTGAACTCAAGAACGGTGACACCGGCCAGCGGTGTCGGGTTGTTCATGAGACGTTCTGACGAAGTGAGTTCAGGCTGCCGCCTTTGAGTGTCGCGCTGGGCAGTGTATGACCCACGATAGATTCGGCAAACTGGCCGGCATCAATGAGCGCGTCCAAATCAACGCCGGTGTGAATACCGAGCTCTTCGGCCAACAAGACCAGCTCTTCAGTGGCAATATTGCCGGGCGCCCCTTTGTGTTTGGCAAACGGACAGCCGCCGAGTCCACCAGCTGCAGTATCAAAATGAGTCACGCCCAGTTGCAGTCCAGCATGCGCGTTGGCGATGCCAAGCCCGCGGGTATCGTGCAGATGCAGCTCGACCTGTAGCGTTGGAAACGCATCACGAACAGCACCGATAACCCGCTGAATCAGTGAGGGGTTTGCCCAACCCATGGTGTCACACAACGATACGCTGGTGATCGACGTGCCTGCCGCCAGACCGGCGTCAACGCCATCGCGCACTGTTGCAACCACT
The DNA here is from genome assembly GCA_937923745.1 of uncultured Granulosicoccaceae bacterium. GTDB lineage: Bacteria > Pseudomonadota > Gammaproteobacteria > Granulosicoccales > Granulosicoccaceae > CALDUO01. The sequence goes on from CALDUO010000047.1 coordinate 5,122, forward strand.
TGCTCGGGCGAGATGTCACCGGCAAAGTTACACCCGAAAGCTGCCATCAGCGTAATGTGGTGGGTAGGAATGTCGGCGCTGACGTGCGCTTTGGTTTGTTCACGCATTTTTTCGAGATTGGTCGCGCGATCGCGGTTCAGGTTGGAGATTGAAAAAGGCTCGGACGCTGACAGGTGTACAGAGCCTTCCAGGGTTAGTTTGTTCTGAAACGTTAGCGCCCGATCAATACCACGCTGGTTAAACCAGAGTGCTGTGTAATCCACTGAGTCGTTCGGCGTAAAGCCCGCCACCACTGCATCGGCATCGGCCCACCCGGGCACCAGTCGCGGTGATACAAACGAGCAGACCTGTATCCGCGACAGACCGGTGTTTGACAGTAAATCTATAAACCGAATTTTGTCTTCAGTACGGATAGGGCCAGGTTCAATTTGAAAACCCTCGCGAGGACCCTCTTCGGTGATAATGATGCGCTGCGGTAAGTCGGACATAGGGTTGCGTCAAGCTAGTGATGTGTCACGAGTATAACGCGGTGGTGAGCGGGTGCAATGGTCGGTGATTTGGGGTGCTGTTATCCGGGATGCGGCTTTTCGAAAACCATTGAATCAATATAAGGATGCCGCAGTGATTCAACACGATGACAGTTGCTATCAATCGTGAGTTATACATTTGCGTCAATTCACGAGGGCCGCGTGACACAATGCTTATGTGCGACACAGCTGCCTGGATCAGTCAGCTGTATTGAAGTGCTCAATCACACTAGCTCCTTTAACTTGTAAGCACTCGTAAGCAGCGGGAACCATCGTGCGCGGGTATTCTCCGCCAGTGCCAGTTCCACCGCTGCTGTGGGCAAGCGACCACAAAACCCTCAGGCCTTTAAGAAGCCCAGGTCTTGCACCGAAAAATTATTCAGGTCCGGCAGTACCTCACGTACTTGATTTTGTTCAAGACCAATCCATGACAGTAGTGTTGATGCGTACTGCGACGCTGACAGGCTGGGTACTACGCGGCCGGTTCTGACAGAATCGGGCCCGTCGATAGACATACGCGGTAGTGTGCCATAGACATCACCTCCGTTAACCGCACCGCCCATGACAAGATGATGGTTGCCCCAACCATGATCAGTTCCGTCGCCATTACTGGTTAGCGAGCGTCCAAAGTCTGAGGCGCTAAACGCTGTGACCTGA
>CALDUO010000048.1 GCA_937923745.1 uncultured Granulosicoccaceae bacterium
CTGGTTCAGGCTTTGCCAATGCGTGGTGACACCGGTAAAGAGGTCGCCCAGCATTTGCCGGTAATGGGCGTGGTGTGCGAAACGTTCGCACTCTTCGAGTATGCCGATCAAGCGGGCCGTGTCGTCTTGCTCCGGATGCTGATCCGGGTGATGAAGTAAGGGTGCCAGCGCTCGCCGCGCCAATTTTGCCTTGACCGGCAGACGGTTCAGCCAGCCTCCGTCTTTTAAGTGCAGGTCTGTCAGGTGCGCAAGCGTTATTGGGATATCGGTCTTAAGCAACGCGCTGATATCGAACGTACTGCTAAAAGTGGCCAGCTTTTGCTGCAAAATTTGAGAGGTAGAGAACGCTTCACGAAACACGTGAGGTGCGCGTTTGCGGGCGTGAGGCGCGTGGACGGAACAAATGAACCGTTTTGGTGGTCTCACTGGTTTATTGTGAAAAACGGCAAGGCGGTGCAGGTTTTGCACAGAGGGTAGTCCCTCCGGGTAGAAACGTCGGCATTCGGTGTCGCGCATGAGCTCCACCAGACTCTGGTGCCAGCGTCTGGCCGCGAAAATGTGCTGATTAATCACCTCAAGAGGCGTGTCGGCGAAGCCGGCTTTGGCCAATGAATGACAACACGCCACCAGCTCGTTTCGTGTGCGTGCACTGAGGTTAGTAACTGCCGCTCCAATAGAGGGGTTTGGGGGCGGTGGGGCGTCTGTCGAATCTGAAGCGCTCGGTCTTGTGGTCCGCTGCGCTGCCAACTGGTTTGCCAGATGCGCTGAGTGTAGCGCTATGAGGTCAGCGGTGGTCGAGGACGGCGGCTGGGCTGTTGCCCGAAAATACGTGTCGTCGAATGTCTCGTCACTTATATCGCTTTGATCGATATCGTTTTTAAAAGTATCGACGTTAGTATCGATACCGGCATTGTTATTGGCGTCGCGACCGATATTGAGCGATGATTCGGGTTGCGCAGATCGCTGATACTGCTCATTACCGGGGCGCGTGTTTTCAGATAACGCGTAATCAGACAACAGCTCGTCTGTTATTGTGTCGTCCGTTATCGTATCTTCTGGTACGACGCTACTTGAGACGCTACCGGGGACGCTACCAGGGTCACCATTTGGGGTGCCAGTGCCCAACACGCAGTTACCCGCTTTATTATTGCCTGACATATTTTTGTTTATGTCGTTAGAAAGTTGACGTTAACCGGAGAATTCTGAACCATGCGCAAACGCACCATTTACTCGGCAAAAATCAGGGAAACCGAGGTTACAGACAAAGCGGTTTTCCGTCAACGCAGGAGCTTTATCAAACAGGCAGCAGCCCTGGGGCTCACTGGCAGTATTGCAGGTGGTGTCTCCCAAGCGCAGGCTGGCACGCCTCTTCAGGGGCCCATTATTAAAAGCCCGTACAGCATTGACGAAGAGCAGACGCTGAAGGAGACGGCAACGACCTACAACAATTTTTATGAGTTGGGTTTAAATAAAGGCGACCCGGCCAAAAACCAAAACTGGCTGAAAACCGAGCCATGGACCGTACAGGTTGACGGTGAATGCAGCAAGCCAGGCACGTTCAATCTTGAAGATATCCTGAAGCCACATGCCATCGAGGAACGCATCTACCGACACCGCTGCGTTGAAGCCTGGTCGATGGTGGTGCCGTGGAATGGTTTTGCGCTTGGTGATTTGCTCAAGCGTTTTGAGCCAAACGGCAATGCAAAATATGTTGCGTTTACCACGCTATATGACCCCGATCGTCTGGAAGGCCAGCGTAGTCGTGTACTTGAATGGCCCTATGTGGAAGGGCTTCGCATCGATGAAGCGATGCACCCGTTGGCAATGATCGCAACTGGCATGTACGGGGAAGAGATACCCGCACAAAACGGTGCCCCGATGCGGCTGATTGTGCCGTGGAAATACGGCTTTAAAGGCATTAAATCTATTGTGAAGATCACGTTTACCGAAGAGCAGCCGCCCACCAGCTGGAACCTCAGTGCGCCGCACGAGTACGGCTTCTTCTCCAACGTGAATCCACAGGTTAATCATCCTCGCTGGAGTCAGGCCCGTGAGCGCAAGCTCACCGGTGAGGCTGCAGGCGGGCTGTCGGCACTGTTTACTGCTAAAGTCGACACACTGATGTTTAATGGATACGCCGATGAGGTCGGCAGTCTATACAGTGACATGGATCTCGCTAAATATTTCTAACGCTTAACAGAAATATCTGAACTGACTGCGGTATGCGGCATCTGACCGTGTATGACTATGAGTACAACAGTATCTGTTACCGACAAACAAAGGGCTTCCGTGAAACCCGGCTGGTGGATTAAACCGGCCGTTTTCACCGCGTCCCTGATCCCACTTTGCGCGGTTATTTGGTCGGTTGTTAATGGCACCGCAGGGCCTAATCCCATCGAGGCTATTGAGAAACAAACCGGCGAATGGAGTTTGCGTTTTGTACTGTTGTCGCTGGCCATGACTCCCATGGCGCAACTGTTTAAATCCATTTGGCCGATCAAGCTGCGTCGCATGGTCGGACTGTTCGCGTTTTTCTATGTCGTTGTGCATCTGTTGGCTTACGTGGTGCTCGATCAATCGATGAACCTCACCTATATTTTCGAGGACATACTCAAGCGTCCCTTCATCACGGCAGGGTTCGTTGCGTTCTTGATTATGGTGCCGCTGACGGTAACCTCGAACAAATATATGATGAACAAATTGGGCAAGCGATGGAAAGTGCTGCATCGTACAGCCTACTTGGTAGGTGTCGCAGGTGTACTGCACTACGTATGGTTGGCCAAAGGCGACCAGCTTGAGCCTCTGGTGTATCTCGCGGTATTGTTGGTATTGCTCGGGTACCGGATGACAGGATTGATCAAGGGCCGATAAAACAATCGCGAGAAAATTCTCCAGTGTTGTTTATCTCCAGTGTTGTTTACAAGGCCAGCTTCCAATGCGCTTTGAGGTACACAGTGATACGCGAAACCATCGTCAACGCAGCATGGGATTGCAGAGATAAGCGGGCAAGCGAGTTTGGGCAAATGGCTCACCCAAAAAAGCGGCGGATCACCGAGCATGCGTTATCACCGTTAAACACATCTCACGCGTAATTACATCAAGTCGGTAAACACACCAATCAGGTAAACACACAAAGCGTGTAAAAACACCGAACGTGTAAAAACACCGAACGTGTAAATACCCGACGTGTAGAAAACCCGACGTGTAGAAAACCCGACGGGCACTGCTGGCCCGTCGGTTTGATCATCCGAGTCAGCTTAACTCGGCATCAGGTCTTTGACGGTTTCCCGTTCTTCGTTCAGCTCAGCTTGACTTGCCATCATCTTGCCTTTGATGAAGTCGCTGACATCGAGATCTTTGACGATCGTGTAGTCGCCGTCTTTGCAGGTGACCGGGAATGAATAGATCAGGCCCTCATCAATACCGTAACTGCCGTCGCTGGGCACTGCCATGCTAACCCAGTCGCCGTCCGGTGTGCCGTTTACCCAGCTTGCCATGTGATCAATCACGCCGTTTGCTGCAGATGCCGCGCTGGAACTGCCACGTGCATCAATCACTGCAGCTCCACGCTTGGCCACGGTCGGAATAAATTCCTCTTGTGCCCAGCTTTGCTCGACCAGATCTGCCGCAGCGGTGTCACCAGCCAGTGCATAAGAGATGTCAGGCACCTGCGTGGTTGAGTGATTACCCCAGATCACCATTTTTTTGATATCCGCAATCTTGCGACCGGTCTTTTGTGCCAACTGAGAAATGGCACGGTTGTGATCGAGTCTGGTCAGGGCTGTGATGTTGCGCGGATTGATGTTGGGTGCGTTGGCTTTCAGAATGTACGCATTGGTGTTAGCCGGGTTGCCCACAACGCACACTTTTACATCCGGGCTACCCACCTCGTTGAGTGTTTTGCCGAGGCTGCTGAAAATTTTGCCGTTGTCGGTGATCAGGTCACTGCGTTCCATGCCCGGTCCACGTGGCTTGGCACCAACGAACAAGGCTGCATCGACGCCATCAAATGCTTTTTTCGGGTCATCGGTACAGACGACGTTATTCAGCAATTCAAACGCACAGTCATCGAGTTCCATCTTGACTGCATTGAGCAGTGGCAGCGCCGGTGTGATTTCGAGCAGATGAAGGCTGACAGGCTGATCAGGGCCATAGATCTCGCCAGCGGCAATCCGGAACAGCATGGAATAACAGATCTGCCCCGCAGCACCTGTGACCACAATGCGTTTGGCTTGTTTCATAGTACGGTGTCCTCAATTAACGAGCTGTAAAATCGGCCGAGACTTTAACACAAAATACCCTGCCAGCCGACGCATAAGGCCAGCGATACAGGTTTTAAGGGACAGCGGCGTGTTATGCTTGGGTGTTTTTCCGGTCCGTCAGGCCAGAGCAGGAGACTTGCCAACATGCGTTGTCCGTTTTGCGGCGCCACCGATACCAAAGTGGTTGATTCGCGACTGGGTGGAGATAGCGACCAGGTGCGGCGTCGCCGCGAATGTCTGGAGTGCGAGGAACGATTCACTACCTACGAGACGGCTGAGGTCAATTTGCCGCGTGTCATCAAAATGCGGGGCAACCGTGAGCCGTTCTCGGAGCAAAAGCTACAGGCGGGTTTTCAGAAAGCGCTGGAGAAGCGGCCGGTCAGCATTGAGCTCATTGATGCGGCAGTTGCCCGAATCAAGCACCGTGCGCTGGTGGCCGGTGAGCGTGAAATTGATGCGCGGCAGGTCGGTGAATGGGTCATGGAGGAGCTTCGAAAACTCGATAAGGTGGCCTATATCCGCTTTGCATCGGTGTATCGCAGTTTTGAGGACGTTGCAGCGTTTCGTGAAGTAATCGAGCGGCTGGAGAAGGAGCCGGGGGCCGATGATATTGCGAATCAGCTGTCACTTTTGAACGATGACTCCGGCTAACGGCTGGCGGGGCCGGGCCACTTCTCAGCTTTTACCCACACCAGGTGCCACAATACACCCCCGAATCACGCACGGAGTTGCACGGCGGACCCTCCGTGGCTTTACGGGGGGGCGTCGTGACTCGTGCGTCATTCATCCCAACCCATTTATAAAGACTGACTACTAATCAATGTCTACTATCGTTGTTGCCAGAAAAAATAATCAGGCCTGTATTGCGGCCGACACACTGACCACCTTTGGCGATATCCGGTTGCCATCCGCACTGGACAAGCACAACAGTAAAATTCAATCTTTCGGTAAGACGCATATGGGCATTGTCGGCAGTGCTGCGCACACCCTTGTTGCAGAGCGCTTGTTTCGTGACGAGGCGATGGGTGTCGATTTCAGTACCCGTGACGACGCGTTCGATACGCTGCTCAAGTTACACCCGGTGCTCAAAGAAAAGTATTTTTTGAACGCGAAAGACTCTGATGAAGATCCGTACGAGTCCAGTCAGATGGATGCTGTCTTTATCAGTCAGAAAGGTATTTTTGCGATGTACTCGCTGCGGGAAGTGTACGAATTCACCCAGTTTTGGGCGGTTGGCTCCGGTGCCACCTACGCGCTGGGTGCGATGCATGCCGTGTATAACTCGGCCAAATCAGCCAAAGATATCGCCAGGGCAGGGGTCGAGGCCGGTGCTGAATTTGACACGTCTTCTGCGACGCCGATTGATTTTAAGACCCTGAAACTCAACGACAAAGCGTAAATCCCACAGACAACCAAAAGCAGGCTACAATGGGCGGTTTACTACACTAACCGGAGTTGCTGCATGGCTGTCGAACAAACCATTTCCATTATCAAACCCGATGCTGTTGCCAAGAACGTCATTGGCCAGATCTATACCTGTTTTGAAGAAGCGGGTCTGACCGTGGTTGCCGCTCGCATGATGCACCTGTCAAAAGAGCAGGCAGGTGAGTTTTATTCCGTGCACAAAGAGCGACCCTTCTACAACGATCTTGTGGCCTTCATGACCTCAGGCCCGGTGATGGTTCAGGTGCTTGAAGGCGACAACGCCATTGCCAAACACCGTGAAGTCATGGGTGCAACCAATCCGGCTGAAGCGGCCGAAGGCACCATCCGCCAGCGCTTTGCGAAGAGCATTGACGAAAATGCGGTACACGGTTCCGATGGCCCAGACACCGCTGCCACCGAAATTGCGTTTTTCTTCGGTGCAGAAGGCGTCTGCCCGCGCACGCGCTAAAACACCAGCACTGACCAATGGTGGCCAATAGTCGGACCAGTGCCCGGGCTATTCCCCAGGCCATTATCCAAGCCATTTTCCGGGCCATTTCCCGGGCCATTTTCCGGGCCATTTTCCGGGCCAGCTTGGTGAACAGTGCAAGAGCTGATACCACACAGTGACTGACGAACGCGTCAACCTGCTTGATTTTGATCGCCAGGGGCTTACCGATTACATGGTCAGCCTTGGCGAAAAGCCGTACCGTGCGCGTCAGTTACTGCAGTGGATCTATCAGCGTGGCGTGACCGCGTTTGATGACATGACCGACCTGTCCAAGGTGTCCCGCGCGAAGTTGGCCGAACAAACCGTGATCAGCCTGCCTGAGGTTGCGCTGGAGCAGGTCTCCTCAGACGGCACGGTCAAATGGTTGTTTCGGATGCACGATGGCAACAGCATCGAGACGGTTTATATTCCCGAGGCCGAGCGCGGAACCCTTTGCGTGTCGTCGCAGGTTGGCTGTGCCCTCGACTGTTCCTTTTGTGCCACCGGCCGGCAGGGTTTTAACCGAAATCTGACCACCGGCGAAATCATTGTTCAGGTGTTCATGGCTGTGAATCGGCTGGCTGTGCTGCCCAAATGCCAGGACCAACGGGTGACCAACGTTGTGATGATGGGTATGGGCGAGCCACTCGCCAATCTGGGCGCGCTCGTGCCATCGCTGAACCTGATGATGGACGACCTCGCCTACGGCCTCAGTAAACGCCGGGTGACGGTCAGCACGTCTGGCATCGTGCCTGCGATGGATCGGTTAACCGATCGTGTTGATGTCTCTCTGGCAGTATCGCTTCACGCACCGAACGACGCATTACGCGACCAACTGGTGCCTATCAATATCAAGTATCCCATTAGCGAACTGATGGCTGCCTGCCAACGGTACGTCAGTGGCGATCGCAAAAAACACGTGCTGTTTGAGTACGTGATGTTGCAGGGTGTTAATGATCTGCCCGAACATGCTCACGAACTGGTCGGATTATTGCGGGATTTTCCGGCCAAGGTGAATCTGATACCGTTCAACCCGTTTCCGCAGTCTGGCTACAAACGCTCAAGCAACAATGCAATTCGGCGATTTTCAACCATACTGACTGATGCGGGTGTGTTAACCCTGCGTCGTACTACTCGGGGTGACGATATCGATGCCGCCTGCGGACAACTGGCGGGTGATATCGAAGACAAAAGCCGCCGGCATGTTCGTTTTATAGAGCCAAGGTTTGGAGAGCAATTATGAATGCCCGTGTAAGTTCGGCCCTGTCAATTCTGATGCTGACACTAGCGCTGTCAGCGTGTGCCACTGTGCCCGGTCCTCCCGGATCGTTAACCGAGGCGCAGGACGCTGCCGCAGTAAATGCCGAGCTTGGTACCACATACCTGCAACGTGGGCAGTTGGAACTCGCGCGCTCCAAACTTGAAAAAGCGTTAAGTCAGGACAGGCGTAATGCACTGGCCAATGTCGGGTATGGGCAACTGTTATACCGCACCGGTGAAGTGTCAAAAGCCGAGCCCTTTTTTGAACGCGCGGTGAAATACGAGCCTGAAAATGCGGATCATCGCAATGCCTTTGGGATCTACCTGTGTCAGGTCAATAAAGTGTCACTCGCTGAACGACAATTTAAGACTGCCGCAGAAAACCCGTATTATCAAACCCCTGAATTTGCGCTTGATAATGCCGGTCTTTGCTGGCTTGAAGCCGGTGACCTGAAAAAAGCCGAGAGTTTTTTCCGGGACGCCCTGCGGGTTGACCCGAGGTTTCCGGCCGCGCTGTTGCACATGGCGCAGCTGACCTTTGAACAGGAGCGAGTAACGGTGTCAGATGCATACCTGTCGGTCTTTCGTGAGCACAGCGGCGAGACTGCCGAGAGTTTGCTGCTCGGCTCCGATATCAAACGAAAGCAAGGTGATGTTGCCGGTGCCGAGAGTCTGGCACAGCGGTTGTTGAGCAGCTTTCCAACATCACGGGAAGCCGGCGAAATTCTGGCAAGACCGTTGTAATATTTTTGCAAAGCCTGCAATAACCCCTTAACCAAACATCCAAACAACATGAGCCAAACCATCACCAGTATCCGCGGCATGAACGATATTTTGCCCACCGATATTGGTGTCTGGCATGCGCTCGAAGAAGCCGTGCGTCACGTGATGCAGGCGTATGATTACACCGAGATGCGCACGCCGCTGGTCGAGCGCAGTGCCTTGTTTCATCGCTCCATCGGTGAGGTGACCGACATCGTCGAAAAAGAGATGTACACCTTTGCCGATCGCAAGGGTGACAGCTTGAGTCTTCGGCCCGAGGCAACCGCCAGTTGCGTCCGCGCCGCTATCCAGCACAGCATGGCGCAAAATCAGACGACCAATCGGTTGTGGTACATCGGTCCCATGTTTCGTTATGAGCGGCCCCAAAAAGGACGCCAGCGTCAGTTTCATCAGGTAGGTGCTGAAGTCTATGGCGTGTCTGGCCCTGCGATTGAAGTCGAGCTGATACTGCTCAGTGCGCGGCTCTGGAAACTTATTGGTATCAGTGACGTGGTCCAGCTTGAGATCAATACGCTGGGCGATATGGATGACCGGGCAGCGTACCGCGAGGCGCTGGTTAACTATTTTAATGAGCACCGGTCACTGCTCGATGAAGACAGCTTGCGTCGATTAGAGACGAATCCGCTGCGTATTCTTGATTCCAAAAACCCGGCAATGGCCGAGATGCTGTCCGGTGCACCGGCGCTGGATCATTACCTGTCCGCAGCGTCTGCCGAACACTTTCAAACGTTGCAAGCGTTGCTGGATAATGCAGGTGTCAGTTACGTAAAAAATCCGCGATTGGTGCGTGGTCTCGATTACTATAGCCACACCGTTTTCGAATGGACTACCGATAAACTGGGTGC
>CALDUO010000049.1 GCA_937923745.1 uncultured Granulosicoccaceae bacterium
TGGCGGCTCTTTACCGAACACAAAATGTATGAGCCTGCGTTTTATTCCACCATTGTGCAGGACTGGGGCACCAACTACCTGATCGCCAATGAGCTCGGCCCCAAAGCCAGTTGCCTCGTTGATCTGGGTCACCACGCGCCTAACGTCAATATTGAAATGATCGTCTCCCGCCTCGCCCGCTTCGGCAAACTCGGTGGCTTTCATTTTAATGACTCAAAATACGGTGACGACGATCTCGACTCAGGCGCGATTGATCCCTACCGACTGTTTTTGGTGTTTAACGAATTGGTTGATATCGAGCAACAACACAGTGGTGCCTTTAACCCGGCTTATATGCTGGATCAGTCGCATAACGTCACTGACCCGATTGAAAGCCTCATGACCAGTGCTATTGAAGTACAGCGATCTTACGTGCAGGCATTGTTGGTTGATCGCGCGGCACTGGCCGAGTATCAGCAAAACAATGATGCACTGATGGCAACACAAACACTCAAGCAAGCGTTCCGCACTGACGTTGACCCCATTTTGAAACGGGCACGTCAGTCACACGGCGGTGCTGTGGACCCTGTTGGTACCTACCGACACTCTCAATACCGCCAATCAGTCGCCAAAGAGCGACCCGCCGTCACTGGTGCTGGCGGCGGCATTGTATAAGTACGTTTCTCTATTCCTCCGGTTTGGTGTATCAATCTGATACACCGTTTTCTGGTTACCACCTGCGACGTTATCTTGCCCTGCTTACGCGAAGTCACGTGAAATCACTTGGGGTCACCGGGAGTCACCGGGAGTCGTGACTGCACGCTAACCGGTTGCAACACCTCTCACCCGTCTGCGACGTAACAGCCAGTCAAAGTGTTTGGCACCATCAGGATCTGTTATCTGATTGCGCGACAGATCGATCGGGGCGCACCTTTCAAAATATTGTACAACCCGATCACGTGCTGCTTTATCAGTGATTTCTCCCAAACGGTTTTTTAGAAACTTACCGCGTTTGGGATTGATCACCAGGATGTCTGTTGCGGCCGGTTTACCGCATTCGATAAACCAACCCGGTATAGCCACTACAGGCACAACCTTAAAACTAACACCTGTTTTGGCCTTAATGTCTTTCGCCAGATAGTTGGCATGACCGCGCGCCTGAGTCAGCGCCCTGCTGTCCTTAAAGTGGGGGAAATACAGACGGTCAGCGTCATATGTCATGCTGGCTTCTTTGGCTGCGGCAGTACCGGCTTTGAGCGGTTTACGAACTGCCTTGGTCTCCACCGCGTAGATCACATTATTACCAACGACAACGTGATCAATATTGCCACTGTGATACGGGATGTCGTGAAATACAAACGCCCGCTCTCTCATGAGATAGTTTAGCTCTTGCCCCGTGTACAACTCACCCTCGTAACCCAAGCGAACGTTTTGTGCACGTTGGAACATGTTGTTCAGTCGGTACGCAAACAATGACAACAGGAGCCCTGCCAAGGAGACCAGCACAAGGTTTTGACCCAATGGTGTGCGAGTTATAAACAGCATAAACACCGCCAAACAAAAAGCGAAGCCAACTACCCTAAGTGAAAAAATCAGACACAAATCATAGAACTGATCGCTCAGCGCATGACCTGGCGGGCGCAAGGTACGCTCATTAAACGGCGAGAACCGTCTCCGACGTCGCGCAACCAGCACACAGAGGTTCAGCGTTAGCAAAAAACCTGTCACGCAAAACAAAAAAAACAGCAGCATATCAGTCACTGAAAACAATGTTTTTTTCCACAGTAGCGTTGTCAACACAACGAACACCGCATGAATCATTCACACAGCTACTTGTTGTTACGACGACTACAGCTGTCGTCTTAAGGCTACAAGGGTCAAAGTGACAAACTTGAGTAGATTAATGCGCCAGGCGTTATAGTTTGGTGGTGATATTTGTCACACGGTCCCACAGCTTCACTCAGATCTTACTCCATAGCCGGTCCCATCACTCATTCCGGCTCTCAACCTGAAGCCTGTTCAAAAAGTCTGGTATGGCGACGGGTTCAACCAGTTGACACGGCTTATTTACGCAAGCGATAGATATGGGCTACTGCGCTGTGGGTTTGATACAAGACGTTTGATACCGGCTGATTTATACCGGGAGACTGCCTGGTTGACTGGCTTCGCCGCGAGGTTGGTCGGGACGACCGGCATTACTTTCTGCGGCGTGCTACACAGACTCTGAAGATGCGGCCCACAGATTAATGTTTTCCTCTACTGCGGTCGCGTCTATTTCTTTGAGCTCAGCGTCGGTGAACTCAAGATTGTGTATGGCACCGACACAATCGACAATCTGCGATGCTTTCGATGCGCCAATGAGCGCGGTAGTAATGCCCTCTCCCCGGAGCACCCACGCAATTGCCATCTGCGCGAGTGTTTGGCCACGCCGCTCGGCAATATCATTCAGTTTACGTATACTGTCCAACGCCTCGTCCGATAAAAATTCGGGGCGTAATGACTTGCCTTGTGCCGCACGACTGGTCTCGGGTACGCCACCGAGATACTTATTCGTTAACATACCTTGCGCCAACGGCGTAAATGCAATTGAGCCGACCCCCAGCTCCTGGAGTGTGTCTTTGAGACCATCGCGCTCAACCCATCGGTTGATCATGTTATAGCTTGGCTGATGAATGACACAGGGTGTGCCCAAAGACTCCAGAATGGCGACAGCTTCTCGCGTGCGCTGAGAGTTATATGAGGAAATACCGGCATACAGTGCCTTGCCGGATCGCACGATGGAATCCAGCGCACCCATGGTCTCTTCGAGTGGGGTTTCGGGGTCAAAACGATGTGAATAAAAAATATCGACGTAATCAAGCCCCATGCGTTGCAGACTTTGATCGCACGATGCAATCAGATACTTACGACTCCCAAGTTCACCATAGGGGCCGGGCCACATCATATAACCCGCCTTCGAAGAAATAATCAGTTCATCACGATAGCCCGCAAAGTCGGTTTTAAGAATCTCACCAAACGCGAGTTCAGCAGAACCTGGCGGCGGCCCGTAGTTGTTCGCCAAATCAAAATGTGTAATACCGTGATCGAACGCGGTACGGCAGATGTCCTGCTTAACATCGTGGGGTGTATCACCCCCAAAGTTATGCCACAGCCCCAACGACAGTGCAGGCAGCTTGAGACCGGAACGCCCACAACGGCGGTACGGCATTGACTCATAACGATTGTCGGCTGGTGTGTAAGTCATGATTGAGGTTGCCTTAAAAACTACCCGCTAAAACAATGCGAGGGTTGATAACAAGAAAATATCCGAAAACTAAAGGCCCTGTCAGCCCAACTGAATGGCCCACATTTCAGAAGCAGATGCCAACAGCAGATGCCAAAAGCAGATGACAGAAACAGATCACGGGCGCAGTTGTGAGTCAGCGTTACCACATCAGGTCGTCAGGCACCTGATAGTCAGCGTATTCGTCATCAATAGGCTCTTCTTCATCACGCTGGTTATGCAGCACGATAGCCGTACTGTCACGCTCGGCAATTTTTTCTACCACTTTGGCCGACACCAGCTCTACCCGTTCACTGTGTTCTTGACTGCCCGCTCTGACCAGTGCCAACTGGCCGTTGACCAACCCCTTCTGTTGGCGGGGTGTGACCATAATGGTACGAATCACAGACTCTGCCGTGTAACTAAATTCGACATCGCCTCGTTCTTCGAGGCGGTTCAACTCGATGAGCTGAATGATCTGGGCCTGTATAGCGCGCGCCTCCAGCTGCTGCTGCTTTTCACGGTTGAGCTGCCGGTCTTTCTCGGCCTTCTCCTCAGCTGCCGCTTTCACCCGCTGCGCGGCCTCGTCATCCACTGCTTTGCCCGAGGCCTTCAATTTTTGTTTGTTGTTCAGGGCCTTACGGGCTTTGACACCCTGCTTTTTATTTGCCAACCCGGCCCGAAGTAGCTGATCCTGTAACGAGTTGCCCACGGAGCTTACGCCTCTCTGGTTTACGATGGCCCAGTGTATCGCTTTCATCCCTGATTTGCAGGTCCAAGCGTGTGACGCAAGTGCTTTTTTTGGCCACATTACAGTCGTCAGAGAAGCCCCGCTGGCAGTCGTAAATTAGGCATTTATGATACAATAGTGGGTTATCTTCGCTCTAAACAGCTATCTCCACTCAGGATTCCACATTGATTTCAGCCGCTAACATCACCATGCAATTCGGCGCCAAGCCGCTGTTTGAAAATATTTCAGTCAAGTTCGGCGATGGCAACCGTTACGGCCTGATCGGCGCCAACGGTTGCGGCAAGTCCACGTTCATGAATATTCTGAGCGGCGAGCTTGAGCCCAGCTCCGGTAACGTCTCGGTCACGCCCAACGAAAGAATTGGCAAACTTAACCAGGATCAGTTTGCGTTCGAGCAATACTCGGTTGTTGATACCGTCATCATGGGGCACACCGAGCTCTGGAAAGTCAAACAGGAACGCGAACGGCTCTACGCGCTTCCGGAAATGTCAGAAGACGAAGGCATGCAGGTCGCAGAACTCGAAGTGCAGTTTGCCGAAATGGATGGCTACACCGCCGAGAGCCGGGCCGCTGAATTTCTGAGTGGCGCCGGTATCGAAGAAGCACTGCACTTCGGACCCATGACAGAAGTGGCGCCCGGTTGGAAGTTACGCGTGTTACTTGCACAAGCGCTTTTTTCAGAGCCAGACATTCTGTTGCTCGACGAACCCACCAACAACCTCGACATCAATGCTATCCGTTGGTTGGAGGGTGTGCTGCGAAACCAAAAAAGCACCATGGTCATCATTTCGCACGATCGGCACTTTCTAAATGAGGTCTGCACGCATATGGCTGACATCGATTATGGCGAGTTGCGCGTCTACCCCGGCAACTACGATGATTTCATGATTGCCTCTACTCAAGCCAGAGAACTGCTGCAATCGGAGAACGCCAAAAAGAAATCACAAATTGCAGACCTGCAACAGTTTGTCAGCCGCTTCTCTGCCAATGCATCCAAAGCAAAACAGGCAACCTCGCGAGCCAAACAAATTGAAAAAATTCAGTTGGCCGACATCAAACCGTCCAGCCGCGTTAGTCCTTATATACGATTCACTCAAGAGAAAAAGCTGCATCGTCTGGCGATCACCATTGAAAATCTCTCACACGGTTTTGATGAAGGCCCACTCTTTATCAACGGTAGCTTTATGCTCGAAGCCGGTTCAAGGCTGGCCATTATCGGGGAAAACGGTGTGGGTAAAACTACGCTGCTCCGATGTCTTCTGAACGAACTGGAGCCCAATGGCGGGCGCGTACAATGGGCAGAGAATGCCACTCAGGGCTATTGCCCCCAGGATAACACCGAAGACTTCAATACCGACCTGACGTTGTTTGACTGGATGAGCCAATGGCGAAAACCCACCCATGACGATCAAATTGTCAGAAGCACACTGGGTCGTTTGCTGTTCTCCTCTGAAGATTTCAAAAAGAAGGTTAGGGTTTGCTCGGGTGGAGAGAAAAACCGCCTGCTCTTTGGCAAGCTCACCATGCTTGAACCCAATGTGCTGGTCCTCGACGAACCGACCAACCACCTCGACATGGAATCCATCGAATCGCTGAACCTTGCGCTCACGTACTACGAAGGCACCATTATTTTTGTGAGCCACGATCGCGAATTCGTCTCGTCGCTTGCAACCCATATCGTCGAAATCAAAGATGAACGCATGCAGCTCTTTGCGGGCACCTACGATGAATTTCTGTCCACCCAAAAAGCACTGGCCAAAAAGACCGGGTAAACCGGGTACAAGGGAGCCCTGCCCAATTCGGAACATATCCTGCTAACGATACGGCAACACTCCGTTACAGGCTATGAAGCACCGGTATGACCAGAACCAAGACACCCTCGGTAGAAATCATTCTGCCGGTGTACATCGCGCGTGGTGACCGAACCGTCGAATGGCTCAACCAGGCGATCACCAGTGTCTTTGAACAATCCTACGACAACTGGCACCTGACCCTCGTCGATGACGGCTCGCCGTTTGATATCGAACCGCTGTTGGCCAAATGGACATCGGACTATCCAAGACTCATCAGTTATATGATGAACGAAGGTGAAAACGGTGCGTCCAAAGCACGCATGCTGGCAGCACGACACAGTGCCCGTGATATTGTGATGTTTCTTGACCAGGACGACCGGTACCACCCCGAAAAAGTAGCGCGCCAGGTTGAGTTTATGCAACAGCATCCGTCAGTGAGCGCGGTTCATACCAACATTGAAATCATCGATGAACGCGGTGATCCGGTTGACGGCGTTGCCGACAGGGAAAACCAGATGCGTTCTGACATTGACTATCTCGCACTCAGTAAACAGGACCTTGCGTCTTCCCTGTTCGCCCGCAACAGCATCCGTATTATTTCCGGTGCCTTCAAACGCTCTGATTTTATGATGATTGGCGGATACGACTGCGAACTCAATGGTGGCGAAGACTGGGAATTATGGGTACGGTTTGCAGACAGCTACCGTATTGGCCACTTGGGAGCGAATCTGCTGCAAAGACGTGTGCACAATGGCAACACATCAAAAACACAAATCACCACCCGTGCCGCCGGTATGATCAAAGCCATGGAAAAAATGATACAGCACCATGGTTACCTGCAGCCCCTTGAGACTGACAAACGGGCTCAGCTTGAAGCCAAACTGAACAAGCTCACCCACGCCGCATAACCGCTAACACGCAATATCAACAGGCGGAAATTGCCGGTAGAAGCGTTCCTTAAGCGCTTCGAACACAGCCTGCACGTCGTCGTTTTGGTCAATATAATCTATATCTTTCTGAGGCAGTAACACAGGCTTTAACGGTTTGATACAAGCCGCTGCCGGATCAGACTTGACCGCCTGTGTCAGTAGCCGGTTTCCACCAAAATAATGCTGTGCGTCAGCTGTCACAGCTGCGCTGTTTGGCCTTGTGTGGTTAACGTCACTCGCTGTCGCCAGTGGTGACAAACCCAGCGCTGCTGCCAAATCTGCAATAGAGGTTGGGTTATCGCAAATCGCATCAAAAAACACAAACTGTTGTACGCCAATGTTTTGAAAGTCGTGAAGATACGCGGCATAAACATCTACCCATTTGCGCGCCCAGTCTTTAATGTCACTTTGAGGATGCATACCCTCAGTGTTGTTCAACACCTTACGGTAATTAGAGTACCAGGATTGCAGTGGGCTCTTGAATAACACCAGTAAATCAAAGCGCAACTGCGGATCAAATTCTCGATATTTTATCGGTGTTTTATCACTGCTGATCAGCGTGTGCGTATTGAGCTGCTGCGCAATTTGATAATACCAATTGGCCGGATTCTGCTGAAGCGCGCGTCTGAATGCGGTGGTAATCACCGGACAGTGCTCACCACAGTGATGACACACTGGCGTATTGCCGGTGAGGGGCTGATCAAAATCAATAGCGGCCGTGCCATTATCGGTGCGACACTGGGTCAACCACCCGGTCTCTCCTATATTTTTAACACCCGGCAGTTGTCCCAACTGATAGGCCAGTACCGTACTGCCGCAGTAGGACGTGCCCGCAATGGCGATATGTTGTAATGACCAGTCAGGCTCAGGTGCTTCACTGTGTATTCGCTGTACTCGTAACGCGGGTAGCTGTCGCGCTGGTTCCGGATGCGACGCATCGAGTTCGAGCAATCGCTCATAGGCGTCTATTGCCTGTCGATACTCACCAGTCACACGATACAGCCGCGCTAACTGCAATGATGATTCCGGTTTGTCAGGGAGCTTGGCTCTGACTATCTCCCATTGTGTGATAGCTTTTTGGGGCTCTTGAGTTCGTGTGTACACCCTCGCCAATAACGCATTGGCGTTCACCGACGGCATAAAACCGGCGGTGGTTTGGGTGTCGCTTAAGTTGACGTACGCCAGCTGTAACAGACAAGCCCTGGCTTCGTCCCAGTGGCTTTCAGCGAAGGCCTCCTTTGCCCGTAAGTAACAAGCCTGTCTTTCCAATGATGTGCGTGGTCGTGACATCCGGATCAGGCCGCTATCGACGCTGCAGATGCAGCCCCGTAGTAATGGCGCAGCATCGCAGATGTGCGTAATTTTTGCGTGGCCATTTCATTGAGTTCCGCATTGTTTCGATGCGCCATATGACGGGATGCATCAATGTCCTGCGCCAGCTCGTCCACAGTGCTGAGCCGTGTCGTCACGTCTTCAGGCGTATTCGCAAACTCCAGTAACCGGTGTAATGACGCACCCGGTATCGTCAGCAGATCTTCATAGGTCAGTGTTAATTGCTGATGACTGTCGAGTGTCGCACAGCTCCTATGGCACTGCTGTACATACTGCTCCCAAAGTTCAAATGCACGGTCATAGTCAAGACAACGTACCGATCGTGCCGGACTGTCAAACCGAAACTTTCGTCGTTGCTCACGAGTGACCAGACTCGCTGCGACATCGACACCGTGTCTGACTACATGAACGACTTTGGCCCGTGGAAACAGCCGCAGCCATAACGGTAGCGTGTAACTGGTACGGGGGTCTTTCCAGCCCCACGAAGTTGATTGAGCATTTCTCGGGTCGTGGCCAGGTTGACCGGCGACTGCCGCATCGCCGGCACTTTGCCCTACAAAATCATCCCCTGCGACATGCTCCCCGACAAAATGATCCCCGTAAAAATGATCCCGGAATTGGTCGAGGTCAAATTCGCTGCGCAGAGTGTCGATAACGCCGTCGAGCAGCGCGGCATCGCGCATCATCCAGTCGACGGGCTGCGGGTTGTCCCACGACGCATGTGCCAGTGCAAAAATACGTTTATTGATGGCAAGGAAGCACTGTGACTCGCTATGCCCACCAGACAGATTTGCACCCATAAATACACCGGCATCACGAAGCTTTCGGGACACAAGACTGGTGCCCGATCGGTGCATTCCGACGATAATGAGAGGATACATGTATTCGACACGCTACGACTGAACAACGATCTACGGTTGAAGCAAGGTTTACGCCGGGCCATCCGCGCACACGCCGGCCATTCATCGAGCAAATCTGTCATCACCCTGTAACGCAGCTACCGTTGATCTGGAATGAATTCTGATGGCTGTTGTTGTCGATACTGACTATCGTTTGCCGAGCGCTCGTCAACTCGCACTCTGTTGCCAGCGACGGATGTGCCGGATGGCCTTTTCTGGGCGACCTGTGCCGCGCTGAGTGCTCGACTGCCCATGCCCGATCCGCGACACTGGACGCAAGGTCATCGGCTGGCGGTACCGGGCTCACGGTGCTGTGCAAGTTGTAGCTGAACCGTTGAAAATAGGCAGCTGTAGTTGCGCGGGTCTATATAGATAATGCCTGACAACCGGTTATGAAGGCCCGGCGGTTTGGGCCCTCGGTAAAAAGCCTGCGACATGCCACAAGCGATACTGTTGGTGTTGGTGGTATTCTGTCGGTGTCGCAATGGCAGCGGCATGTCGCTCGATACCCATAATGATTTATGCTCGCAAGTTAGTGTTAGGCCGAAGGGATAATTCTGTGCTCAAAGGCTGTTGCCCCCAATCCATTAGCAGCGATGACCCCGGTCGCCCCATACTTGATCACCCGGTAGCCACTTGTCCCTTGCCCACTTGTCCCTTGCCCACTTGTCCTGTGCCCACTTGTCCTGTACCCAGTCGTCCGGTACCCCGTCGTCTCGCACCACGCAGCCGTGCACCCAATCGCGACAAAATCCGCGTCTTCAGGCGTGCAGTGATAGGTAGCTGCATTGGCCTGTCACTGCTAACAGCAGCCTGTGCGTCCTCGCCGCAGCGACAGGCGATACCGTCTGCGTCGACATCAAAAACAACTGACAACGCAATGTTAAGTGACGAGTCCAGACCGGAACCATCGTACCCAGCCGGGCAACTGCTCAAGACGTCAACTGCCACTAAAATCAATGCAGGGGTCTCAGCCAGTGATGCAGAGAATATTAGCGCGCATCTTGATCAACCACTTGACCATACCGACCTCCGTCACCTCACCCAAAGGACAGGTTTTGGTACATCAGCCCACCAGTTCGACGCATTAATCGGGCTCACCCGCCAAACGGCTATCGACGCAATTGTAGAGGGTCTGGCAACAACACCACAAACACCAATGCCTGCGTGGACATCAAAACCAGCGCCCCGCTTCTGGTCGCTGAATGATTATGAGTCCGACGAACTGCAACGCTTTCATGAACAACGTGATCTCGAACTTGGCGAACTGCGTCAGTGGTGGTTGGCTGAAATGCTACAGAGCAGTAGCCCGCAAACCGAGCGACTGGTGCTGTTTTGGCATGACCACTTTGCGACCAGTTATCACGACATCAATCGTCAGTCGATTGCGATGGCGCGCCAGAACGCCACGTTTCGAAAACTGGGCTCTGGTTCTTATCGGACGTTACTCAAAGCCATGATCCGTGATCCGGCATTGCTGAACTACCTCGACAATACCAGCAACAAGGCAGAAGCACCCAACGAAAATTTTGGGCGCGAATTACTGGAGCTTTTTACACTGGGTGAAGGTAATTTCACAGAGCTTGACGTCAAAAATGCAGCACGGGCACTCACGGGTTACCACGTTGCGGCGCCATATAACCTACAGTTCAGGAAAGCACTGTGGAACCACGACAGCGGTGAGAAGTCGCTGTTTAATCGAACAGGACCATTCGATGGCGATGACTTGATTGACCTTATCTTGCAACAACCTGCTGCTGCGCAACACTTGGCTAAAAAATTTTGGCACACCTTTGTCAGCGATGCCCCGCCTGATCAACAGGTGATCAATGCGTGGGCCGCAGCCTTTATCAAATCAGACTATAACCTCACCACGCTGTATCGCACCGTACTCGAGTCCGATGCATTTTGGTCGGCCAACCATCGCGCCAGTATCATCAAGTCACCGGTGCAGTTGCTGGTAGGTACGGCGCGATCACTGGAATTCCCGAAAGTGCATTGGCAGTCCCTGAGTGCTGCCAGCGCTAAGCTCGGTATGGAACTCTTTGCACCACCTAACGTCGCGGGATGGTCAGCAGGACCTGCTTTTGTTACATCCGGACACCTGTTGTCGCGATATCAAATTCTTGGCAACCTGTTAAACCCCACAGCACAACCAACGGCCGACGGCGGCATGATGATGAACGCCGATAACACAGCAATGGCAACGACGGACAATGCCGCGCAGCCGATGCAAGGCGACACAAACAAAGACGCGTGGCTGACAGTAACAGCCGCTGCCGAATCCTATCGGGGTGATGTCGACTACCGTGTCGATCTTGAAAATGACACCGGCGTCTTGTGGTCTTCGGGTGTGCTGACTTTTACGCAAGGCTATAACACCGAGCTGTTCGGACAGGTGCAATACCGAACCGAACTGCCGTGGCGTGTCCTTCGGTTTACGCCACCAGCCTCACTCAAATCACAAGTGAACAGAGCACGCATCTATTTTCTGAACGATGCGGCAAGTGATGCCGGCGACCGTAATCTCTACATCTCGGGCATAGAGCACGACGGTCGGTGGGTGGACAGCGCTACTGCTGAGCAAGACAGCGGGTGTCCGCCGAACAACAGCAAAGACAATGGCAACCTGTACTGTGAAGGGTTTATTACGTTGGCGCTGCCTGAAAATTCAGCGCTTGCCAGCACGAGCGATACAGCCAGTAGCGATACTGCCAGTAGCGATACAGCGAGTGACTATACCGCAGAGTCAGCCCATATCTGGTGGGCCAATCATCAGGGCGATGGATTTCAGAACACGTTGTCCGTCACACTACAGGGCATGCAGGGCCCAAGCTCATTACACCAGACATTGGGTTTTACGTTGCGCCGCGACATTGATGGCAGCATAGCGCTACGCATGCAACGTTACAGCTGTTGGCCAGAGTGCGTCGACCCATGGCCCGCATGCAGTTGGCGAAATGCAGTGACGCCACCAACGCTGACCGTGTCGTTCCCGTTTTCGCGGCAACACAGTAACGACGATATCGACTGTCACTACACATCGCTGTCACTCGCTGACCAACAAAGAGTTGATGTGTTGTGGAATAACATTGACATTATTATTGATGCACTAAAGCAAACCCGGCGGGCTGCAGAATTTAGCACAGCGTTAGCCGACTGGTCGCGGTGGCTTCGGAAACTCCGTGTGGACTACCCCAATTCGAGATATGCAGCATCAGACATGACACTCAGCATTAACAAAAAACAAACCACAGCAGCACCACTCGTGCGCACCGACATTCAGCCACCTGTTGTCTCTCGCGACATCATCGAACGACTCGGTGGCATTATGGACCAACACAACATGACGCTCGCAGACTGGTTACTGGCAGGGCTAGACCTCAGTCAATTTACCGACTTTGCCAGCCTGACCGACCTGCCGCTGGATCAACAGATCCAGCAACTGATCACTCACCCTGTGCTGCAAGTGCAATAACATAACGGTGTATTGATATGAGCAGACGAGAATTTCTGAAAACCTCACTGACATACGCGTCGGGTGCAGCAGCCGGGCTGGCAATGAGCACACGCAGTGGTTTGTTGCACGCAGCATCGACCCGCGCCAATACACACCGACGTCGCTTGGTACTCATAGAGCTTGCAGGTGCCAACGATGGCTTAAACACCCTCGTGCCCTACACCAATGATCATTATTATGCGTTACGCCCGACGCTTGCCATCCCGGCACAACAGGTCATTACGCTCAACAACCATGTCGGTATACACCCGGAACTGTCACCACTGATGCCACTGTGGGACAACGGCGATCTTGCGTGGGTGCAGGGATTGGGTTATCCAAAACCCAACCGGTCACACTTCAAGTCTATTCGACTTTGGGAAACAGGCAGTGACGGCCACCGCGAGCGTGTTGACGGTTGGTTAACGCATTCGATGGAGCATGCGTTACACCGGGTCATCACCGATGCACATGGCATTAGTCTGAAAGGGTCTCTGGGACTGTTCGCCAGCGACGGCGGGCGCTGGCTATCGATGGATTCACCCGGTCAGTTTGAGCAGGCATTATTGCCAGACACTGCATTGCCAGACACTGCATTACCAGATCATGCATTGCCAGATCAGACTGTACAGTTTGCAAACCCAAGTTTGGCTGCAGTCGCACGCAATCAACAGGATTTAAACAGCGCCTTGACCAGCATACGTCAACGCCTGAATCAGACACCTTCCTCCAAACCTATAACCAACAGTCAACTCGGTCAGCAACTAAGCCATGTGTTACGTCTGATAAACGCCGGGGTCGATACACCCGTGTATCGGGTGCAGCACACAGGGTTTGATACTCACGAAAATCAGGCCGGACGTCACGCTCGCTTACTCAATACCCTTGCCAGCGCGATACGAGCGTTTCGCACAGAGCTAGTGACAATGGGCGAGTGGAACAACACGGTGATTATGACTTACTCGGAGTTTGGTCGCCGTGCTGCGGAGAATCGGTCGTTCGGTACTGATCACGGCACTGCAGCGCCGCACTTGATTACCGGTGGTAACGTCAAGGGTGGCATATACGGCGTTCAACCCGATCTTGCCGTACTGACCGAAGGTGATCCTGTGCACACACTCGATTACCGCTCACTCTATCAAGCCGTGCTATCACAGTGGTTCCTGGCCACAGACAATCCGTTTAAACAGCACCGCGACAGGGCAGTATCGCGCCTGTTCAGTTAAACATTGCACACGTCCATTTATGAAGCATCCATACTTTACCACCCGGTCACAATTCAATTAACTGCACGGTCACCCTGCCGTTGTGACCCTGTTTTCTTTGACTCACTGCTCGTTATTCGGGGCTTGAGTCGCCGATACCTCTCACACGTCTTGACCAACAATAATAATAAAAGGACTTAAGGCATGGATGCTCTTGTCGTAGAATGCGACGAGTATTCGGGAAGACTGCAGCAACTCGCGCTATCAAAGTTCGGGTTCACGTGCTCGCTGGCAAAGGATTTCGCCAGCGCGAGCACAAGGATTCAACACGAATCATTTGATCTCGTGTCAATCGATGCTGACTGCCCGGAACTCGATTACAAAAAGTTGTGTGACCTGATTAACGTGAATCAGTCAGCACACTACACGCACATCCTGATTTCATCGAAATCATCGGTTACTGACCCCGAATTCGAGACACTGCAGGAACTGGCTACCGACACGCTACTCCGGCCGTTAACAGCGCTTGATCTTGAGGCACGTTTTCGTTCCGCAAAAAACTTCATTGAAACCGCCCGGCGTTTCTCTAATCAACACGAGCAATTAACCGCCGATCTTGATATTGCTGTGACTCGTAATGTGGAGCTGACCGCCGACTTACAACTGGCAGCCAAACTGCAACAACAGCTGTTACCCAGCGCCGCGCATTTTGGCACAGTAGAGGCCAGTGGTTACATCAACCCCGCGCAGTTCATTGCAGGTGATGCATTCGACTATTTTAAGCTCGATGAGAACATCTTCGCGTTTTATATTGTCGATGTCATGGGCCACGGTGCCGCATCAGCCATGATTTCATTTTCGATTCATAGCCACCTGAATCCAAAACAGCACGGTCTCTGTCGACGGGTTTACGACAGCATGCCCACGCATGAGGCGGCTGTGGTCGCGACGGTTCGCGAACTTAACCGTGAATTTCAGGACGGTACTGACGAGTGTCGGTATTTTACGATGACGTACGGTCTGCTCGATTGCACCACCGGCACGCTGACACTCTGTAATGCCGGACATCCGCCGGCAATCCACCATGTCAGCAAGACCAACGAATCACACTATTTGGGTGAAGGCGGCTTTCCGGTAGGTCTGTTTGAAGAAGCGACCTATCACGCCACCACCTGTCAGCTTGCCGAGAATGATCGTTTAGTGTTGTATTCTGACGGCGCGACCGAATGCGAATCACCCGAGGGCGAGCAATTTGGAGAACACAGGTTGGTTAATACGATTGCGGAGACCTCGACGATGCCAGTGCACTCCTCGGTGAAGCTGATAGACGACTCACTGAATCAATGGAGCCAGAACTCAGCGTTTGATGACGACGTATCGTTGTTGTATCTCGCTTACGTCGGGCAGCAAGTGGCCTAAACGCGCATTTAAGGCGCAAGGTTCATAAACAATCACAAAGTGTGTCGTGCATCAAGAAACCAGCCTGGTAAGGACCACCGGAGTGTACGTTTCTTGATTGTCTGTGACCACAGTTTGCAAGGAAGCAATATGTATTCTGTCAATGGAAGTTACTCCATCGAAAACAGGAATTCGTATACCCCAATGCAACCAGAGAAACAGCACCCCGAGTTTGCAGGGGCACCGTCTCAGACACTGATGCTGACCGATAGCATTGAAAGCAGACGGGAGAATATTGCGCGCGTTGAAGCCGCTCTTGAGGCCATCTGCACCGATGCAAACATTGCGAAAAAGCGCGTTTTTTTTATTACGCTCGCAACCTCAGAGGCACTGTGTAATATTATTGAGCACGGTTATGCGTTTGAAACCGGCCACCAGATTGACATAGCAGTGTATCGCACACCTAACAACACACTCGAAGTGGCACTCAGCGATAACGCCCGTGAAATGCCACCGCCACTTGTCACCAAACTTACCAGTCGGCATTGCCAAATGCCGGATACTGATACCTCGCTGGAACAACTGCCGGAATCCAACTGGGGCACCAATCTCATTGGACACACGACCTCTGAGGTCCGTTACGACCGCACCGACGGCAAAAATCATCTGACCCTGTGTTTTACGCTGTAAGGTAACGCCACGCACTGTTAAGCGTCATGGCAGATCCACATCGTGGATTGCTATCGTTTATTGCAACAGTGAAGAAGCGGCCTGCCCCGACTGTGCTCTGTGTGCCAACAGAGCACGGTCCCACGCGGCATCGAAATTACAGGGCAGCACATCGCACAGGTCGGTACATCGCGCAGGGCAGCACATCACACAGGGCAGCACATCGCAGTCGTCACGTGAACGCCTGTTCTATACAGACTCGAACCATCACGTACCTGAATTGCAACCCATGCCGCAACCCATGCTGCCACCTATGCAGTCTCATTAGGCGCTAGCCAAATCATCAAAAAGATCACCTGTCAGTTAGCAATCCTTATAACCGACCCAAATAACCAGCCTGGCTAACCAATCCAGAACTGTGGCGCATTAACACCTGTAAAATCGAAGGGTCATAAAGGTAAGGTCGAGATAACCACCCTCCTATTGAAGGGGCTACCCTGAGATTGCGGATACAGTCAGAAATCTTGCCTGCTGTTTTGTGTTTGCCGCCCTACGCGTAACGCTGGTGCAGACGCACACTTCATGCATCAGGCAGGCTAATGAGCCTTTGCGATATTACCGTCTGAGTTCATTGAGTCTGACACTGATGGCGCTGTATTGGCGGCACGGCTTTGCCATGCCCGCGCACAGAAGAGCGCTTTGGTCGCATCGACCAGCACCTGCAACGATCGTTTCCAGTCACGCGTGCTACTGAATACCGTATCTGATATCAACCGTTCTTCCAGTGCGGCGTCTGCACCCAGCACCAGCTGAGTCGGGCCGAGCAATCCGGAAGGCACTGTGTCACACACCCGTTGCCAGCGTTCGTCACGCCCCACTAATTCTGCAGGCTGATACAGTGACACCCCCACCAACCGTATACGACCGGTCACGACCGATAGAAGTCGTGGTAAGTTATCAAGCACCGGCACCCCGGTGACAAACTGATAGGCTCTAAACGGTGATTTCGCATCGGTGCCAGTCTGACGCGCATTCCCCTGCAGCACCACTGATGTACAGGGTTTACCACGTGTTCGTTTCAGTGACAGCACAACCGCAACCGGCCACAAGGGTAACGAAGCCAACAACAGCGCAAGACCACCAAGACTGTGCACCAACCCACCCAAATGCACATCGTAAAAACTATGCCCCAGATCGGCAAGCAGGAAGTTGTCAGAGAGTTCAAGCACGATATTGCTGTCAACTCTGATTAGCAGGTTTTTCCACACGATAGAATTACGGATATTCAGATACTCGCCAACATAGGTGTTGTCCAGAATGACCGAGTCTGTAATTGACGTATGCCGGTCCACCACAACCCGGTCGCTGATGACCACAGTACCGCTCAGCGATGCGCGCGAATTGACTTGCGAGTGCTGCCCTGCGACCACACTACCGTACTTGATGCTGCGCGGTGACACACTGGTGTACTGCCCGGTTATGAGCCCCAGCGCGCGCTGCCGACCCCGAAAGGTCAGATGCTGACAACCACCGGCAACCAGCACCATATTCGCTGCATGGTAGCCCTGCAGTGTAGTCACATCCAACACCTTCACGTCACCCAAAGGGTGGGAGTGCGTAATTGGCTGAACATCACTGGCTTGCATGTCCTCAGCTACGTGACGTTCTGCGGCCTGATGTTCGGTCACTCCTGGTTCACTGATCAGCGTGAATGGTTTTAACGCGTACAAACCGGTATGGCCAGACTCACACTGCGCCACTGTCTTTGCTGCATCATACGCCAACGTTTGTCGATAAAAATCACTGACAGAGAAATCGCGTATCTTCGCGCAGTCAAGCACCAGCACCGGTTTACCACTGTTTGCCCACACCCTCCGTATCAGCTCGTCGCCATCGGCAAACCCTGACCGGGTAATCACCTCCAACTGTATACCCCATCGTGTGCCTTCACCCACAAACTGCTTTAACTCTGCCACGAACGGCGCTGCTATGACCGTGACTTTGGCAGGGTTCAGCGCGGCAACCGATTCGATAACGTGCTCAATAATCTTTTTGCCACCGATTGTCAGCAGTGGCAGGCAGGTTATGTCGGACAGCGGCTTTAAACCCTCACCATCCTGATCAGCAATAATAATGACGTCGGGTATCTCGTTATCTGACAACGGCATTGGTTGGTTGTCCATCGTTAATAGGCTCCTTTGCCCATCAGTACCGCAGGAATGGTTTTCAGTAGAATTTTGATATCCTGAAAAAAGCTCTGCGACTCTATATATTCAACATCCAACTGTACCTGTTGATCAAACGGTATCTCAGAACGCCCGGACACCTGCCAGATACACGTGATGCCCGGCACAACCTCCAACCGACGCCGATCTTCAATGCTGTATTCATTCACTTCAGACGGTAATGGCGGGCGCGGTCCTACCAACGACATATCACCGCACAATACATTGAGCAATTGCGGTAACTCGTCAATGGAATACTTACGAATAAATGATCCGACGCGCGTGATTCTGGGATCTGATTTCATCTTAAAAATCACCCCGCCCGCCATTTCGTTGGTTTTCAGAAGCTCGGCTTTTCGTGCCTCCGCATCGACATACATGGATCGAAACTTATACATTTTGAAAAATGCACCCCAGCGTCCAACACGCTGTTGGCTGAAAAATACAGGACCGGGTGATTCCAGTTTGATCGCGGCGACTACGACAAGACAGACCGGTGACAACAGCAAAAGCGCCACAGACGCACCGACGATATCGGTCAGGCGTTTGCAGACATAGGTCAGCTTAACCAGTACATTCCACGCCAGATGCCTGAGTCGGTATCGGATGCCAAACGTTTTTCGTGCGCCTTCGCCCTTGGCAAATCGGCGAACGACACGAGACACAGAATTATTCCGCGCTTGTCTGAACACCCGAAATAAAAACACCGGATTTCCAAGAATGTACCGACGCCACATACGCGATGGCTCCTGCATCAGACGCCAAACCCACTCCAGCCCAACATCTTGCATCCACCGTGGTGATCTTGCTATGCGTCCTGAATAAAAATCAAGCAAGCCGCCTACACCCATCTGTACATGCGGTGCCAAACGATCATGATGCCGGTCGATCCATTGCTCTTGCTTGGGCACACCAAATGCGACCAGTAAAATATCGGCACCTGACGCATTGATATCGTCGATCACACCGTCTTCTTCATCAGCTTGAAAAAAACCGTCGCGGGTTCCTTTGAATTCAAGACCGGGATAGCGATCAACCATGGTTGCAGCGGCAGCCTCGGCAACACCGGGTTGACCACCCAGTAAATAGATCGACCACTGGTTTTTTACGCAATGCTCACACAATAGCGGGAACAGATCCGTACCGTTCACATTCGCTTTCATCTGAACACCCAGCATACGACTCCCGATGAGTAACCCGATGCCATCGGGCAACACAAAACCCTGTTCTTCCAGGATGCGATTGTACTCGGGGTTGATAGTCGCTTCGTTAAGACACGCAGGATTAACAAATGCAACACGCGTTTTAGCACGGGTATTAATAGCCGTGCCAATGCGCTCCAACGCACCCTGCATGGTTGTGTTCAACACGTTCACGCCCAAAATCGTAAACTGATCCGGACGAGACAATGCACCGTCAGCAGACAATTGCCGGGCAACGACGTAGCGCGCCATTATACCGAGAGATTCTGCCAGAGTATGATCAGGATACGCAGCAGGTGTCACCACCTGTTGATAATCGGTGCCGGTCATTCGCCTGAGTTGATGCACCGATATCAGACCCGGCTTAACTCGATACAGCCCATGGTTCGGGTTATGGCGGGTTGAATCACGCAACAACACAGAAGGTCCGACAAACGATAAATCACCGGCAATAATATTCAGCAACATGGCAAGCCGTCTACCGCGCCACGTACCGGCAAAGCGGTATAGCTCAAAGCTTCTGGCATCTGCCGAATCTGCGATGCGCGTTGCGCGCCTACATGGCGCTAACGCCGTCTGCCGGTCAAATACCCGCCCGGTTTGCGCGCGGGCCACTGCGGCTCGCAGTACGATAATGGGTAGCGCAGCCAGCACAATCAGGGCAGCAATGACTCGATCTGCAATCGCCCGTGCCCGGTTATGTTCTGGCAACGGCGCAACCCTGTCTGATGTTTCCTGAACACCACGGTTATCATTTGGTTTATAAAAATGTTCAGCATTGGCAGGCTGCCCGTCAACAATGACGACAGACTCAATCAGCCTCTGCTGTCCGGTTGCCACAACACTGACACTATTGCCCGTGTCGTGCTCTACTGCCACTTTTTGAATATTCATGTTAGCCTGTCTGTTCCATCAACACAGTCACTTTCGTCAGTCGCTCGCTATCACTACCTTGTTGAATCAGTTCGTCCATGACTTTAGCGATAACCGTAACGGTTTATATACCGGCTTAACGTGAGCTTTACCAAGAGCTTTTGCAACAATCCAAGCCGCCCTTTTTTCGCCCGCGCAAACCCTTCTGGCTCTACCACCTTATGGCCATTTTTGATCGCGAATTCTCCGTATTTTTTCAGCTCAAATTCGGTATTAAGCATGGTGTGTCGAACCGCATCAGAGCTATCGAGACCAACAAAATCCAGCACTTGCCGAAGCACTGTCTCGGTCTCTTTTTTAAGGTCTTCATACCGAATCAACAGTATTGTCTCAGGATTGGCCAACGCATAATCGCGTGTGCCTTTACTGACAAAATAGCTGTATTGGCGAATCGCTTTGATGATATTGCCCGGCGCCCAGTTACTGCCCCAGGACGCCGAGGCACTTAACATAGATTCGATGACATCAGCCGGGCTGCGGATCATATAGATAATTTTGGCGTCAGGAAGAATACGACTGATATGGTCCATGTTACGAATATGATCAGGTGTTTTCTCCAAAAATATCGGGTAACGATGATATTCATCTGCCCGCGACAACACGGAGTGCACCACGCCTTCCAGCATGGTTAAAAACTCAACTTCCGTTTGGTAGGCTGGTAATCCGATACCACCACGACCATCCTGAAACGACAGCATATGATCCCAAGATTCGACCATCGGACCCAAAAAATGATTAAACAAATGTGACTCTTGCGCTGTCCCTATATCCGGGTGATTGCCCAGCAGTGACTGCAACCACGTTGTGCCACTGCGTGGCGGTCCCACCAAAAACAGAAGCTGAGGTTTGTCTTTGCGTGAGTGCGTTGTTTTTCTGCCGTTACTATCAGTCATAACTACTGCCTGCTCGTAACCGGCGACGGGCTGACTATCTCTGCGGCATTGATGCGCAACCGCTGTATCCACCCCGTCATTTTCACAGCCGCAGGCTCAATCAGACTGTACACCGGTGTCGGCAACACAAAGAGCAGATACGCAGCACCCAGCGTGACCAGAGTACGAGCCGGCTCTCTGATGAGTATTTGTGGCTTACAGGCAATAGACTGGTGGCACATCGACACCGCCATCTTGCCGTCTTTCAGACGAATGGCCTGTCGTGCCAGATAACGCAACTGAAATGCGCGTGCCAGACCGCCCCACTGTTGAATCAGCTCAGGTGCATAACCGCGCGTTTTTTCAACGACGGCCTCCCAGGTGGCCAATTGCTTGGGAATGTTGGCAGACAGGCCGCCACCATTGAGCCGATAGAGCGTCAACGGCTCAGACAGTCCCGCTATTTTCCAGTCGGTAGTGACCGCGATTCGAATCCAGCATTCAATATCTTCGGACTGACGAAATTGATCATCGAAATAGAATTTTTCGATGTCGCCATAGAGGTTATCCTCAAACGCTATCTCGTCGAACACCGCGCGTCGCACTACCGGTGCAGACCCGTTACCAATGGGGTTTCGGCACAAGTAATATCCGGGATCAACCGGATCCAGCGATGGCATCTGATACGCATTGAGTGGCGTGCCATGCTCATCGATAAACGCAGAGCGCGAGAAGCTGATACCCACATCGGGGTTATTGTCGAGGTGTTTCACATGCAGTGAGAGCTTGTCAGGCGCCCAGAGATCATCGGAGTCGAGCAGTGCGATATAGTCGCCTGTTGCTTCACGAATACCCGTATTACGCGCACCTGCCAACCCGCGGTTCTCGCTATGTTGCACAATACGCAGCCGTGAATCATCGAACGCTCGACAGATGTTGATACTGTTATCCGGTGACAGATCGTCGACAACTATTAGTTCAAATTCGGTGAACGTTTGTGCTAACACTGACTCTATGGCAGCACCCACAAACCGCTCGACACCATAGACGGGCATGACTACCGAGACCTTTGGCATTTCTACACTCCTTTGTAGACCACATCATCTTCACTGAAAACTTCAGCATCGATTTTGGGTTTGATCTGAATAAAATAATAAACAGGCACCATAAACACCTGCACCAACAACACGGCTGCAGCGACACCTACAATACCGAAGCTCAGTCCAAGCCCTATCGCAGACACAAACACAAGCGTAAACAAACAATGCCACTGTAGGTCATCCTGCGGACGACCAATGGCTCGTAAAAATTGTGACCCCGCCTCAGAGAAAGCGATGGGAATACCCGAAAGACACACGAGCATCAGTATGGGCACAGCACCATCTTCCACCCAACGAGCGCCAAAGACCCACGGCACATAAATGGGTGCCAGTGCTGCCTGCGCCAGTATTAGCGGACACATAGACAGCGCAAGCGCTTTGAGACCAAACCGAAACCGCTTTTTGAGCTGCTCTTTGTCATCGGTTGCGCACAGGTAAGGAAACAACGCGTTATTCATACCATTGATCAGACCGCGTGTGATACCAAGACCCGCGTTATAGGCAAAATAGTAGATACCCAGCGATGTCACACCCAAAAAATAACCGACGAGTATGTAGTCGATATTGGCACGAAACGCACCCAATAGATCAACGCCCAAAACACGTTTGGTATAGGTCAGAATATCGCCTGCAGCCGAAAACGTTGGTCGGGATGGGGCTTTCCATGTCACCGCTTTTCGGTGGGTCATTATCCACAGCGGTATCACCAGCACCTTGGGTAATACCAATGCCCACATACCAAAACCTGCCAGCGCGAACAACACGGTCAATACGCCATCGCCTATCGCTTGTCGCACTTCCGAGCGTGCGACGACATTGAGCCTGTTAGCCCGAATATTCAAAGCGGCATGCACCATGGCGGTCGGTAACATGAGATACGACAATGCCAATACACAAACGGGCAGAATCAGGGCATCGTTGTCGTACCAGAGCGCCATTGGAAACGCAATCAGACACTGAACCACAAAGAGCGTACCGCCAATTCCCCAATTGAGGTAATAGGCCGTATTGGCAATAGTCGAGAGTTCTTTCTCTGTTGCCTGAACAATTCGGCTGGCCGTACCTGCACGTGCAAACACGTGCGCAAACTCATTTACCACCAACACGATAGCCGCAAGACCATAGTGCTCAGGCGTCAGGATACGGGCGACAACAATGGTCGACAGGAGTCGGGAAATTCGAGTAAGGAACTGAGCCATACCCAACCAGCTCATATTCGTGAGTAGTTGGTTGCCGAGTAACCTCTGCATCAAACGAGAAGCCATTTTCATCCCTGAAAGTAGTGAAGCGGTTCAACCTTTGCCTGTCATCAATGCTTCGAGGTGACCGACACTGAACCGGCGCAGCCCGGAATAAACCCGCTAGCGCCCCCATACTTCGGCTGCGTTCCGGTTTTTTTAAATGAATTGCCATCAAAGTATGAATTGACCTACAGGAACAGGGGTCACCCGTCGCTAAAAGAGCAGAGGCAAATCGACCCGCAAAACCGGGCACCGTTTACGGGCCACGCTTTTTTGCCTTATAGCACTCACTGTCACCGGGGTTGTGACAGATTTATCAATTTGGATGGATTCAAATGTTAACGATCAGGCACACCACCACTCACGGCGTAGATTTTATTTCCCTGTCTGGCCGACTGGGCTCGGCCGACGTCTCCCGCGCCACCGATCATATTCAGCAGGTACTTGAGGGCGGCAGCACCTTAATTACCTTTGACATGCAAGAACTTGAATTCATTGATTCAAGTGGTCTCTCCGTCCTTGTGTCGACACTCAAAAAAACCAGACGCAACGGTGGCAACGTCGTCCTTGCGAATGTGAATGATCGCATTATGGCACTGCTCGAACTCACAAGGCTCCACGAAATTTTTGATATCTACGACAACGAGCAGGTTGTTCTGGCGCGCTTTGGCTAACGCCTGACTCACCGCCACCACCGGAAACTACCATCGTGACAAGACTTCTGATCATTGCGTTGTGTGTCGTCACCATGACGCTGAGCGGCTGTCGTGCTATGTACACTCACGACCTTGATGCCTCGCCTTATCACAACGAGTGGGGGCGAGACTTCTATGCACGTGAAAAAGAAGCAAGCGTTAACCTGATCAACAGCTATTCCTATCGGTATCGCTCAGGCGATCTCATTGGTCATTGCAGACAGGTGCCAGAAACCTTTTTAAAAAAGTCGGCCTCAGGTACTGTCAAGGCACTGGAACGCACACCTGGTGATCTGATCGTGGATACGGTCTCAATCTCTGCCACGCCGTATTTTCAAACAGATAAATCCACACTGACGCAACAGGGAACTCAGGCGCTTGATGATTTGCTCACACGCATTGGCCGCTACGATGATGTGAAACTGATTGCCATCACAGGCTTTACCGACAGCCGACATACCGTCGCATATAACCAGAGTCTGTCGGAGCGACGTTCTCAAACCGTATTTGAATACCTCCAACACACGCACCCAAAGGTCGAACGACTGACAAAATCACTGGGGGAACTGGCTCCGGTTGCAACCAATGACACCGCCCCCGGCCGCCAATTAAACCGACACGTGGAAGTTCAGGTTATCGCTAAAGACGTTAATCTGAAAAATGCTGATAACACACTGTGTCAAAAAGAGCTGCGAGGTTATCAAAAAACTTACTTCGAGACGTCTCCGGCAGATGGCATTGCCGAACGACGTGTGGCATCACTGACCACCCCTATTCCTGCCGAAATGCCACTGTCCGTCGGCGATAGAGTGTCGGTTCGTATTCCGGAGGGTGAGGAGTTTTCGGGTATTTTTGAAATTTCAATCGGTGGCACGCTGCAGATACCTCATGTCGGCGGGTTGCAGGTGAACGGCTTTACACCGGATAACATCCAGACACTGGTAGCCGATCAGATGGTCGAAAAAGAACTGTTCCGCGCCCACACTATCTCCGTTAGTGTCACCGTACAACAATGGGCACCGATTGATGTTTTCGTCAGTGGTGCGACGTTTGCGCCAGGTCGCGTCACGATCAATCATCAACGCCCCGATCAGCTTAATTTTAAACAGACACAGGTCTCCGGCGACGGTGGACGTGACCGACTGCTGACTACTGCGCTTCAGGCCGCCGGTGGTATCAGACCCGATGCCGATATCCGTAATATTCAGGTGATACGCGGCGGGCGTACGTTTGAGGTTGATCTCAGCGGCGTGTTTGACGGACGCACTGCCAGCGATTTTGCATTGGCGTCAGGTGATCAGGTTGTGGTGCCAAGTGTTGGCTTTTTTCAAAAAGACCTGGTCCGGCCTACACAAATGACACCTCCGGGTATTCGCGTCTTTATGTCTAACCTGACCACTCCGGCCAGCTCCAACTCACTGTCGGCGATTGGTAACGATGCGACGAAAGTGCCTTATGGCACGCGATTTTTGCGTGGCGTTGTCTCGTCAAACTGCGTCGGTGGTACCCAGATGACCAACGCTGCAAGACGTGCTGTGTTAATCAGCACCAATCCGCTCACCGGTAAAACAGAAGTCATTGAACGCTCGATACAACAGCTGGTCAGTGACCCGGATCGTGATGATATCAACCCGTTTTTGATGCCCAACGACGGTATTGCCTGTTACGACTCAAGCGTGACCAACATGCGCGATATCGCCAAGACTTTTTCTGACTTGCTGAATCCGTTTGTCAGCTACGCTGACATCATTCGTGCCCGCTAGTTGACACCGACAGAACAAGGGCATGTTAAAAAACAACAAGGACGACCGGAATCGAAAGCGTAATCGGCGTATTGCCCGATACCTGATTCTGTACATACTGAATCTCGGCCTGATCTGGACACCGATCATGGGTTATGTGATGTATGCCCCGGTGACTTACAAAAGCACCTGGAGCCTGATACTGCCAGGCTCCGGTACCGGCTCCAACGTGAACCTTGATAACCTCGGTCAGGCCAGCACGTCAGTGGCGTCTGCCTATGCCAGCACCAGCGTTGATCCCAAGGTGAATTACAAGGCCATCGCGATGAGCAATCCCGTGATAAAACGGGCAGCGGAATATGCCGCGATTACACCCTCTGAATTTGGCAAACCAGTCATCAAGCTGGTGGATCAAACGGCCATTATCGAATTCACGCATGTTGCCAATTCAGCAGAATTGGCCCATGCAAAATCCAGCAGCCTGCTCGATGCATTTACCGAGGAGCTGGATAACCTTCGGGATAACGAAGTGCAAACCCGACGTGACGGGAGTTTGTCGAGTATGTCTGTGTATCGCGAAAATGTCAGACTCGCACAGGACGCTCTGCTTGATTTTAAAACCAATTCCAATCTGGTCTCGGCCGAGCAGTTCAACACGCTCTCGTCGAATATCGAAGATATCCTGAGACAACAGACCGAAGCCAAAGTGGAAGCGTCAAGCCTCGACGCCCAACTCAATGAATTTTTAAATTCACTGAATATAGGTGTCAGACAGGCAGTGGACGCCATCAGGCTGCAAAACGATCCCATCTTTCAGTCGCATCTTTTGGCACTGTCCGAGGTCAATAAGGAACTCGTTGACAACATGGCTATCTGGGGTAATAAGCACCCCAAAGTCCGTATGGTACGGGCGCGTGAGCTCGAATCACGCCAAGCGTTACTCAGGCGCGCCCGTGAATTCACCACCATTAATGATATGGCGGACATTGGTGCACTGGTGGTCAATGGCGGCAGTGAATCCGCCACACTGTACCGCACGGTTATCGAACTGTTGGCCGCTAAAACTGCCGCCAAAACCCGCATTAATACCTACGATGAACAAATCACGGAGCTTGAAAAAAGGCTCAAAGAGCACGCATTGAGCACCGCGAAGCTCGAAGACCTGGAACGATCACATCAAGTCGCTACCGCAGTCTTTGTCTCCGCGCTTGCCAAAACCGACCTCGGTCGTTCAGATATTTATGCGTCTTATCCGATGACGCAGATTCTTGTCGCACCCACGTTGCCTCAGGAACCTGAAAAACTATTTAAGGTATTTGCCATCCTCGGTGCGTTCGCCGGGTCTCTCTTTATTCTCGCAGCGTTGTTTGTGATGTGGAAACGAAGTCAATTAATCCACAGAATTTTGAAGAAAAACTAGTCTGGTATTCCATTACCGGCACCTATGTTTTTTACCTGTTCGGTGCGCTCGTCGTGGTCGCACCGGTTATCGCGTGGGTGTTGTTTTTCTATGGCCTCAAGAAACTGTCCATGGAATACATTGAAGGCGATGAATACGCCTCTTTCGGTCTTCCGTTGTCAGTTCTGGTTTGGTTTATCGGTATGTTTATGATGCTGGTGGCCCTGATCCTTGGGCACATCAATCACGGCATCGGTCTTGGCGGTATCATAAAATCGATGATCGGATGGGCCAAAGGATGGGCCTTGCTCGCGATCTTTCCCTTTATTGGCTGTCTCGATATCCGACCGGCACTGATCTATCGCGCCGCATGCGTTGTCTGTTTCCATACGTTACTGCTGTTACCCCTGTTTATTGGAGCCGCCGTGGTCGGACTACCACAGTCAATTTATGTCTCTCCATTGAAAGTGCTGGGTCCTGGTCCCGAATTCTATTCACTGAACCTTTACGAAATTGATCCAGAGGGAGCACCGCGCTGGCGCTTCTTTACGCCGTGGGCCCCGGCGATTGGTTTTGTGGCCAACATCTATTTTATTTTTGCGATGATGGAAAAAGAATGGAAATGGAAACTCGCCGGTATCTCGGGGTGCCTGGTCATGATTCTGCTTTCCAAGTCGAGATTGGCGCTGGTGGCGATTGTCACGGTCTGGGGAATCACTTGGTTTTTGTCGAATTTTAGGAAACCGTTCGTACTTTACCTGTGCGGATTGGGTTCAGCCCTAATAGGATGTGTTGCGCTGCCGATAGCTGCTGCAATGGAACAGGCTATGGCGACCTTCAAAGCTGCGAGAGCAGATTCGTCGAGGGTCCGGTCTGCGCTGGGACGCATTGCTGTAGACAGATGGTCGCGTGAAGCTCCGATATTTGGACACGGAGTGGTAGAACGCGGACCCCACCTCGTGGAATACATGCCTATCGGCTCTCACCATTCGTGGTTTGGGTTGTTGTTTGTTAAGGGCATCGTCGGCTTTATATCCCTCGCAGTACCGATGATCGTGAGCTTTTTAACCCTGTGGTACCGCTCACACGATCACGAACCCGCAAAGGTCGGTATAGCAGTATTGATGATTCTATTTTTATATACCTTTGGTGAGAATCTTGAGATTCTCGCTTATTTGGTATGGCCAGGATTGCTATTTTTAGGCATGGGAGTTAATGCCAGATGTCAACGATCACACGATCTGTAAACGGACAAACAGAACAACACTCTTTTCAACGCGTTGATCCTTTATTGTGGGTACCACGGTATTGGCCCTCGGTGGGTGGCGCTGAATTACACGCACGCAGACTGGCGCAAGAGCTCTCCACCAAAGCCGACGTGGGCGTTATCACACACTGTGATCAGACGGGCGTAGATCTTACTATCGCGACCAGCGAGGCCTGTCAGAACACCACACTGGATGGCGCGGTCACCCGCTACATGACCGGCATCTCAGGCGTACGGGGCAGTGCCTTACAGAAAATGGCAAAAAAAGCCGTCGTCAAACAGGAAGAGAAAACCTTGTTTGGTCGCTGCTTCAAGAGCTTCTACGCACCTCAGGTCAAGTCCATAGCTGCACGTTATGGCGTAATTCATTATATCCATAACGGGTTTGTCGAGAGTGCCGAGCTCGCAGCCGATACCGCCGAAAGTCTTGACCTGCCGTTTGTTATCACACCCCTCATCCACACCAACGTGGCGCCGGATACCGGCTGGGACTCTGCGCGGTTCAGAAGACTCTACGAGCGTGCCAACGCCATCATTACGTTGACCAAACACGAAAAAGACTGGCTGATCGAACGCGACGTTCGCGCCAACAAAATACACATTGCACCATATGGTCCACTGGTGAGCAAAGAGGGTGATGGCAAACGATTTCGTGCGCAACAAGGGTTAGACAACGAACCTGTTGTTCTGTTTTTGTCTCGTGTCACCCGCGAGAAAGGTTGTCATGCATTACTGGATGCAGCAGGTTCGATATGGGCAGAGCACCCCGACACCCGCATTGTGTTTGTAGGACCTCAAGATAATGAGGCACGCAGCGCGCTGGAGGCCTGTGAAGACAAACGCATCATCACCATCGAGACAATCACCGAAAACGGCAAGTCTGATGCACTGGCCGCCTGTGATCTTATGTGTATGCCGTCGCAGGGAGAAAGCCTGGGCGTGCCGTACCTCGAAGCATGGCATTTCTCTAAACCTGTTGTGGCGTTGGATATACCGGTGTTACGGGAAGTTATCACAGATGAAGTCAACGGGCTGCTGACACAACCCGACTCCGAGAGTATCGCAACGGCTGTTAACCGACTGATCGCAAGCCCTGCCAGGCGCGAGGTCATGGGAGACGCTGGACGACAGGAGGTGCTGATGCGCTACAGTTGGGAGAAACTCGGCTCACATCTGCAAATGATTTACGAAAAAGTGTTGCCGCTGGAGAAACAGGCTGGCATCAGCCCGGCTGCCTCAAGACAGAACTTTGCGGTCAGACCCATCATCGACGTTCGTTAGCTGACACACATCAATGCGGCAGACTGATTGGTTTGCCGGCATCATGACGACGCCAGTCTGCCGTCGTCTGCCGATCAAGGCACAGGTGGGTGCAATTTCTTTGCAGTTAGCGGTAGTATGGGGGCTCACACTCACCAAGCTTTGCTGCCATGCTAAAAAGTATCAGCCCACATCTCAGCGCCGACATTCTGCACGCTCTGCGCGCAATGGGACACGGTGACTGCATTGTTATCTGTGACACCAACTTTCCGGCCGATTCCGTGGCGCGACACACCACGGTTGGCAAGCCACTACCGATGGGCGGTACCACCGCAGCACAAGCGGCCGATGCGGTGTTGTCGCTATTGCCACTCGATACCTTTGTAGCATCGCCAGCCGAATGCATGGCAGTCGTTGACGCACCCGACACCAAGCTCGACGTGCAGGCAGAAGTACAGGCCGTCATTGATCACTACCAGACCGCCGACACACCACTCAACCCGCTTGAGCGTTTTGCTTTTTACGAGCGGGCTAAAAATGCCTATGCGGTGATTGTCTCCGGTGAGCGTCGTTTTTACGGGTGTTTTATCTTCATGAAAGGAGTAATTCCACCCGATGCCAACTGACAACAGCACCACTGGCCAAAGCGGGGTTTCCATACTCGGCGTTTTTGTCGCCGATGCCACTTACCACGCTGCGCGACAACCCAACATTGGCGAAACAGTGCTTGGTAACGACTTTGCGTTGGGTCCGGGTGGCAAGGGATCGAATCAGTCAGTGGCAGCAGCAAGGGCCGGTGCAGATGTCACCTTTATTACCCGCTTGGGCGATGATGCATTTGCACGCATGGCCTTTGATCTGTGGAAATCTGCCGGCATCACCCCTCGGGTTGAACAGCTGCAAGACAGCTACACCGGCTCAGCGTTTATCTATATACAGGAAGGCACTGGTGATAACGCTATTATTGTGTGTCCAGGCGCTGCAGCAACACTGTCGGCTGACTATGTTGAATCTGTTAAAGACAGCATTATTCAGTCACGGGTTTTTATCACCCAACTCGAACAACCAATTGATGCCGCCAGACAAGCCTTGTCTATTGCCCGTGAGCATAATGTCATTACCATCCTGAACACCGCACCGGCAGAAGCAATTCCTGACGATATCTTTGCACTGTGCGACTACGTAACGCCCAACGAAACCGAAACAGAAACCTACACCG
This sequence comes from uncultured Granulosicoccaceae bacterium, assembly GCA_937923745.1. GTDB lineage: Bacteria > Pseudomonadota > Gammaproteobacteria > Granulosicoccales > Granulosicoccaceae > CALDUO01. Next base: position 30,872 of record CALDUO010000049.1, read on the forward strand.
GTATTGCAGTCCACTCGGTAGAAGATGCTGCCAAGGCCGCCGATGTGTTGCTTGAGAAAGGGGTTGGCACCGCACTGATTACACTGGGGGAACGCGGCGCGTTATTGCACAACCGTGATCAGTCAGTGTTGATACCGGCGTTCCATGCAGGTGCCGTGAAAGAGACAACCGGCGCGGGAGATGCGTTAAACGGCGGCTTTGCAACCGCACTGGCCGAAGGCATGTCACCGACTGACGCTGTTCGCTTTGGCTGTGCTACAGCAGGACTGGCTGTCACCCGTCCGGGCGCTGCGGCATCCATGCCTACGCGCGCTGAAATTGATGCACTTATGGCGCAGTAACGTAACGCAATATCTCCAGCACCTGATCCGTGGTTTGTGCCCAGGCCATAGCAGCACCGTCCACTTCTTTGAGCGGGTGAATAATGGCAGGGTCGTGTAGCGTGATATATGGCGTACCCAATGCAGAGCACACACCGGCATCAAACGCAGCATTCCACTGTTTGTACTGATCACCAAATCGCACCACCGCCAGATCACATTGTTCGATCAGCGTGCGTGTGCGAATACCGTTAACCTTAGATGACTTGTGATCCCGCCAAAAGGGTTTTTCGGTAGCATCATCGTCGTCACCGGTGCGTAACATATCACCGGCGGCATCACTGGCCGCGTGGTCTGTCACCGCTGAGGTGAATTCGACCGGCAACTCAAGCCGCTCAGCGCCCTGCATTATCTGTTGACGCCAGTCTGTGTGTATTTCGCCTGACAGGTATACGTTCCAGATCATTTGTGACTCCACGTTAATGTAAGTTATTGACTATTCAATTTGCTGCGGATAGCGGCCAATTCGTCGAGAATTTGTTGTTGGGTAACCTGCAAATCATGGCGCTCCTGGCTTGCCTCACCCTCGTGCTCAGCCTGCATCGCCGACACAATGATACCGATGAACAGGTTTAGCACGGTAAACGAGGTGCACAGTATAAAAATGATAAAGAAGACCCACGCGAACGGAAAGGAGTCCATGACCGGGCGCACAATGCCCATTGACCAGCTTTCGAGTGTCATGATTTGGAACAAACTGTAGGCAGAGGCACCCAGCGAGCCAAACCACTCGGGAAAAGCGGTGCCGTAAAGACTGGTTGCCATAACCGAGAATACATAAAACACCAACGACAGCAGCATGGTGATGGAACCCATACCGGGCAATGCCGCAATGAGCCCGCCGACGACGCGCCGCAGTGATGGCACCACACTGATCAAACGCAACACACGTAGAATGCGCAATGCCCGCAGCACAGACAGGCTACCCGATGTCGGAATTAACGCAATGGCTACGATAACGAAGTCGAAAACACGCCACGGGTCTTTCCAGAACGACAACCGATAGACGAACAGACGTGCGATCAGTTCAACGGTAAACACCACCAGAATCAGCGTGTCCAACATAGCCATGAAGCCGCCAAAACGCGCCATCATTCGGGGATCGGTCTCAAGGCCAAGCACAATAGCGTTGATCACAATCAACACCATAATCGCGTACTCGAAGCGTCGGCTCTCGAGCAATACACGCAGTTTTTCCATATCGGTAGATCGCCTCACAACGACGAAAGTAGAGAATGTCTGAAGTATAGCCGGTCGTTGCAGAGAGCAGGCAGTCGGGACCGACAGGTATGTCCGTTATTGGCTTGCACTCTGGTAACCACTGTGGCCGAATAACCCCCTGTCCGCTAACTCTGGATCTGCCATGACTGTTGCCATCCGCGCCGCCACCCACGAAGACCGTGACGCAATGATTACTCTGTTGCCGCGCTTGGCAGACTTTGATATCCCGCCTGGCCGAAACCCTGAGCACCTGTGGTCCGGCGACCGCGATATGCTGCTGAGCTGGCTCGATGGCAAAGCACCTAACGTCTCCGCACTGGTCGCCACCGATGACGATACATTATTGGGTTTTACACTACTGTCGTTCCGGGAAGAGATGCTGAGCCACGAACCCAGTGCGCACCTGGAGGTGCTTGTGTTGGCCAAAGAAGCCGAAGGTCGAGGCGTGGGTAAAGCGCTGATCGCGTCAACCGAAACGCTTGCCATTGATGGCGGTGCAACCAGTATGAGCTTACATGTCTTCGCCCGTAACACACGAGCCAGAGGGCTCTATGAGCGCATGGGGTTCGACGGTGAGCTATTGCGTTATTACAAACCGTTGGTCTAGCCTGCTTTCATTCATGAAAGCAATGAGTCCAACAAAATTGATAGTCCACGTTACAATCCGCTGCCCCGTTAACACCGGTCTCGCCTTCGTGAACAACGCAGGTTAGCCACTTGATTCAGTCATCCAGGCGCTCAGGCAGCAAAGACAAGGCACCGATTCAATGTCTGGTCCTATGGGCAGTTCAGTTTCAGGTTCAGGTACCACCACCACGTTAAGTCGACTATTGTGTTGAGTCTTTGACTTACCCGTTACGCTAATCACCGTGTCTCTTAAACTCATGCCACCATCGTCTATCAACACGCACATGTCACTCGGCGACTGGGGGCTACTGGTCACATTAGCCGCCATCTGGGGTGGCTCTTTTTTTCTGGTTGAGATTGCACTAACCGGCCTACCGCCGCTGACCATCGTCTGGTTGCGGGTAGGGTTGGCGGCCATGGCGTTATGGATACTACTGATTGCCAGCGGCCGACGCCCGCCACGCGACCTGCGGTTGTGGCTGGCTTTTGGGATGATGGGCACTCTGAACAATGTCATACCATTTTCACTGATTGTCTGGGGCCAAACACATATCGGCTCGGGCCTCGCATCTATTCTGAACGCCACTACCCCGGTTTTTACTGTGTTGGTCGCAGGCGTATGGTTGCAGGACGAACGCTTTACTACCCGCAAATTCATAGGTGTGCTGCTCGGTTTTGCAGGCGTTGCAGCTATGCTGATACCGTCACTGTCGGGCGGGTTGAGCGCAAGCTTTGTAGGGCAACTGGCCATTTTGGGCGCCGCTATCAGTTACGCGTTTGCAGCCGTGTTTGGTCGTCGCTTTAAACAATGGAGCGTGCCACCACTGCTGACAGCAGCGGGCCAGGTGACCGCTTCTACGCTGATCCTGTTACCGCTTGTGCTGTGGATAGACCGACCGTGGCAGCTTTACCACCAACCTGTGGGCGTCTGGTTATCAGTGGCAGGGCTTGCGCTGATCTGTACAGCCCTTGCGTATATCCTCTATTTCAGAATACTCTCAAGTGCCGGGGCGACAAACCTGGCCCTGGTCACGCTACTGGTGCCGGTTACCGCCATACTGCTGGGCGTGGTATTTCTTCACGAGACACTGCTCGCCATACATTGGACAGGTATGTTAATTATTGCGCTGTCGTTAGCCATTATCGACGGGCGTCTGTTAGCCAAGTTTGGTGTAGGATAAAGCGTATGACAGAACCGACTAACTTAACCACAGAACTGTTGCAGTCACTGGACAGCCAGTTTATTCACCCGTGGGAAGACATGCAGGAAATCGGTGTGCAAAAACGCACCATGCTGTCGCATTCTGATGGCATCTACGTCTATGACTCCGACGGCAATAAGCTCATGGATGCCCCCGCCGGCATGTGGTGCCTGAACATTGGACATCAGGTCCGGGAAATGGCCGATGCCATTCACGCACAGGTAATGCAGCTGCCCTACAACAGCCCGTGGAATTTAGCCAGCCAACCTGCTGCACTGTTGGCCAGCAAACTTGCCGAATTATCCCCCGGTGATCTAAACCACGTCTTTTTTACGACCGGTGGCTCGACTGCTGTCGATTCAGCGTTACGGTTTGTCGGCTTTTATAACAACCTGCGTGGCAAGCCAAACAAGCGTCATATTCTCAGTCATGAGAACGGCTATCACGGCAGCACCTTTTTGGCGTCATCGGCGTCGGGTAAAGCCGGTGACAAAAAACACCTGAATCTTGATACCACGCATTTTCATCAACTCCGAAACCCAAACTATCACGCCAACCACCGCGACCTTCCACAACACAAAGCCGGTCAGCCCGAACACAGTATTGACGAGGCAGCATTCTGCGATGTGCTCATTGAAGAACTGCATCAACGCATCAACTCGTTGGGCGCTGAAAACATTGCTGCATTTATCGCAGAACCAGTGCTCGCATCCGGTGGTGTCGTCGTAACACCCGAGGGTTATCTGAAACGTTGCGCACAAGTGTGCCGCGCCAACGATATCCTGGTCATTGCCGACGAGGTGGTCACCGCCTTTGGTCGACTCGGACACTTCTTTGCCAGTGAAGACGTCTTTGGCATCACACCCGATCTCATCACCACAGCCAAAGGCATTACCTCCGGTTACATCCCTTTGGGTGCCCTGTTAATTTCTGATCGTCTACTCGACGAGTTGGCCAGTATTGATACCGAACACTCAGTATTTGCCAACGGGTTTACCTATTCCGGACATCCGGTTGCGTGTGCGGCTGCGTTAAAAAACATCGATATTATCGAACGTCAGGGTCTCCTTGATAATGTGCAAAACCTTGCCCCCTACTTTCAGCAACAACTGCGTACCCTGAATGACATCCCGATCGTGAACAATGTGCGTGGCATGGGTCTAATGGCTTGTGTCGAGTGCGTTGAAATTGAGGTACCCGGTGATACACGCACCATCGGCGAGCGCATTGATCAGTACTGCCAGGCGGCAGGTTTGATCGTGCGACCAATCTATAATATGTGTGTGATGTCACCGCCACTTACCATCAACAAAACACAAATTGACGACCTGGTGCGTATGTTACGGGCAGGTATTGAACAAGCCTGCCGTGACGTTATGCCAAAATGAACCAACCGCACCACCGACCTGACCCGTACACAGAGAGGCCGTGGCTGAACCCGGCAATTTCACCCTTTATTCAGATTCAGGGTGTCACCAAACGGTTTGGTGATTTCACTGCGGTCAATGCAGTTGACCTGGCAATTTATCAAGGCGAGCTGTTTGCACTGTTGGGCGGATCGGGTTGTGGCAAGACCACACTGTTACGCATGCTCGCAGGGTTTGAAACTCCCACGGAGGGTCGGATCATTATTGACGGCTTGGATATGACCGAGGTACCGCCGTACGAGCGTCCCGTCAATATGATGTTTCAGTCCTACGCGTTGTTTCCGCACATGAATGTGTTTAACAACATTGCCTATGGACTTCGCCGCGACGGCATTAAATCCGACGAACTCAAGCGCCGGGTCAACGACATCATAGACATGGTGGAGCTGAACCCGTTGACCCATCGCCGCCCCCATCAACTGTCTGGTGGTCAGCGCCAACGTGTGGCACTCGCACGTGCGCTGGTCAAACAGCCCAAAGTCTTACTGCTCGACGAACCGCTCGCCGCGCTCGACAAACGCCTTCGCGAACAGACCCAGTTTGAGCTTATGAACATTCAGGACCAACTGGGTATTACGTTTGTGGTTGTCACACACGACCAGGAAGAAGCCATGACACTGGCAACACGAATTGCGGTAATGGGTGCCGGTCAGTTCGAACAGGTGGGTACACCTGCTGACATCTACGAAAACCCCCAAACCCGTTTTATTGCCGGGTTTATCGGTTCTGCCAACCTGCTCAGTGGCACCGTGCAAGACTGTCAGCCAGAAAAGGGCACAGACGATGCGCCTGACACCTCTCGGGTACAGATTGTCACCGATGAAGGCAACCAACTACTCTCAGTGAGCACCGACAGAGTCGTCGCCGCCGGCGATGCCGTGACACTTGCGATACGCCCTGAAAAAATCAGTGTCACCCTGCAAGACTCAGCCGTGAGCGATACCGCTGACAAGGTGCCCGATAACGCGCCCAATACCGTTTCCAATAACGGTTCTGGCACTGTTCCCGGTTATGTTTCCGGTAATGTTCCCGAAAATGTTTTATGGGGGACCGTGCAGGAAATGGCGTACCTCGGCAGACTGTCAACCTTTCGCATCAAGACCGATGCAGGCCCCACACTGGAAGTCACTGCACCCAACCAACGCCGTGTGCTCGACAACCGGCATCTCATTGACTGGGATGACAGAGTGCGCCTGACCTTCTCGTCTGACAGTGCCGTGTTACTCACCCGTTAGCAAGATGGGCCACGCCGACAAACACCGTATTGGCGACCTGTTGCAGCGTAATTGGAAGACGCTGGTCACAGCACTGCCGTTTATTTGGTTATTGCTGTTTTTTCTTGCGCCCTTTTTTATCGTACTCAAAATCAGTGTTGCCGAGTCACTGATCGCCAGCCCGCCGTTTTCGGCGCTGCTCGACTGGAGCGATGGCGGGTTTCCGTCCATGACGATTAACACTGATAATTATGCCTATCTGTGGGAAGACGAGCTGTATCTGCGTACCTACCTGAACTCCCTAAAAATTGCCGCAATCAGTACACTGCTGTGTTTGCTGATTGGGTACCCGATGGCGTACGGCATTGTGCGCACCAGCGGCACCACACGTTATCTTTTATTACTGTTGGTCATTTTACCGTTTTGGACGTCGTTCCTGCTGCGTGTGTATGCGTGGATTGGACTGTTGACCGATCAGGGCACCATTAATGATGTACTGCTTTGGCTTGGGTTAACAGACAAACCTATTCGACTGATGTATTCAGAGTTTGCCGTGTATGTCGGCATTGTCTACTCCTACCTGCCGTTTATGATTCTGCCGCTGTACGCCAACATGGAAAAACTGGACTTGGCATTAAATGAAGCGGCCGGTGATTTGGGGGCCAAACCACTGACTGCGTTTCTGACCGTCACACTACCACTCACGCTGCCAGGCATCATTGCCGGCTGTCTGCTCGTTTTTATTCCGGCCACCGGCGAATTTGTGATACCCGATTTACTCGGGGGCGGCAACGTGTTGATGATTGGACGATTATTATCCAGTGAATTTAATGCAAATCACGACTGGCCCGTGGCATCGGCCGTCGCCGTTGTCCTGTTGATACTGCTGGTTATACCCATGATGCTTTATCATCGTGTGCAGTCGAGAAGCACCAACGCACAACCGTCAGCTGAGACAGCATGAAACGCAGACGTTCGATACTGTTGATCAGCGTGTTGTGTTTCGGGTATGCGTTTTTGTACATACCCATTATCCTGATGATCATTTATTCGTTTAACGACTCTGTGCTGTTACCAGTGTGGGGTGGTTTTTCGACACGCTGGTACACAACGCTTTTTAACAGTGAAGAGATTTGGTCTGCAACACTGCTGAGCTTTCAGATCGCGATCACAACAGCGACCTTTGCCACCTTGCTCGGCACACTGGCCGGTTTGGCACTCGCGCGGTTCAGGCGTTTTCGGGGACGCACAGTTTTTACCGGTATGATTTCTGCGCCGCTGGTCATGCCCGAGGTGATCACAGGCTTGTCGCTACTGCTGCTGTTTATTACGCTGCAACAGCTCATTGGTTGGCCGGGCAACCGGGGCATGACTACCATCACCATTGCCCACATCACGTTTGCCATGGCTTATGTTGCCATTGTGATTCAGTCGCGACTCACCGGTGCCGACCAGTCTCTCGAAGAGGCCGCACTGGACCTCGGCGCCAAACCGTTTCGGGTACTCATTGATATCACGCTACCGCTGATTGCACCCGGCATGGTCGCGGGTTGGCTGTTGGCATTCACACTGTCACTCGATGACCTGGTGATCGCCACGTTTGTATCGGGCCCCGGTAGTACAACATTACCCATGCTGATATATTCACGCGTGAGACTCGGCCTAAAACCTGATATTAATGCGCTGGCCACGATGCTTATCGTGATAGTAGCCCTGGGTGTGATCATCGCCGGGTACCTCATTATTCGACAACAACGACAGCTCGAACGCGACCGTCAATTAGCGGCCACGGGGGAATAACGCCATGAACTCCCATTCAGTCTCTCTCACCGACTGGCAACAACACGGTATTGTCTACCCGCTGACCGCGTTGTCACAAGACGAGGCACGCAACGCGGTCCCGCAGTTTCAATCGCTACAGCGCCACTTGGCTGATCGCGTCGATGCCCCGCAATACCCGAAAGTGAATGTCGCCTCGCAATTCGCCTGTGATCTTGTGTGTAACACCCATATTCTTGATGCAGTAGAGTGCTTGATTGGGCCTGATATTCTGTGTTGGAGCGCCACGTTCTTTGCAAAACCTGCAAAACACCCATCGTTTGTCGGGTGGCACCAGGACTGCACTTACTGGGGTCTGTCACCGGTCGATGACGTGGTAACCGTGTGGCTGGGCCTGACTGACAGTCAAATCGATAACGGTTGTATGCAGAGTATTCACGGTACGCATACCCTCGGGCAGCTCGATCATCAGCAGCACACCGATACTCCAAACCTGCTGCAATCTGGCCAAGAGGTCAGTATGAGCGTGACCCAAGAGATGATTACAGATATAGAGCTGGCGCCCGGGCAGTTTTCCATTCACCATAGCCGGTTGTTGCACGGGTCTGCCCCGAATCATTCAGACCGTGACCGAATCGGGTTGTCGATTAACTATATCGCAGCCCACGTGCAACAGACGAGTGGCACTGATAGCGCTATGTTGGTCAGAGGGAAATCACCGGGTCATTTTCTGCCCGAGCCCAAACCGGCTGGCGAATGTACAGAGCAGACCTTAACAGCATGGCTCAAGGCGCTTAAATCACCCAGTGGACTGGGGCGTTCAGCCAAGCATAAAGAGACCAAAGTATGACAGACACCAATCCTGACACGGTTCAGGAACGCAAGCCGAGACCGCTGATCGACCTGCTGGTCAGCGTCGTTGTTCCATCGCTTATTCTGATGAAGCTCAGTGGCGACGACAAACTCGGCGCTACCGGCGGCTTGTTGCTCGCACTGGCGTTTCCGATTGGTTGGGGACTCTACGAGCTGATCACGCATAAAAAGAAAAACTATATCGCGTTACTGGGCGTGATCAGTGTGCTGCTCACCGGTGGTATCGGACTCCTTGAGCTCGACCCGCAATGGTTGGCCGTGAAAGAGGCTGCCATACCGGCCGTGATCGGTATTGGTGTACTGGTGTCGGCCAAACTCGGCTTTCCACTGGTCAAGAAAGTGTTGTTTAACCCGGCAGTGATGGACGTTGATCGTATTGATCAGGAACTGGAGAAAAAAGGCAACCGCGAGACATTTGACAAACGCCTTGATAACGCCAACTATCTGCTCGCAGGTACTTTTGGTTTTTCGGCGGTAATGAATTACGTTCTGGCCAAACGAATTGTCGTCAGCGATGCAGGCACCACAGCGTTTAACGAAGAACTCGGGCGAATGATGGCGCTCAGTTATCCGGTGATCGCCATTCCGTCCATGATTATGATGATGGGTATTTTCTACTTTCTCTGGCGAACCGTTAGCCAACTGACCGGGCTAAAGCTTGAAGAGATCATCCCCGATAGCGAGACAGAAAAATAGGTCTTTATCCAAATTAACTGCCAAAAAAAAGCCTCCCGAACCGGGAGGCTTTGTCGTGTTACCTGCAAACCTCTGCAGTGGCTATTCGTTATTTGCCGGGATCTTTATCGCTCTGAAAACCGATGCACCGTCACGTTGCACCAACACCGGAAACGATTTGCCACTGGGCAGTGACTGCACCAGTGCTTCAAACGATTCGACATCCTTGACGTCTTTTCGATTGAGCGATACCACAACGTCACCTGTCATCAAACCGGCTTCAGCTGCCGGGCTACCGGCTTCGACCTCAGCGATCACCACGCCGCTCTTAACACCCAAACTATCAGCAAGCTCAGCGGTCAGCCCCTGCACCGTCAAACCCAACAGATCATCCTGCATATTGTCGCTGACCTGAATTTCGCGCTTGTCAGATGCCAGTTCGGCAATGGTCACGTCGATAACGGTCTCATCACCATCTCGCAGTACCGTCACCGGGACCGTCGAACCAACCGGGACCGCGCCAACCATCGGTGGTAGTTTGCCGGAATGGGTAACCGGTGAACCGTCAAACTCTACAATGATGTCACCACGCTCAAGCCCGGCTTTCTCGGCAGGACTATCGTCAGTTACATCAGCAACCAGTGCACCTTCGGGTTTGGTTAATCCAAAGGATTCGGCCAATGCCTGATCCACATCCTGGATCAACACACCCAACCAGCCACGACTGGCGTAACCTTTGATTTTGATTTGCTCGGCAATATTGGTCGCGACGTTAATAGGAATCGCGAACGATAAACCCTGATAGCCGCCTGAGCGTGAATAGATTTGTGAATTAACACCAACCACTTTGCCATCGGTATTAAATAACGGACCGCCTGAATTACCCGGATTTACCGCAACGTCTGTCTGGATAAACGGCACATAAGTATCGGCAGGTAAATTACGCGCTACCGCCGAGACAATACCTTGCGTGGCTGAGTACTCGAAGCCGAATGGCGAACCAATTGCCAACACCCACTCGCCAACCTTCACGTCATCAGAATCACCCAATTGCACTACCGGTAAATTTTGCGCATCGAGTTTTAGCAACGCTATGTCGGAAGGCTTGTCCATACCAATAAGCTCAGCGGTGTACTCACGACGGTCAATCAGGCCCACGGTGATTTCGGTCGCGTTATCGACCACATGCGCGTTGGTGATGACATAGCCATCTTCAGAGATGATGAAACCCGAGCCAAAGCCTTGACCACGGCGCGGTGTCGGGTCCTGAAACTGTGGAAACTGCTCAAAAAACCGGCGCTGGGATTCGGGCAGCTGGTCGAGATCGAAGCCCTGTGATTCAGTGCTGGCCGTCACACTGGTGGTGACACTGATCTTCACGACTGCATCACCCTCTTCCTCAATCAGTGTGCTGAAGTCAGGCAAAGAGCCCGCAAATACGTTAGAAGCCCACAATAATGACAGTGATATTACCCATACCACTGGATTTCGATATACACTCTGTAATGTTGCACTTGTGGCGTATGCACCGTTTCTGTCGGTGGCGTTTGCCGAAACAAGCGTTCCGGGTCCGGAATTACCTGTTAAGTTAAATGTCATATATCCCTCCTGGGGGGTTACTTTTCTGGATCAACAGACAGAGGCGTTTGACTCAATGTTGCATTACAGATCCGTCACTCATGTCTGTCAGTTTCGGGGATAATATGGGGATCTTATGAGAATATTACTAGTTGAAGACGACAAAGAAGCGGCGACGTACCTTGTCAAAGGACTCACCGAAAGCGGACACACTGTCGAGCATGCAGCAGATGGCGACACCGGTTTGCAGCTTGCAATGGAAAACGCCTACGACGCAATGATTGTCGATCGCATGTTGCCACGCCGGGACGGCTTGTCACTCATTGAAGAGATTCGTAAAAGCGGCAACAACACACCGGTACTTATTTTGTCCGCACTCGATAACGTCGACGAACGCATCACAGGCCTCAAAGCCGGTGGCGACGATTATCTGACCAAACCCTATTCGTTGAGTGAACTCACCGCACGACTTTTTGCACTAACACGGCGCGCTCAATCAGGCACGTCAGAGACCGTGTTGCGTGTCGGCGATCTCTCACTTGATCTAATCAAGCATAAAGTCACACGTGCCGGTGAAAATATAAACCTACAACCGCGCGAGTTCAGGTTGCTTGAATACCTCATGCAACATACCGGTCAGGTTGTCACGCGCAGCATGCTGCTCGAAAATGTATGGGACTATCATTTCGATCCACAAACCAATGTTATTGATGTGCAGATCAGCAGACTGCGTAGCAAAATAGACAAAGACTTCGACACACCGCTGTTACACACAGTACGCGGAGCAGGCTACAAACTGCAGGAAGAAAGTCGCGGCATCAGCATGTCTTAACTTGGTGCTGTAATTTGGGGTTATAATTTGTTGTCGCAATTTGTTGTCGTGGTTAGGCTACCAACATGAACATCACTAACTGCTGATCACTAAACTGCTTTTTTGATATACCCGCCAGCCACTCTGGCGGGTTAACACACGTCACTGGTTCAATGGCCTTCAATGAATCAACAACACCCTCCACTGATCTTGCGCATGTATCCAAAGTGACAGACACGGTCTCTTCAGTGACTGCGGGCTCCGCATCGAACGCCGCCGTCCCAAAAACACAGTCAGATACCCAAGACCCAACCATTGAAAACACACCCCGCTGGAAATCATTTATTCCCAGTGAACGACTGTTTCGAACCTCAGCTTTCAGGCTCGCGCTACTCTACGCCACACTTTTCAGTGCACTTTCTGCGGCCACGCTTGGGTTTATCTACTGGTCAACCCGCGATCAAATTGAATCGCAAGTAGACGCCCGCCTACGGTTAGAAACAGATTACCTGATCAACCTCTACAAGTCGGGCGCACTACCTGAACTACTCGATGCGATACAGCGCCGAAACCAAATTGATACTTACGGCCGGTTTTATTACCTGGCCAATAACGAAGGAAGCCCGGCTAACGACACCGAAGAAGATCTTCCGATGCGGCTCAAGTCAGTTCGCGCACACAGCACCCGAAACATGGGTGATGTTGCCGACCTTGCGCCCGGAAGCCCACGGGCGTTCAACCCGGTGCGCGTCGCAGAAACACAATTGTCCAATGGGCTGAAGCTCACAATCGGACACGAGATCAGTGATGAAAAGGCATTACTTGATCACACCTTTGCGCTCGTGGTGGGCGCAACCGCGCTGACCCTACTGTTCTCGTTGATTGGTGGCGTCTGGATCGGCACCAGTGTACTCAGGCGTATCGATTCGGTCAGCCGCACCGCGTCTGAAATCATGAGCGGCGACCTGTCGCAACGTCTGTCAGTGACAGAACGTGATGATGAATTTGACGAGATATCGTCCAAACTCAATCAAATGCTCAATCGCATAGAAGACCTCATGAGTGGCATGCAACAGGTCACCAACAATGTCGCACACGATCTCAGAAGCCCGCTAACACGCCTGAAAAACAGACTCGAAGTCACGTTGCTTGAAGAGCGCGACACAGAAAGTTATCGCGCTGTTATGGAAGAAGCCATAGGTGATGCAGACAGTCTGATTCATACCTTTAATGCCATGCTCAGTATTGCCCGCCTCGAAGCCGGCATCGACTCAACACAATGGACCGACACACCCATGGGTGATCTCGCAGATGAGTTGGCGGAACTATACACCGCTGTGGCTGAAGACGACGGGCTGACCTTTAAGGCCCACATCGTGAATAACCCGGTCTACTACTGCAACCGCCACCTGATTGCACAGGCCATCACCAATCTGCTCGACAATGCCATAAAATACACACCTGTGCCTGGCACCGTGACGCTCTCTGTGGTCGGCGACGACGAGAAGTTTGTGATTTCGGTCTGTGACACGGGGCCAGGCATTGCAGTACAACACAGAGAACGCGTGCTGGAGCGTTTTGTTCGTCTGGAAAACGAACGTAACTCACCGGGCAACGGACTCGGACTGAGCCTGGTACAGGCGGTTATTCGTCTGCACGGGGCAGTACTGACCCTCGAAGACAATCGTCCAGGTTTAAAAGCCAATGTCACGTTTCACAAAAGCAAACGGCGACACGACGAACACCTCGCCTAGGACCGACACCTGCCAAAACCTGCTGCCAAGCGCCGTTAGCCGTTGTTAACAATACCAGTGTCGAAGCCGTCAAGACTGACCGCGTTACGGTCTTTTTGATACTGCTCCACTCCGTCGCGGCCTTTTTTCTCCGCCCATTGACGCAACACAGGTCGCTCGCCCTTGAGCTCGTAAAACGGCACTGCAAAACCACACGATGTCTGTACTGACTCAATAGACAGCTCGAAGACCTGCCGTGCTCCCGTGTATGACGGAAACAGGGCGGTCAGCTGTTCCCAACGCTCGTCATAAGCATGGGTAACGCTCGCCTTGCCGTACAGCCTTAAGATAAGCGGCTGCGCATCGAAGGAACAAAACATCACTGTCATGCGCGGCAGCAGTTTAATGTGTGCCGCTGACTCGTTACCGCTACCGGTTAGGTTTAACCAACACACGGACGAATGATTTTGTACCCGAAGGCTATCCATGCCCTTTGGCGAGATATTAACCAAACCTTCCGGTGCTGCAGTACCCACAAAATACAGATGTTGTTTTTCAATAAATGACACATGCTCGTCATTGAGTTTTTCAAACAAGGTACCCATTACTGCCACCACTGTTGGTTAGAAAACTGATTGGTTTTAAATACTGTTGATTGCCTTTCGTGCTGCCACAAACGCCTCTACACTACGCACTATATCGGCTTCAGTGGTTTTCCACGAACATACGCTTATCCGTATCACGTTTTGCCCCTGCCACACCGAGCCACCGACCCAACACACACCCGATTGCTGCACCTGTTCAATGAGCTGTTGTGTCTCTTGCGTGTTGTTACCGACCACAACCACCTGGTTAAACACGACCTCATTCAGGACACTGAAACCTGCTTGTACCAGTAAGTCAGCCATCTGTACGGCGCGCTGATGCAAACCCGTAATCAGTTCGTCGACACCTTGTCGCCCCAGATACTTCAAGGTCGCCCAAAGCTCGATACCACGTGCACGTTTTGACATCTCGGGTGTATACAGCATACTGTCGCGCTGCTCTGAATACAAAATATAGGAACCGGTAGTCTGTAGTGAACCCACCAACGCATCACGATCGGCGCAGAGTGTGATGCCGCTGTCATACGGTGTGTTCAGTGTTTTATGCGCATCGACCGACCATGAGTCGGCCAGTGACATACCGCGTGTCAGATACGACAAGCTGCTGCTGGCCGCCGCCCAAAGCCCAAACGCGCCATCTACATGTACCCACGCACCGGAGGCTTTTGCTGCACGGCACACGGGTTCGAATGCATCGAACGCCCCTGAGTTGACGTTCCCCGCTTGCAAAACAACCAGGCAATGTTCATCCAGTGGCGGTAGTGCATCCTCGCGGATTCTGCCTTGATCATCGCACGGTACATATTCAATACAGTTGAGCCCAAGCCCCAGAAAAGTCACAGCTTTTTTTACCGTGGCATGGCACTGCTCGCCGGTGATTACCCTGAGTGGCGGTGCGCCATTGAGTCCCTGTTGATTCACGTCCCATCCGGCGTTGTGCAGCAAACGATACCGACCCGCGGCAAGACCACAACAGATAGACATGGATGTGCCACTGACAAACCCTGCCACCACCGTCGACGGTAACCCAAGGAGTTCGGTTAGCCACGACTCACAGACAGATTCGAGTTTCGCCGTCACCGGTGACATTACATACAACGCGCTGTTCTGATCCCAAATATCAGACAACCAGCGCACTGCCAGTGCCGCCGGGACCACACCGCCGTTAACGAACCCAAAATATCGCCCGCCAGTTTGCGCCACAGTGGCAGGACCGCCCAGCGTGTTCAGTTGATCAACAATGTCCACCGCAGAACCCATATGCTCCGGCATCGGCTCATCAAACAATGCCAGTGCAGCGAGTGCTTCTTCAGTGGGCGCGACGGCACGCGCGTCTATCGTCTGCGCATAACGATAGGCATGCTCTTTCGCACGCTCAAATGCATCGAGCGACTCAAAGTCATCACGCATGGTCTGTCGTATGGTATCGCTCACACTGGTTTTACTCACTTATCGGTAGATACTATCAAGTGTCTATTCCGGCGTATTCCCGGCACCTTGATCGGGTACTCGTTTTTTGGCTATGTCGTTTTGTGCGTCTGTCTGAGGTAGTGCCAGCTCTACCAACGTGTCATTTTGCCGCTGCAGACCGGCAAGCCATAGCACCCGCGAACCAGCCACCCTTGGTGCCGCGTTAACCACAATAGATTGAGCTTGTGCGAGTGGCGGATCAGCCGATTGAATCGTCGTGTAATCAACAACACTGAGACGAACACCGCGAGAGCGCCCTTCCACAATCAGCCACAGATAATGCTGTCCCTCACCACCGGACTTTACTTCGGACAGCCCTTTGAAGTCGCCGTGCAGCTCAATCGCCTCAGACATCAGCAAGGCACCCTCGCGCTGCGACTGCTCACCGTTGTAATAAATGTATAGCCCACCCACCAGCATGAGCACGGGAAGTGCGGTCAGCACGGAATGTATGCGACTTTTCGCCATGAAGGTTCTCGGGGTAAGAGGCTGTTGCAGCCGGGGCATGTTAACCGTGTTCGTCACCGGTGAAAACCGTTGGTGTCACCTAACGGGGCACCGACAGCTATGCCAGATGACCGATAGGCAGTCAGTCTCTACAACCCACTGCATGGCTCGCAGAAAACAGGCGGATCACCGAATTACTGGGTATACTCCGTGACATACTGTCAAATTAACTCCCGGGAACACCATGGATTCTGATTTTAGTCAGCTCCTCGAACAAACAGGGCTCTCCAAGCAAGAGACCGCGATGCTATGTGGCGTTAGCGCTCGCACTATCCACCGCTGGGAAAAGGGCGAATGCCCGCCCCACCCGCTAGCCACCGAAAAACTGCAGCAGATCAGACAAGCCGGCGCACGTCAGCATGAGCTGCCGCTGCCAGAGTTTCGGTTTATCGACTTATTCGCCGGTATCGGTGGATTCAGAAAGGCCTTCGATGCCATTGGTGGGCAGTGTGTATTTACCAGTGAGTGGGACAAAAACTGCCGCAAAACCTATTTGGCCAATTTTGACTGCGACCATCCCATCGCCGGTGATATTCGCGACTATACCGCCAGTGACACAGCACTCGATACCATTCCAGAACACGATGTGCTGGTTGCAGGTTTTCCGTGCCAACCGTTTTCTATTGCCGGTGTCTCGAAAAAAAATGCCATGGGTCGATTACACGGGTTTAAATGCGACACCCAGGGTACGCTCTTTTTCGATATCGCCCGAATCATCGAACATCATCGTCCCAAAGCGTTTTTGCTCGAAAACGTGAAAAACCTGATGAGCCATGACAAAGGCCAGACGTTCAGGGTTATCAAGCGCACACTCGAAGAAGAACTCGGTTATCACATCAGCTTTAGGGTTATTGATGGCAGTAGCTGGGTACCACAAAAACGCAAACGTATACTGATTGCCGGTTTTCGAGAAGACGTGGGCTTTAGTTTCGACGATCTGCCGGTTCCGCCTGTCGAGGC
>CALDUO010000050.1 GCA_937923745.1 uncultured Granulosicoccaceae bacterium
GCTATCTCGTCTGCGATAGCGGCGGGTATCACTATCACGCTGTCGTCATCGCCGACTATGATGTCGCCCGGAAATACTGCAACGTCTCCACACCCAATGGGTACATTCAGATCGATGGCCTGGTGTAGTGTGAGATTGGTGGGTGACGCGGGGCGTTGGTGGTAGGCGGGAATATCCAACTCACCGATATTCATGGCGTCACGAAAGCCGCCGTCGGTGACCACACCGGCAACACCACGCACCTGAAGCCTTGTCACCAGAATATCGCCAGCACTTGCCGCACGCGCATTTTTACGGCTGTCCATAACCATCACTGCCCCTTCCGGGCACTGCTCTACTCCATGACGCTGTGGATGAAGAGGGTCACGAAAGACCTCCAGTCCGTTCAGGTCTTCGCGGGCCGGTATGTATCGCAGCGTGTAGGCTGGCCCCACCATATTGCGGCCCTTGCGTGATACGGGATGCACGTCTTGCAGCGTCTGGTTACGAAGCCCGCGCCGGAATAATGCGGTTGCAAGGGTTGCTACCGAGACGTGTTGCAGTTTTTCGCGAGTTTCAGGAGTCATAGTTTTGCCGTGCTCTTATAGTGGCCCAAGGTAGAGTGGCCAAAAAAAGTGGGTATTGCATAACACTAGTTTACCGCGAAGATGCACCGCGTGGTACTTGATGCTGCGTGCCGTTTAACATTGCGCCAGATGAAGGTAGGTCATGATTTTTATACACCATATTGATGATGGTCGCAAAAAATTACGATCATCCGAAAATTGCCTGAGATTGATCGTTCTGGTGTTTATTAATGGCAGGGTAAAAGTCCAGTTGCGTTGATCTGCCTTACTCACAAAGGGTTTATCTCTACCGCGCGCTAACCATGGTGGCGAACAGGGTGGCGAACAGGGTCATGAACAGTGTGGTGAGCAGGGTGGCGAACGGGAGATGGCAAACAGAAATCAGTATGCAAGATTTATCACCGAGTCCGTAGAGCTTTTATGCGAGGTGACTCTTCGATCTTCTGCGAATACAGTTTCCGATTTGCTGCTTGTCCTGCTATCTCGTGTTGGCTCCGGCAATAGTGCGGACCACCGTGTTGTGCACTGTACGAAAACAGCTTTGTTGATATCTTCGGGTGATCTGTGTTCGCCTGACAGCGCAAGCAGGCACCAGCAGCAAATAGCCGCTTGGGTGTACAAGTGGTACGATAGTCGTGGCCGTGTGGTATCTGGCTGTAGCTGCAGATCTGTAACGGCTTGGTTAAACTTCTACTGAATGTGTGTCAGATTGAACTTATTGCATGGGGGCAATGTCGATGATTAGATTATTCGACCGTCCGCATCATGAAAACCCACAGGAGAAATCATGAACAAAACCACGTCTAAAATTGCGTCATTGTGTGCCGGTGCACTGGCTCTGATTGGTGTTAACAGTGCGGCAGTTGCGCAGGACGGTATGATTGCGGTACCCAGTTCACACGATGTCGCCACAACGATGGACAAACTCGAGAGCGTGCTGAAAAGTAAAGGCATGACCATCATGGCGCGTGTTGATCACACCGCAAATGCTGCCAACGTTGATCTTGAGTTACGGCCTACACAGCTACTGATTTTCGGTAATCCGAAAGTGGGAACTCAGCTCATGCAATGCAGCCAGAGTATTGCCATTGATCTGCCGCTGAAAATGCTTGCCTATCAAGCTGAAGACGGCCAAGTCTTTTTGGCTTACAACGATCCTGCGTATCTCAAGGCGCGGCATGCGACACAAGGGTGCGATGCTGTGTTTGAAACCGTCAGCGGCGCACTGGGTAATTTTGCAAAAGCTGCCACCGGATCATAATTGGCGGGTTACTGACTTGGTGTAACTGTGCCGGTGGCGGTCGGTTGTCCTTGTCTTATCGCTAAGGTCAAGTGGCTATCAGGTGACACACAATCTGTGTGTCACTGACAGTTTATGCGAGTTGATAGTGGTTACCGAGGCAGGGGTTTTCAGAAAACAAGTGGAGGGTAAAACCTTCAGTGGCCTGAGTGCTGACCTTGTGAATCATGTTGTCGTATTGGCCCATATCACCTTTACTCCAGATGGAATCACCAGAATCCATGTGTAGTGTGTCTACGGTTTTGGCGTGCTGCTCGTCAACTGCCTCGTACAGGTCCATGGAGAGGGTGCCTTCCAACACTTGGTAATAGGCAAACCACGGATGTCCGTGTATCGCAGATGTAGTGTTTGCCTCCCACCGGCAAATAACACCCATCCAGCTCTCTTCAATACCGATAATGTGTCTGCTGTAGTGATTGTCGCGAGGTAAGGCGTGTAATGTATCGGTGTGCGATGCAATCAGAGCCTGCAATTTCTGCGACAGCTCGGTTTGATGTACCCGCGCTTGCGGATAACGGGTGTCGGCTGTCAGGGCACTGCTGTCCATGAGCAATGAAAATACATCGGCAAAGCGGTCGCGGGCATCAAAGGTGCGATCGTTGAACAGCTCGGTGTACTGTGGTGCCGCCAACATAAACTAACCCCGTATCGCCAGGCAGGTGAATGGATTTGAGCGCTGACAGCGCTTGGTAGTATTTACGCGCATTGCAGAAGTTCCTCTTCCACTGACGCCGCACAGGCCAGCCAATTTTGAAAAAACTGGCGAATGTCTTGTTCGGTGACATCTTTGTTGGTGATGATCAGGCGTATGGTCAGGTCGTCGCCGAGGTAGGCGATATTCACCAGTGACTGCCCTTGCTGATACAACCGCTCACGCACTGTTTTGTTAAAGTCGTTGGCGTTGATGGTGTCGGGATGTTTGCTTCGAAAGCAAATGTTGTTTATCCAGCGGGTGCTCTGCAGTTCCAGGGTTGGCTCGTCTTTTATAATGGTTTCGGCCAGCTCTGATAGCTGCATAAAATGATTAATGCGTGCCTCAAGTCCCTGTTCGCCGTAATACACGAACTCAAGCCACATCTTAAACATATCGACGCGACGGCCACACTGCAGAGAGTAGGGGCCGAGGTCTTGGCGTTCGGCACCGCTGTGGAATATGTACGAGGTGTCGCCAAGATTACACACCCGGTCGAAGTGGCCCTGTTCGCGCACGAACAGAACACCGCACATTAATGGAACGCCGAGCATTTTGTGGCCATCCCAGCTGAGTGAGTCGGCCATTTCGCTACCGGCGAGCAGCGTGCGGGTTTGTGCAGAGAACGCAACGCCGCCGCCCCATGCGCCATCTATGTGGAACCAGCAGTCATGAGCATGTGCAATTTCGGCAATGCGCGTAAAGTTGTCGAATGCCCCGCGCACCGTGGTGCCGGCGGTGCCGATGATCGACACGGGTACACGTCCGTCGAGGATACTTTGATTGATCAGAGCTTCCAGCTCTGGCATTAGCATGACGCCGGTTTCGTCAACGGGCACCTTCACGAGGGAGTCGAGGCCAATGCCCGACATTACCATCGCCTTGTCCATTGAGTAATGGGCTTCTGCTGATACAAACACCGCAACATTGGGCAAGTTGTTCAGGCCCTGTTGCTTGAGTTCAGGAAATTTTTTGTGCAGGGCCAACAGCAGGCTCAAATAGTTGCTGTTGCTGCCTCCGGTGGTGACCTGTGCTTCTCCGCTGGCAAAGCCGAACACAGACCGGAACCGGCTGAGCACTTCGTTTTCGATGAGCGTGGCGACCGGGGCGACCTCGTAGGTGTACATGGAGGTGTTGGCCAGGGACTCTATCACACTGCCGACCAACGCAGGTTCAGACTGCCCGGCCCACAGCTGATTAAAGTATTGGGGGTGGGCGGTTTTTACGCTGTATTTGAGATAGGTATCGACCAATGCCCAAATACTGCCCCAATCTTGTGCGCCTTCTTTGAGATCAAGTGCCTGTAATTCCCGTTGCAGCGACGCGTAATCTTTGTAGTCAACCACGCTTCCCGTCGTGCGCTGCTCACTGTATTGCGCCATGAGCGTCGCCAAGTGTGAATAGGGGGTGTTTGCAGTGGTCATTGTCGCCTTAAATTGTTGCGTTCTAATGTAGGTGTTCGGTCTAGCTGTGACCCAAATCGAGGGGCTGAGTTCACCGCCGCCGCTGATTTGCAGGTCACTATTTGGGGTAAATGGGTGTCTTGATGCTGCTTACAACGATACTGTGTGACGGTGCTTTTTTTTGTGCCGGTTTTATGAGAGGTAATACTGTTTAGATACGCTGGTAAGTTTAGTGCAAAATCAGGGTGAGACAATCCTGTCCATTTCCTGAAGTATAATTTTGCCACGTTTGGTCGTCTGACGATAGGCAACCGCCGTACCTACCTCTGGGGAGAGCCACCAGGTGCGTGTACCCCATCGCTCCTTGCATACCACTTTAAACGTATCGTGAATGCCAGATCGAATTTCAATCCTGACTTGCCCGGTGACCTCACAGCTGCGTGACGAACTCCAGGCTTTTGGCAGCAGTGAGCTGTTGCCTCTGATCCGGTACTGAAAAGTTTGCCCGGTGTCCAAAGGCCAAATTTTACCCTTAACCAGTTCAACCGATGACGTGCCGGAGCTTGGGCAGCCAGACCATGAGATAGCGGGTGCAAAACCTGATGTAGACCGGGTCCAGCGGCAACCGTCAGTGCGGGTATAGGTCGCCTCCAGATCATCGCCGTCCACTTTGCGCATGAAGCCGGGTTTGCCGTCCTGATCGGTAAAATGCCACTCCCACCCGATGTTGCGCTTGTCCGGACCCGGCATTGGCGCAAGGTGGTCAATGGATTCGAGCTCTGTTAACGCCAGTGCATTGAAGCTGATGCAGCAGAGAAGAAGAAACTGTAGCAGTGAAGACATAACCCGTCGGTCTGCGCCTCTTGATGGTGCAGATTTCAATAAAAGTGTCCTAATCAGACGGTGAGGGTCGCCGGGAGTTCAGGTGAGGTGCTCTGATGTCGCAGCAAACAACACACACCGGAAAATTGTGACCGGGTTCTCGGTTAGCCAAGATGGGTTGTTTAGTGTCACAGCGCCTGCCCTGATAACATCTATGGCAACATCTATGACAACTGCTCTGTTAATTGGCCCGGCACCGGGTCTGACGCTTGGCCCGACAACTGGCCCGACAAGTAGCCCGGCAAGTAGCCTGGCAAGTAGCCTGGCAAGTAGCCCGGCAGGCGGTTCGACACCAAGCCTGAAGGCTCGGCCCGACACCTGGCCTGAGGATCCAAACCGCAAGTGGATTAATCTGTCTCTACGAATCGCATCGATAAACACACAGTGATTTGCGCTCAGGTCTTTAAGTGCATGGCGTGGGCTGTAATTCTTGATGTTGACTGACACCAATGTTAATCACCGCTTGCTGTTAACAGTTGTTCACCCAAGTTATTGGCAGGTATGTGCGGTGTGTCTGTGCGGCGCCGTGCAGCTCGCTAATAGTGCACGGTAATTGCTGCAGTTAGTGACCACCCGGCACGGGTGACCCAAACCAGGGAGTCACTGTATTATGAAAAAATTCTTGCTCGTCCCATGCTTCGCCCTCGCACTGTTGATGTCCCCAGCCAGCGTTTTTGCGCAAGCTGCTGACGGTACAGTGTTCACTGACGTTGCAGTTGGCACCTCGCATATTTGCGGTCTGACAGATACCTCTGAAGCACGTTGCACAACAGCATCGCATAGCACACGTTATGGGCCGCCGGAAAATCTGCCGCTGTTAACCGCGATCGTCGCTGGCGATCAACACACTTGCGGTATTGATCTTGACGGGCAGGCAGTGTGTTGGGGTGATACAGATACCGGTGCTTTTAATCAATTGGTTATCCCCGATATCACACAGCCCCTTGAGAGCATCGCTGCGGGTGCTCATCACACCTGTGCCGTTGATGTTACAGGTCGCGTATGGTGCTGGGGGCTGAACACCAATCTGCAAGCCGAGCCACCCAACGATGGCCTTGGTGTCAACGGTGAAGGGTTTGTGAAAGTGGCTGGTGGGCTGAATTTTTCATGCGGTATTCAAACCAACGGTGACATTGCCTGTTGGACCACCGATACCCGCATGGGAGATACGAGCAATATACCGGGACCCTTCGTTGATCTGGATGTGGACTTTAACAATGCCTGTGGTCTTAAAGAAGATGGCAGTATTGAGTGTTGGTTTGGTCGGGTCGAGCCACCAGTCAACGGACCCTACACTGATCTCGTGGTGAGTTTTGACGCAGTGTGTGGTTTAACCGGGGAAGGTGAGCTTGACTGCACGTTCAGGGACGGAGGAGCGTCCGATCAATCGGCGTTAAACCCGAACCTTCGGTATACCTCGTTAGCGTCCGGGACAGATTTGTTCGGTCGGCAACAGCCTTTTTGTGGTGTAACCACAGACGGCGCAATAGAGTGCGCCAGAAACGGGTTTATTGGTTTCGCTGTGCCCGGTTCAATGCTTGACGCTAACCCGTTGGCGTTTGTCAGGCCGTTCTTGACTGCGAGGCGTTATTCCAAAGACCAAATAGAATTGTTTTGGACACCAGTTCCATTTCGGCAGGGCCCAGAACAGATACTCATTGAAATATACCGTAACGACGAGCTGTTAGACACCACTCTAAACAGTGGCAGCTGGTACGACGATAGTATTCAAACAGAGAACCCGGTGACCTACAGAATTCGTCCGATTAACCTTGCCGGTGATGAAGCGACATTTTCTACACCGGTTGTTGTGGACAACACGTCAGGAATTGTCACACTGGGTGGGGAGCCTCCGATGAATTTTCCACCACGAGAGTCTGCTGAGCACATCGTCAGAAGTATCCAGGTGGTTCGATTTGCAGGGGAGCAATTGGTTGTCTGGCAGGGTAGTGTGCCCGGTGACAATGGGCTAAAAGGTTATGAGCTGCGGCTGAATAACGAACCGGTTCTGTTCACAACCGGTTTTAGCACAAACCTTTCTGATTTGGTCGACACCTCCAGATGTCACGTTATCACGGTTGCAGCAATAGCCGACGATGACACGATTATTGACTACCGCGCAGTCGTGTTTAACCGATTGTCCCGTAATTTCAGTTGTTTGATTGATCGTTAAATATAGCCACGCTTATCAGTATCATCGGTGAAACAGGTAGTTGGCCTGTTTCACCGTTATGCCCCGATATCTTTTCTTTTGTTTAACAAAGTGTCCCTGCTAATTTGTTTCTGCATGCGTGTATGCTTTTGGTACACATTCCGTTCGAGCGTTTAACAACTACTGGGCGGGTAATTAACAGCTTACACTCCTGTTTCGAAATTAATCGTGTCAAACTGTCGGTTGGTACTGGTGACCGTTATTTGTGCCAACGTGTCGAGTCTAATCTCCGTTTGGATTGGGTGCTGACTGGAGGTGTGTTTCGGAGGGTCTGTTGGCGTGCTGGTTGGTGTGTTGGCCGAAGCAATGGCCGACCCGCTGGCCGGTGTGCGGCCTTGCGCACTGGCGTTGTGAAGTTGCACCACCAAAAATTCTGCGCCCTCTTTTATCAGTGTGGTTTGTGCGGCACATTTTAAAAGAGTGCCGTCGCGTAATTTGATGTCAAGGTCATAGTGATACAGGCAGGCGATTTCCAAATAATCGTAGAGCCCGCAGTTGATCGGACGATAGGTTTTCTCGGTGCTCATCGTTTGCAATCCTCTGGTGGGTTGTAAAAACCTGCCGTTTGATCGCTACTATACCGCAAATAGTGGCACCGCCAATCCTGTTAATTGCCATCCACTGTGCATTGAGTGTGCTGTCTAGCGTTGCCGGTACCTTTCGCTAGCCTGCTCACGTGATAATCGGTGCGTCTCTATAGTGGCGCGAGCAGGTACTCGCATAGGCAAATCGATAAAACCCTACCTAACCTTTGGCACACAGCTTCAACTGTAAATATAGATTCTGTTTCTTATGCGACCAGAACAAGACGCAGCATGAGGTGCTGTCGCGGTTGCAAGGATGAGAAAATATATCATTTGCCATTAAAAACACCGTTAGCGACGGGGTCTGTTGATAGCGTTTTGTGTGGTATGGGAATCTCAGTGAATGATTTTCTGCTGCGTTTTTGCGCAATCACCGTCTTCTTGATATGCGTGGATGATGTTCGTGAGTTGTAGACCACTTGCACGATTCTTTTTCCTTGATTGACAAGATAAGCCTCGACATCAATGTTGTGCTGATTGTTTCCCCAGTCTTCACCCACTACAAAAACATCAACATTCAGTACTTGGCAGGCAGAGACATACTCTAGATCGTAGTAAGGACGTACCTTGTCGACACAACGCAATGACTCCAGCATTTCGACGCGCTGATCCAGTGGAACAACAGGAACGTGAGGTTTATAGAGGTTAACAACCCTATCGGCAGCAACGCCTACGACAACAACGTCACCAAAGTCTCGGCATTGTTCGAGTAACGCCAAATGGCCCACGTGCAGAAGATCGAAGGTACCTACGGTGTATACAATCATAGTTGAAGCGCTCTTATATGATGGGTTTTCTGTGAGATAAGAGAATGGGCGTTCAGGTCACCGTGGTGAGTAACTTCCAGCCATAAATCACAGTAATCAGTGCCGTGTAGATGCACAGAATGATGACATTGATGGGGTTTCCCGAGAGCTTGGGTGTTTTTATTGGTGAGACATTCAGCACTGCAAGTCCTGTACATCCCACCAAAAGAATAACGGAAAACATTCCGCTGCTGGTAAAGCCTTCGATCAAAAAAAGCGAGACCAGTATGAGAGAGTTGTTATCAAGCGCCAAGCCCGTGTATTGAGATGCGTTTGACAGTCCAAAAGTCGAAAAATAACTGAGTCTCAGAGCACTGGCGGCGAGCATAATAAACGCACCGATCAAGAACACAGGACCGTAGTTGCCGAAACTCAACAATAAGACAGCAGGTGCAACGCCATAGCTAACGATATCGATTAACACATCCAGTTGAGCACCAAAGGCACGGTCTGAACCAGTTCTTCCCGACATTCTGCGTGCGATAAGCCCGTCTGCCCAGTCGAATGCGACTGCCCAGACCATGCCGATCATTGCGGCATAATAGATTCCTAATATGCTGAAATAGATGGCAGTAACCGTGCAGGCCAACCCAATCAGTGAGCAGACATTCGGAAGATCTTTAATGTATGACAGTATGGTGGGTGGGGTGTCGCTGATGGTTGATGGAGTAGAGCTCATGGAGTATCCAATGTGGGTAAATGCAGCGACTAAGCAGAGTCTGTCTGCCATTTTTCATAAGCTCGTTCTAAGGTACCTCATTAGTGCGCGCTTATAGAAAAGTGTCAATGCAACTGATTGATAGCACAGTAAAATGCAGTGTTTTTCAGATTATTTTCGTTATATTTCTTGGGGTATTTCTCAAGCCATCTCGCAGGCTGTAATTCAGGGTTCTACACTTTGTGGTAAAGCTGCCTCGGTGTCGGGACGCTCATCAAGTTTGCTTTTTGCGTAACTCATAGCATCCTCCAGGCGTCTGTAGGTATATCCCTGAAAATGAAAGGTGATATGCGTTTCAGTGGTGATGCCCAGTGCGTGCATTTCCTGCGCTTGTAGGGAAATATCTTCGTCGTGATTCATGGCGGGCGTTCCTGAGTTATCAGATTTTTGGGCGCAGTCATACCTCGACTGTTGTATCGCAATAGCAAAAAATATTAGACGATAGGCCCGTAAAAGAATGCGGGTAACAGGCACACTGACCATTAAAGCGGTGAGTGACGTGCCGGAAAAAAGCCGATGGGCTGGCGAGGGTTTTAGTCTCGAAAGAGAATCGGGATGGTTGCCTGAGTCCACCGACTATACACCTATTTATGTGTTTGGTGTGGACAGTTGCCAATACGCAGTGCGGTGATCACCATTGCGCTGTTGTTCGGATGCCGCGCCTGCATGACAATCTTGCCGTTTGTGGGCATTTTCATGTCCTTCTGCATTGATTGTTAAGGGGTATTAGTGGTGGGTTCTGGCTGTAATAGTGATGTTTTTGTCCTGTCTTGATGTACAGGGTGAAAATCTCTGATATATTTTCCGCTAACGTTGTATGTGTCATTTTTTTCGTAGCAATTATGTGTGTGCCTTGTTAATAAAGTGTCCGTAGAAAATTGACAGGTAGTTGCCGGAATACCTGTTTTAGTATTTATCCCCGTGAGGGTTGATGGTTAATAGCTGATAAATGATTTAGGGAGATAGCGGTTTTAATAGCTAAATATATGTCAATACAGAGTAAATTTAATCGCAATTGGGTGTCGATATAACGTAGCGCTCAGTCGCACATCACTGGAGGAGACTAACCATGTCCAGCAATACAGCAGAAAGCGTCAATCCCGCCACAGAACGCCTGAATCAGTGGCTGACAGAATTTTCGTCGGCACTGGAGAAAAGTGATTCTAATGGCGCAGCAGCATTGTTTGATCCTGACGGATTCTGGCGCGACTTCTTATCGTTCACATGGAATTTAAAAACCATGGAAGGACGTTCAGAGATTGTCGATATGCTGGAGGCCACGAAGGGGCAGGTGTTGCCCGGCAATTGGCAGCTAACGGGAGATGCAACTGAGGCCGGTGGGATTACAGAAGGATGGATAACGTTTGATACGGCAGTGGCAACCGGCGAGGGTCATGTACGGTTAAATGACAAAGGGTGCTGGACATTACTGACGACAATGAAATCACTCAAGGGGCACGAGGAAAAAACAGGTCGCACTCGTGAGGCGGGTGTCGTGCACGGCGTTGAAAAAGCACGTAAGAACTGGCTGGAACGTAAACAGGAACAAGAGGCGTCATTAGGTTACGACACGCAACCGTACTGCGTTATTATTGGTGGAGGGCAGGGTGGTATTGGTCTTGGGGCCAGGCTAAAGCGACTGGGTGTTCCCACCATCATCATTGAGAAAAATGAAAAACCCGGTGACAGTTGGCGCAACCGATACAAATCCCTCTGTTTACACGACCCAGTGTGGTACGACCATTTACCCTATCTGAAATTTCCCGATCATTGGCCCGTGTTTGCGCCCAAAGACAAGTTAGGTGATTGGTTGGAAATGTACACAAAGGTCATGGAGCTTAATTACTGGACTTCAACGATCTGTGAAAGTGCCAGCTATGACGAGAGCAGTGCCACATGGACTGTTAAGGTCGTTCGTGAAGGTAAAGAAGTCACGTTAAAACCACAACAACTGGTGTTGGCAACTGGTATGTCTGCTGTACCAAATATTCCACAATTCTCCGGAATGAAAACATTCAAAGGGGATATTCACCATTCTAGTCAGCATCCCGGCGGCGAAAAATACGCAGGGAAGCAGTGTGTTGTGATCGGCTCTAATAATTCTGCACATGATATCTGCGCAGATCTTTGGGAGAACGGTGCTGATGTCACTATGATTCAGCGTAGTTCTACACATATCGCCAAGTCAGATACCCTCATGGAATTGGCGCTCGGTGGGCTCTACAGTGAAGACGCTTTGGCCAATGGTGTCACGACAGAGATGGCCGATATGATATTCGCTTCATTACCGTACCGAATTTTACCATCGCTTCAGGTTCCGGTGTATGCGGAAATGAAAGAACGGGATAAAGATCTTTACGATCGACTGGAAAAAGCCGGTTTTATGCTCGACTTCGGTGAGGATGACTCGGGACTGTTCTGCAAGTATCTACGTCGTGGTTCAGGATATTACATTGATGTAGGCGCTTCCGAATTAGTGGCTAACGGAGACATAAAACTGAAGTCGGGAGTTGAGGTAAAAAGCATTGGTGAGTCGACCATTGAATTCAGCGATGGCAGCACGCTCAACGCAGATCTGATCGTGCTGGCAACGGGTTATGGCTCGATGAACGGTTGGGCGGCACAGTTAATCAGCCAGGAAGTAGCAGATAAAGTAGGCAAGGTCTGGGGGATGGGGTCCGGCACCACAAAAGATCCAGGTCCGTGGGAGGGCGAACTCAGGAATATGTGGAAACCCACGCAACAGGAGGGGCTATGGTTTCATGGGGGTAATCTCCACCAGTCGCGGCATTACTCGCAATTTTTGAGTCTTCAGCTAAAGGCCAGAATGGAGGGTATTGCAACGCCGGTTTATGCCTTACAGGAATCTCATCATACTGGCTAACAGTTGTGACCGTTGGGGGTAAAAAATGGGCCGGTGTACTCTGCACCGGTTGATTTATCCTATTGTGGTCGCGCAATTAATATATGGCACGCCGTGATATTGACTCGTTGAGTGATGATGTAGGTGAGCCTGTACTGAGCCGATCCGCGATATGATGGTTTGCCAATACAAAACCAGCCAATACAATAGGTTGGGGAGCATAGTCGCCATGCTGGCCTGTCTTCGTTGA
>CALDUO010000051.1 GCA_937923745.1 uncultured Granulosicoccaceae bacterium
CAACAAATGCAATGTAGCTCGCTGCACGGTGGCTCGATTGATGTACGAACTAGGAATTTCGGGCAAACGCCGAGGAAAGAAGGTCATCACCACCAGTCAGGATCAAAAAGCGGTATGTCCGTTGGATCTGGTCAATCGTGAATTCAGAGCCACACAACCGAATGAGCTTTGGGTGGCAGACTACACCTATGTATCGACCTGGCAGGGGTTTGCCTATGTCGCATTTATCATTGATACATTTGGGGACCGCATTGTGGGATGGAGGTTATCTGCCTCACAAACAACCGACTTTGTTCTGGATGCTCTTGAGCAGGCGTTGAGCGAACGTGAAGTAGCGGCAGATAACTCATTCACCATAGTGATCGGGGCTCGCAGTACGTCTCTGTGGCCTACACAGACCGATTGAACGCTGCAAGGGTGAAACCCTCGGTTGGCACAGTTCGCGATTCATACGATAATGCGTTGGCTGAAACGATCAACGGTCTGTACAAAACGGAACTCGTGCACAACCTCGGGCCATGGAAAAGCATTCAGGCTCTTGAGCTGCCCACGTTAAATTGGGTGCACTGGTACAATCATGAGAGGCTGATGGGTACGATTGGTTACTTACCTCCAGCTGAATACGAAAATCTTTATTATCTATCCGAGTTGCAGAAAACCAAGGCAGCATAAAGATAGAGAACTGCCTCCGATGAAATCGGGGCTATTCAGAGAGGCACGCATCTGGCTGGTAAAATTTCTTATATCTATTGAGCCTTGGATACGATAAGTGGTTTGGTAAACATTCCCTAAATTAGGTATATAATACCTCTGAGTTTTCCACCGCACACCGAAGCAAGGAGAACGCGACATGAAAAAAACGCGACACACAGAAAGAGTCGAATCGTGAAAGGATTTAAAGAGGTCGAAGGCGGCATGAATGTGGAGGATCTGTGCCGTGAGTATGAGATATCGGAAGTGACCTGCGACAACTAGCGTTCAAAATACGCTGGAATGGAAGCCTCTGATTTTAAAGAGCTCAAAGCAGAGAAGCTGAAACTCAACCGGATGTATGCCGAGCTCTGTCTGGTCAGCAAAGCGCTTACGGAGATCGTCGAAAAAAAGCTGTAAAGCCAGCAGTACGCTGAGAGCTGGTTGACTTCATGATGAGAAATAACACTTTCAGTCAACATAGAGCCTACAGGTTTGCTGGCATTAGTGTGTCAGCGTACCGATACTAGCCTAACACAGCCCGTGATGACGAAGTCATAGCCGGTTTACAGAAGGCTGTCGAACAATACTCGGCCTATGGTATTTGGAATACTATTTAAGATACTCCGGCGATGGAATCATCCCTGGAATCACAAGCGAGTTCATCGGATATATTGCCTGTTAAATCTGAATAAACGACGACGGGGAAAGAAACGACTGCCATCCAGAAAGCCTGTTCAGGTGGCGCAGCCATTGACTATCTAAGCAAGGTTCGCGAACTGGTTCAGCACGGGATAATCGAATATAACGAAGCAGGGCCCATGACTAACTGGGTGACTTAACTCCGTTTGAGTTCATGATAGCAGGCAAACAACCGGGAAATTCTAATTTGAAATGTGCTTAGAGATGGGATGGTTCAGGAAGCGGTCCGAACCGGAGATCGGCGGCCCAGCGAGGCGCAATGCAAGAAGAAATGGTGGGCCCGGCAGGACTCGAACCTGCGACCAAGGGATTCACTGTACCCGAACGTTTCTGTTCGGAGCGGACTATCTCATCACCCTCAGTCGCGACGTTACGTCTTATGACCTGTTGTGACTGGTGGGGTGCGGGACGCTCTTGCCTGTTATTAAGAACACTGAAGTTCTCAGGTAGTCTCTGCACCTTCCAGAGGTGTACCTCTGGCTTGGCTCAGGATTGCCTCTAACGCGCTTTTTCTGCGTGTTAGTAAGGTTTCCCTGAATTCATCCCGTTCATTCTATGTTTTACAACATAGACGCACCATTTAGATGAGTCCCCTGCTCTAACCAACTGAGCTACAGGCCCACTGTTTACTTACATATGGCATCCATGCCGTCGCATCACTGCTTTGCTAACCCCCAGCCTCGACTCCTGTCTCGGCGTTCTGTCATGAAACTACCGTGTAGTTTCAAGGCCATCACCCAACTGAGCTACAGGGCCACAATCCAATATTATAGCCCAACGATATCTACGAGTCTCTAGTAATACACTGTTAAATTGGGGTACATTCTGTTTATGATTAATTTAATAATCCATAAATATGATTTGCAGTGTTTGCAATAAAACGCTTAGTGGGCGGCAAAAGAAATTCTGTTCGCGAAATTGTAAGAATGAGTTTGGAAATCTGACTCATCAGAGCTATATAGCGCAGCAGGCAAGGGGGCGAATTCGGAAATTAGAGCTTATAAAGCTAAATGGACAACAATGTTCTGAGTGTGGTTATGACAAAAACTATGCAGCATTGGAGTTTCATCATCTAGAGCCAGAGCTGAAATCCTTTCAACTCGATTTACGTTCGCTTTCAAACAGAAAGTGGTCTTCGATAGTCGACGAGGCCGCCAAGTGTGTTTTGCTTTGTTCAAATTGCCATGCGGAATTGCACAATCCGCAATGCGTGATGTAGCGCTGCGGTTGGCTTTTTATGGAAGAGGGGTGGACTGTTGCTGTTGCCTGCAATCAGTACAATTCTAAATTTCTGATTAAGCTATAAAAAAAGGAAAAGCGACACTGCAGCTAAGTGCTTCAGTGTCGCTGTATGCTGGTGTAATTGTGGATCTAGTTGCTGTTGTAGCCAGTTTGCAAAATTACTCACCACCACCATCAAGAAAACTCCTCAATTGCTCGGAGCGGGTGGGGTGGCGCAGTTTTCTCAGGGCTTTCGCTTCTATCTGTCGTATGCGCTCTCGGGTGACGTCGAACTGTTTGCCCACTTCTTCGAGGGTGTGGTCGGTGTTCATGTCAATGCCGAACCGCATGCGCAGTACTTTGGCTTCACGCGGGGTGAGGCTTGCCAGAACTTCGTGCGTGGTTTCACCGAGGCCTAGCCCCGTGGCGGTGTCTACCGGTGACAGGATGTTGCCGTCTTCGATGAAGTCACCCAAGTGCGAGTCTTCGTCGTCGCCGATGGGGGTTTCCATGGAAATAGGCTCTTTGGCAATTTTGAGTACCTTGCGCACCTTGTCTTCCGGCATTTCCATTTTTTCGGCCAGCTCTTCTGGTGTGGCCTCTCGACCCATGACCTGCAGCATTTGTCGTGAAATGCGGTTGAGCTTGTTGATGGTTTCGATCATGTGCACCGGAATTCGGATGGTGCGCGCCTGGTCCGCGATAGAGCGGGTGATGGCTTGGCGAATCCACCAGGTGGCGTAGGTCGAGAACTTGTAACCGCGTCGGTATTCGAATTTGTCGACCGCTTTCATCAGGCCGATGTTGCCTTCCTGGATCAGGTCGAGGAACTGCAGGCCACGGTTGGTGTACTTTTTGGCAATAGAGATAACCAGACGCAGGTTAGCTTCAACCATTTCTTTTTTGGCGCGGCGAGCGTTGGCTTCACCAAACGACATTTTTCGGTTGAGCTCTTTCAGGTCTTCAATGGACATTTGTGCTGCCACACTGATTTGACCCATGCGGCCCTGCAGAAGCTCGATATCGGTGCGGTGATCGTCCAGCAGTTTCGAGTAGTCTTTGCCAGCGTCGATGTGCTGCTGCACCCAATTGCTGTCGATCTCATTGCCCGGAAAGCTCTTGATAAACAGAGTGCGGGGCATTTTGCAGTTCTTCACGCAGATATCGCGAATTTGGCGTTCCAGCGAACGGACGCGCTCTACCTGGCCGCGCAGTTGGTTAACCATCTGTGCGACAAACAGTGGTGCATATTTGAATTCGAGGAAGATGGCCGAAACGTCCTGCATTTCCTTGTGGGCCTTCTTGTCCATGATGCCGTTGGTAGACTCAATGGATTTCAGCGCTTTGGAGAATGCTTTGGCCATGGCCTGCATGCGCTTTTTGACCTCGACAGGGTCGGGACCGGTGTCGACTGGCTCGTCGTCTTCTTCTTCGGTTTTTTTGCCGTTCTCGTCAAGGGTAGGGGGTGGTGAGGCCACCCGAATTTCTTCGTCGGTCTCTTTAAAATTGGTGACAATGTCGTTTAGGCGTGCTTCTTCGTTGACCACCAGTTGGTAGCGCTCAAGCAACATGCTGACGGCTTCAGGGTAGCTACCGAGTGCACCCAGCACTTGCTGCAAACCGCCCTCAATGCGCTTGGCAATTTCAATTTCGCCTTCGCGGGTCAGGAGCTCAACGGTGCCCATCTCGCGCATGTACATGCGTACGGGGTCGGTGGTGCGTCCAAATTCGCCATCGACGGATGCCAGCACGGCAGCTGCTTCGTCGGCAGCATCTTCATCGGTGCTGGAGCTGGAGTCGGACAGGATCAGGGAGTCGGTCTCGGGCGCAACCTCGCTGACCGTGATGCCCATGTCGTTAATAGTGGCAATGATCTCTTCGACCTGGTCGGGATCAACAATGCCCTCTGGCAGATGATCGTTGACCTGAGCGTAGGTGAGGAAGCCCTGTTCCTTACCTTTTGCAATGAGAGTTCTGAAACTGGATTGCTGGTTTTTGTCCATTGCCATAAGAGCTTGGGTTCCCGCATCTGAGGTAAAGCCGAACCGCACATTATAGCGTCAGATTGTGTGTCTGTACAGTATCCGACGGGCTGCTACGGCGTTTCCGTGCGGTTTGTCAGCACTTTTCTGACGATCTGTCATTCAGGTGTGTCGAGGCCGTTGAGTGCTGTGTGCAGATCAACGCAAGCAACGAACAAGGCCGAATCACCAAAGGCAGCTACATCCGCCGCAAAGTGGTCTGGTGGTCGGTGTGCGGCCGGTGGCGGTGAGAATCGTCAGAAGTTGGGCGCTGTTGGCGGAAATTCAAGCCCGGGCACGCCATTGGTAATGTGCTGAGCTCCAGTGATTGGTCTTGTGGCGGACAGCAATGCCCCAAGCTGCATACCCGAAGCTGCTGCCAGAATAGGCTAACCAGAATCTGCCTGTATCTGACTACCTGCCTGAATCTACCTGCCTGCATCTGCCTGCCTAAATTCGCCGTCTAAATTCGCCCGGCAAATTCAGTTCGACCGAGTCCAATGACAAGCATCGAACAGCACGAGGTGCGTGGCTGATAACAGCATCTGAATTGCCGACCGGGTTAAGTCACTGTTATCCCGGTTGGGGGTCATGGTTGGTGGGCTGATTGCCGCTGTCTCTGTCATTGGCGGGTTGTGTTGACTTACGAACGGTAACCCAGTCACGTATAATGAGCGCTTGCCAGCGAATCTGTGTTGGCACCCTTCCAACAGAGAGGATTCGATGTCTAACCGAACTGACTTGGCTAACGCCATTCGTGCTTTAAGTATGGACGCTGTGCAGCGTGCCAATTCCGGACACCCGGGCGCGCCGATGGGCATGGCAGATATTGCCGAAGTTCTGTGGAACGACTATCTGGTGCACAACCCGTCAAACCCGGCATGGGCCAACCGCGACCGTTTTGTATTATCCAACGGTCATGCCTCTATGCTTATCTACTCGCTGCTGCACTTAAGTGGCTACGACCTCAGCATCGACGATCTCAAGGCCTTCCGCCAAATACACGCCAAAACGGCAGGCCACCCCGAGTCCACACTGATCGACGGCATCGAAACCACCACCGGTCCCCTGGGGCAGGGTCTGGCCAACGCGGTAGGTATGGCCATAGCCGAGCGTACACTTGCCGCCCGGTTTAACCGCGACGGTCACACCATTGTTGACCACAACACCTATGTGTTCCTTGGCGATGGCTGCCTGATGGAAGGCATTTCGCACGAGGTGTGCTCGTTGGCAGGTACTATGGGGCTGGGCAAGCTGGTCGCATTCTATGACGACAACGGTATTTCTATTGACGGTGAAGTCGAGGGCTGGTTTACCGACAATACGCCCGCCCGTTTCGAAGCATACGGGTGGGATGTTATTCGCGATGTTGACGGGCACGATGCCGCGGCGATTAAGACTGCGATTGATCAGGCGCGCGGCAGTGACGAGCGCCCGGTACTGATCTGCTGTAAAACCACCATCGGTAAAGGCTCGCCCAACAAGGGCGGCACCGGCAAAGCACACGGGTCACCGCTCGGTGACGATGAAATTGCGCTGGTGCGTGAATCCATCGGTTGGTCACACGCACCGTTCGAAGTGCCTGATGACATCTATAAGGGTTGGAACGCCGTCGAGCGCGGCACGCAGGTCGAACAGTCATGGAATGCGGCCTTTGATGCATACAGTGCAGCCCATCCGGCACTGGCAGCAGAATTTCTGCGGCACACCAGTGGCACGTTACCTGACAACTGGGCAGCCTCTGCCGACAAGGTCATCGCCGCAACGGTGGCGGCCGGTGAAACCATTGCCTCACGCAAAGCCTCGCAAAATGCCCTCAACGCGTTTGGGCCACTGCTGCCGGAACTCATTGGTGGCTCGGCTGATCTGGCTGGCTCTAACCTCACCATCTGGGACGGGTCGGTTGATGTGCAGAAAGACCCTGCCGGTAACTATATTTATTATGGGGTGCGCGAGTTCGGTATGGCGGCCATCCAAAACGGCATTTGCCTGCATGGCGGGTTCAAATCATACGCCGCCACCTTTCTGATGTTCTCCGAGTACGCACGCAATGCGTTGCGTATGGCCGCACTGATGAAAATACCCGGTATCTTTGTGTTCACCCATGACTCCATCGGAGTGGGTGAAGACGGTCCAACACACCAGCCGGTCGAGCAAACTGCTACGTTGCGGCAAATGCCCAACATGAGCGTCTGGCGTCCGTGCGACACCGTTGAAACTGCCGTGGCCTGGCGTGCATCCATCGAACACACCACCGGCCCCAGCAGCCTGATTCTGACCCGGCAAAACCTGCATCACCAGGATCGCACCGATGCTCAAATTGCCGCTATTCAAAAAGGGGGTTATGTCCTGCGCGACTGCGACGGCACCCCCGATCTCATCATTATTGCCACCGGCTCTGAAGTCTCGCTCGCCACGGGCGCCTACGACACACTCACTGCTGACGGTAAAAAAGTGCGTGTAGTGTCTATGCCGTGCACCAGCGCGTTCGACCAACAGGACGACAGTTACCGCGAATCGGTATTACCCGCCGGGGTTACCGCACGACTCGCCATCGAAGCCGGCACCACAGACGGATGGTGGAAGTATGTGGGGTTGTCGGGGCGTGTTATGGGCATTGAAACCTTTGGCGAGTCGGGTCCTGCGGCCAAGGTGTTTGAACACTTTGACCTGACAGTAGACGCCGTCACCAACACAGCACGGGGGTTAGTATGAGCATACGTATTGCGATCAACGGATACGGCAGAATAGGGCGCAATATCCTGCGTGCCATTATCGAGTCCAATCGTCAGCACGAATTTGATGTCGTGGCCATCAATGACCTGGGTGATCCCGAAACCAACGCACACCTGACACAATACGACACCGTGCATGGCAAATTCCCGGCCGACGTGCGGGTAGACGGTGATTACCTGACGGTAGGTGACGATCGCTTTCGGGTGTTTGCCGAACGCGACCCTGCCAAGTTGCCCTGGAAAGACCTGAATGTCGACGTTGTGCTGGAATGCACCGGACGGTTTCGCACACGCGAAGCCGCCAGTGCGCATATCCAGGGCGGTGCCAAAAAAGTATTGATCTCGGCACCCGGCAAAGAAGTCGATGCAACTGTTGTGTTTGGTGTTAACGAGTCTGTGCTCAAAGCGTCAGACACTATTGTTTCTAACGCATCGTGCACCACCAACTGCCTGGCACCGCTGGCCAAAGTGTTGCACGAGTCGGTTGGTATCGAACATGGCCTGATGACCACCATTCATTCGTTCACCAATGATCAGGTGCTGTCTGACAAATACCACCGCGATCTGCACCGGGCACGCTCGGCCACGCAATCCATGATCCCGACCACCACCGGCGCTGCCCGTGCGGTGGGATTGGTGTTACCCGAGCTGGCAGGCAAGCTCGATGGTATGTCCGTTCGGGTGCCCACCATCAATGTCTCTATGGTCGACCTTGTGTTTACGGCATCACGCGACACCACCGTTGACGAAATCAATGCGGTAATGAAAGCCGCGGCCGACAATCGCATCATTGGTTACAGTGAAGTGCCGCTGGTCTCAATAGACTATAACCATGTATCGCTGTCTTGTGCGTTTGATGCCGGTATCACCCGTGTCACTGGTGACCGACTGGTGAAAGTGGCGGCGTGGTACGACAACGAGTGGGGATTTTCCAATCGTATGCTCGATACGTCGGCAGCAATGATGGCCGCGAAGTAATCACTGCGTGTTATCTGCTGGTTGCTATGCCTGAGGCGCTGTTGGTTTGCCGTGAATAAGCTTTGGTTTACGTTGCCCGCTACCGGATAGCACCGGGTCAGGTCATCGGGCCAGGTCATCGGGCCAGGCCACCGGATCAGGCCACCGGATCAGGCCACCGAGTCATGCACCGGGCGTAGATGCTAATGGTGCTGCACGCTGCATTCCTGCATGCGGTGATACTGTATTTGGCATGAATTCAGGCAGTACTAAAGGTTAATAACATGGAATACCGGCAAGCCATTGCCGGTTAACAACTGGCTGCTAACCCATTTGCCCACGTTGATATGTTGGTCGATATATTGGTCAATCTGTTGGCCAACATCCTGGCCAATCGTTTGGTTGAGTGGCGCTGCAACACAAACCTTTTTTTTCTAAGCTGTTCTATTGACGTACAACAAACTCATAACACTTATGCCCGTAAATACTCTCAGTGATTTTGACCTTGCCGGAAAACGTGTGTTGGTCAGGCAAGATTTGAATGTGCCCATAACCGACGGTGTTGTTACCTCTGATGCCCGCATCCTTGCATCGCTTCCCACGCTGCAAACACTGGTGGAGGCCGGTGCCCGTGTCATGGTGATGTCACACTTGGGCAGACCGACAGAAGGCTCGCCGGAGCCGCAGTATTCGTTATTGCCGGTGGCCGGTCATATGAGCAAGGTGCTGGGGCAACCCGTTCGCCTGGTCACTGACTACCTCGACACCGCACCGGATGTTGCCGAGGGTGAGGTGGTGCTACTTGAAAACGTGCGCTTTAATGTGGGTGAAAAGAAAGACGAAGAATCACTGGCGCGTCAATATGCTGCGTTGTGTGATGTGTACGTGATGGATGCATTTGGTACCGCTCACCGGGCGCAGGCATCCACGCATGGTGCCGGGCTGTACGCACCGGCTGCGTGTGCCGGGCCATTGCTTGCCAGAGAGCTCGACGCGCTCGGCAGTGCGTTGGCCAATCCGGCACGCCCGATGGTCGCGATTGTCGGTGGTTCAAAAGTCTCGACCAAGTTGAACGTACTCGACTCGCTATCGGGTATTGTTGATCAGTTGATTGTCGGTGGTGGTATTGCCAATACGTTTATTGCAGCGGCAGGGCATACTGTCGGTACCTCATTGTATGAACCCGACCTTGTCGATGAAGCCAAACGATTAATACAACAGGCGCAATCGCGTGATGCTGATATTCCGATTCCCACCGATGTTGTTTGTGCCAAAGAGTTTTCCGACACTGCCATTGCACGGGGTTGTAATGTGAGTGACGTGCAAGACGATGATATGATTCTGGATATCGGCCCAGAGACCGCAGCGCACTATGCCGCCATTTTAAAAAATGCCGGCACAATCGTCTGGAACGGTCCGGTCGGTGTGTTTGAATTTGAACAGTTTGGAGAAGGTACCAGGGTTTTGGCCCAAGCGGTAGCCGATTCAAATGCCTTTTCAATCGCAGGCGGTGGCGACACCCTCGCAGCGGTTGGCAAATATGGCATCACTGATCAGCTATCCTGTATATCAACAGGTGGTGGCGCGTTTCTCGAGTATTTGGAAGGGCGCGTATTACCTGCAGTAAGTATGCTCGAAGCGCGTCATACCTGACGCACATTGCATAGCTCAAACGAATGACAATTTAGGTTCAGTCGGGCAGTGTCTGTCGGGGTGATTGGCGAGTTTCTTGTATAGAGTAGCCAAGCATTTACAACCGACACTGATGTAGTAAAACTACATCGCAGGAGCCTGCAGTGACCGAATTTGAACAACAATACCAGCGTGTAAAGAACGACCGCGGCATCATCGCTGCCCTTGATCAAAGTGGCGGCAGCACCCCCAAAACTCTGGGTCTTTATGGCATTGGTCCTGACGCGTGGACTGACGATGAGGGCATGTTTTCAGTGATGCATCAAATGCGCGCCCGTATCATGCAAAGCAATAGCTTCAACGCCGAGCGGGTGTTGGGCGCTATATTGTTTGATGGCACGCTAGAGCGATCCGTCAGTGGTGTACCCACCGCACACTATCTCTGGAAAGAAAAAAACATTGTCCCGTTCCTGAAAGTTGACAAGGGTTTGGCGGATGAAACCAACGGTGTTCAGGTTATGAACCCGATTCCCGGTTTGGCAGCGACACTGGCAACGGCAAAAGCCGCCGGTGTGTTTGGTACCAAAATGCGATCTGTGATCAAGCAGGCAAATGCAGAGGGCATTAATGCCATTGTTGATCAGCAGTTTGAGATTGGAAAAGAGATTTTGGCAGCAGGCTTGATGCCTATTCTCGAACCCGAAATCGATATCAACTGCCCCGATAAACTCGCCGCCGAGACCCTGCTGCGTGATGCCATTGTGGCACAGCTCGATGCGTTAGATGCAGACCAGCAGGTCATGCTCAAACTCACACTGCCTGAAAACGACAATCATTATAAAGCCTGCGTTGATCACCCGAAGGTGCTGCGTGTAGTGGCGTTATCCGGTGGTTATGCGCGAGACGAGGCCAACAAGCGTCTTAAGCACAACCTGGGTGTTATCGCGAGTTTTTCACGTGCTTTGGCTGAAGGGCTGAACGCGACACAGTCTGACCAAGAATTTGATACGGTCATGAACACAACCATTGACAGCATCTATAACGCGTCGGCGACATAAATGCGTTTTGCGTCAACGCTGCTGTAAAACAAACCCGTCATAAAACAGCCCCGTGTTGCGATGATCGTGCTGCCACAGCAGAGTCATTCATCACGGGGTTTGTTCGACTGACTCACACACGCTATCAAGGCCACGTTTCACAACAACGTGCCGCATCAATGTTTACCGGACAGCTTCAAACGTCACTCTGATAGTGGGGCTGTGCTCTTTCCACAGGTGTTTTTACCTGTATTTTTACCCGGTGCTTTTCGCACTCATTAACCTGAAACCTGATCACCCAGCTCATTGATTATCTGCATAACTGACCGGTAATTGAGCTACCTTCGCTTGGGCTTTGCCACCCGTTTGTAACGCGATCACTGGCATGATTGACGTCGCGGTTATCGTTGCAGCGTGGTGAGTGCCTGTCTGTAGCGTGACAGTGTGCCGTCGATGACAGCTTGCGGTAGCTCGGGGCCGGGCGCAGTTTTGTCCCAGTCGAGTGTGTCGAGGTAGTCGCGGATGAACTGCTTGTCATAGCTGGCCGGGCTGGTGCCGGGTTGCCAACTGTCTGCATCCCAGAACCGCGAGGAGTCAGGCGTAAAAATTTCGTCCATCAGGGTGAGGGTGCCGTTGTCATCGAGACCGAACTCGAATTTGGTGTCGGCAATGATAATGCCGCGCTCACGGGCGTGGGCCGCCGCTTCGCGGTACAGGGTCAGGCTGACGGTTTTGATTTGCTCAGCGATGTCCGCCCCGACTGTATCGACCATCGTCGCGTAATCAATGTTTTCGTCGTGATCACCGGCTTGCGCTTTGGCGGCCGGTGTAAAAATAAGCTCGGGCAGTTGATCGGCCATTTGCAGCCCCTTGGGGAGTTCGATACCGGACACCGCGCCAGTCTCTTGATAGTCACGCCAGCCAGATCCGATCAGATACCCTCTGACGACAGCTTCAATGGGCAACGCGTTGAGCCGACGGACTATCATGCTGCGGCCTTCGGCCTGAGCGTAGTCGTCCGGGGAGGTTAAAATGTCTGTCAGTGCGAGTGAGCTGCGGTGGTCGGGTACGATGCCATTGAGACGGTCGAACCAGAACAGTGCAATATCGGTCAGCAACCGGCCTTTGCCGGCGATGGGTTTGGGCAAGATCACATCAAACGCTGAGATTCGGTCGGTGGCGACGATGAGCAGGTGCTTATCGTCTACCGCATACAAGTCGCGCACCTTACCGCTGTAGAGCTTTTCCAGCGCTTTTATATCGGTTTCAAAAACAGCGCTGGCATCGTTTTGCGTTGCGTTGGCGGGTGTCTGTGTGGTGGTTGTATTCATGGCCAATAGCTTACACCACGGCACATCGTC
The DNA here is from genome assembly GCA_937923745.1 of uncultured Granulosicoccaceae bacterium. Classification (GTDB taxonomy): domain Bacteria; phylum Pseudomonadota; class Gammaproteobacteria; order Granulosicoccales; family Granulosicoccaceae; genus CALDUO01. The sequence goes on from CALDUO010000051.1 coordinate 12,357, forward strand.
GAGGTAGCCGGGGTGCAGGCAGCTGGAAAAATAACTGCTAATCCGCGACAATAAAGAGCCCTGCCATTGCTGTTCATTGTTATGTCTTCAGAGTCTGAAACCAACAACCGTTACGTCAACAGCGCATCGCCCAAAGTGGGTGTGGTTATGGGCAGTAACAGCGATTGGCCCGTCATGGAGCACGCGGTGGCGATACTGGATCAGTTCGGTATCGAGTACGAGGCGCGTGTCGTGTCGGCCCACCGAACGCCTGATCTCATGTTTGATTATGCGTCGGCGGCAACCGAGCGTGGGCTCGAATGCATCATTGCCGGAGCGGGTGGGGCTGCGCACCTACCGGGTATGTTGGCCGCCAAAACAACCGTGCCGGTGTTGGGTGTGCCGGTGCCGTCAAAACATTTGTCCGGTCAAGACTCGCTGTATTCGATTGTGCAAATGCCGAAGGGTATTCCGGTTGCAACCTTTGCCATTGGCGCAGCCGGTGCGGCCAATGCGGCACTCTTTGCTGCCGCCATGCTGGCCAAACAGGATACCGGTGTCGAAATGGCATTGGCTAATTATCGCGACACGATTCGCGAGCAGGCCATGAATATGGCGTTGCCCGTGGCGCCCGCATCGTAAGGCCTGTCTGTCGCCGTTAATCACAAACCACCCACACTAACATCCAAGAGTGCCTCCACTTTGAATGCTGCCGCGTCACATACTCAACCTTTGCCATTGGAGCCCGGTGCCACCCTGGGTGTGCTCGGCGGTGGACAACTCGGGCGGATGTTTGCCGTTGAGGCGTTGCGTATGGGATATTTTGTGGTTGTTCTCGACCCCGATCCCCAAAGTCCGGCCGGGTTGATCGCCACCCGGCATTTGCAGGCGGCGTTTGATGATCGCGACGCCTTGGCAGAAATGGCTGCGCAGTGCGATGCCATCACTATCGAGTTTGAAAATATTCCGGCAGACAGCGTGCGTTATCTGGGCGAGACCACCCGGGTGACACCATCGGCTGCGTGCATTGAAGTGGCGCAGGATCGCGAGACAGAAAAACAGTTTGCCTCCCGTGCGGGGCTCAAAACCGCACCTTATGGCGTGATCAAACAACGCAGCGATATCGATGCCGCGTGCCGTGTTGCCGGATTTCCGTGCATTTTAAAAACCTCCCGCCTCGGTTATGACGGAAAGGGGCAGGTGGTCTGTCACGCGGTTGCTGAAGTTGAAGCGGCGTTTGAGTCGGTGGGGTCAGTACCGTGTGTGTTGGAACAGCGTATTGATCTTGCCATGGAAATTTCGGTGGTGTTGTGTCGCTCGGACAACGGCACGACGACCGCATTTCCGGTGGCAGAGAACCGGCACGTCAACGGTATTCTGGATGTCTCTGTGGCACCGGCCTCGGCCGACGAATCCTTACAACAGCTTGCGGTAGACAGTGCTGTAAAACTCAGTGAGGCACTTGAGTATGTTGGCGTCATGGCGGTCGAGTTTTTTATCAGTGCAGACGGCGAGCTGTTGGTCAACGAAATGGCACCCCGACCGCACAACAGCGGTCACTTCACACTGGACGCCACCGAGACATCACAGTTCGAGCAACAGGTCAGAATGCTCTGTGGTTTGCCCGCTGCATCGTGTCGGTTATTGACGCCGGTGGTGATGCTGAATCTGCTTGGCGACCGGTGGCAAAATGGCGAACCCGCCTGGTCATCGCTGTACGCAAAACCCGAAGCACGCTTACACCTCTATGCCAAGGCAGCAGCGCGTGCCGGACGCAAAATGGGTCATGTCAATTTTCTGAGTCATTCCCGCGACTCAGCAATGACACTGGCGCAAACCGTCAGTGATCAACTTTCCGGGCAGTAATACGCAGCCTGTTTTACCTAAAAACGCCGCATTTTTTAACGTTTTGGCGGTGGGGTGCCATCGCTTTGACAGCGCCTGAAAAACCGCTTTGGAGTACAGTCTCCAGCACTCTAATGCTGGTATGGAAATCGCTTTGTTGGCCCATTGCAGTAATTTACCGTGGGACAATATCAGTATGGGTCTGACTCAACGTGGCTCCGCCATTCGTGACAACTCGGCGAGCTTCATTCCAACAGCGATAGAATCGCTCACCCTCCAAAGCAAGGCATTGATCTCAATGTCGCAAAAGCTCGGTGGTGAGTTTGATGATGCGGTAAAGCTGATTCTTGGCTGTAAAGGTCGTGTCATTATTTGCGGCATGGGCAAGTCCGGTATTGTTGGCAAAAAAATGTCCGCAACCTTTGCCTCCACCGGTACGCCCAGTTTCTACGTACACCCGGGTGAAGCTATTCACGGTGATCTCGGCATGATCACGTCTGAAGATCTGATTGTGCTCATCTCCTATAGCGGAGAGACCGAAGAAGTCACCAAATTACTCCCGTCACTCAAATACTTCGGCAACAAAATGATCGGCATTGTGGGCGTCATGGACTCCACGCTGGCGCGCCAGGCCGATGTTGTAATCAACGTCGATATTGAGCGGGAAGTGTGCCCGAACAACTTGGCACCGACGACATCAGCGCTGGCCATTATGGCTATTGGCGATGCCTTGGCGGTGTGTTTGATTAAAGCCCGTGATTTTAAGCCTGCTGATTTTGCACAGTTTCATCCCGGTGGCATGTTGGGCCGACGCTTACTGTCACGTGTGGGTGATGTCATGCTGATGGATAACCTGCCACTCATTGAACCGGAAGACTCGGTGCGTGACGCCATTTTTTGTATGACGTCCGGTCGACTGGGTCTTGCCATTATTGTCGATAACCACCGATTGCA
>CALDUO010000052.1 GCA_937923745.1 uncultured Granulosicoccaceae bacterium
TTTCTATACTCTTTAATACGTCACTAGCAGACATGCTGTGCGATCCTCCCAATCTAAAAGTCGCGTGAAATCTAAAAATAAAGCCTGTTTTGCACAGACAACCTGTTCAGTCAGGTGCATCTTCTGTGCCCGGGTGAAAATTATTAAATACCTTTTTAAATCAACTGCTTAGGTAGCTACCACGCAAGGTGCGTGCACCATAAATGTGCGGGTGCAGCGCTGTTTGCACAATTATAAGGCGTAACGGCCAGCATTGCTCGGCCAACTCAGCATCGCCCGAACCGTCGCAGTTCGTTGCTGCGCCTTTACGGTGCCGCCGGTCAGCAAAGCCCCAACGCCGATGCGTGGCATCGCGCGGTTGTGGCCCATCCCCTGCGAGCTTTTGAGCCAGCTCGTAAGGCGGCTCGTAAGGCCAATGTGCAAGACCGGTTCACAGGTCAATCCCGCACGCTAGCTTGCAACACCAACTCACAAGACCAGTTCGCAAAGCCCGGTGGACCGGGCCAGCCTGACTCGCCGTCCTCATTCAGGCCAAGTGGCTCTGTTGACCGATCGCATCAGATTAGCAAACCAGATCAGCAGACCAGTTCGACCGACTGGATCAGTCAGTAGGCGATTCGGCAGACAGCTGTGTGTAAGACCCGATCCAGCTCTGTGCAGCACATGGCCGAGCGCCTCTGCTTGTTACAGTCAGGCAGCAGCAGCGCAGCATACCAGCAGACTATCGAAATAGCACCTGCACGGTCTGCCCAAAAAGGCGATGCCTTAGTGCACTGAAACCGTTATTATTCCGGGTTACCCCCAACCGCTAGTTCAGGAGCTTTCTACGTGACATCCGACTCCTCGGAGCACAACGTTCAGACCTTTCAGGGCATGATCGCAACGCTGCAGCAATACTGGTCTGATCAGGGCTGTATCGTGCAGCAACCCTACGATATGGAGGTAGGTGCCGGCACCTTTCACTCATCGACATTTTTGCGTGCAATTGGTCCTGAGCCATGGCATGCCTGCCACACGCAGGCGTCGCGTCGTCCGACCGACGGGCGATACGGCGAAAATCCCAACCGCCTGCAGCATTATTATCAGTTTCAGGTGGCAATGAAGCCGTCTCCTCAGGATATGCAATCACTCTATCTTGGGTCGCTGACGGCATTGGGTTTTGATCTGCTCGAACACGATGTGCGGTTTGTGGAAGACAACTGGGAGTCGCCAACGCTCGGCGCGTGGGGGCTGGGATGGGAAGTCTGGTTAAACGGCATGGAAGTCACGCAATACACCTATTTTCAACAGTGTGGTGGTTTGCCCTGTGAGCCGGTGTTGGGGGAGTTGGCTTATGGTATTGAACGGCTGGCCATGTACATACAGGGTGTAGAGAGCGTCTATGACCTGGTGTGGGGCGAGACACCTGCCGGCACGGTGAGTTATGGCGATGTGTTTTTGCAAAATGAAATTGAGCAGTCGGCGTACAACTTTGAGCACGCCAATGTCGAAGAGCTCTTCCACACCTTCGATGCTTGCGAGGCCGCCTGTATGCACCTGGTCGAACAGGGGTTGCCGTTACCGGCCTATGAGCAGGTATTGCGTGGCTCGCACACGTTTAATCTGCTCGATGCGCGTCATGCTATTTCAGTCACCGAGCGACAGCGGTTTATTTTGCGGGTGCGCACACTGGCCAGAGCGGTAGCAACTGCCTATCTTGAGTCACGCGAAAAGCTGGGGTTTCCGTTGGTCAGGGATGCATCGGGCACACCCGGTGAGGGCGTCGCTGATGACTGATCACAACAACAAGCAGAACCTGCTAATCGAAATCGGCACAGAAGAGCTGCCTGCGCAGTCAGTACTGCCTATGGCCAACAGCTTGGGGTCTTTGCTGGTCAGTGCTCTGGCTGAGGCGTCTTTGTTGGATGACAGCGCCGGGGGTGATGGTAAATCAGGCGCTGACGGTAAATCTGGGGTTGACGGTCAATCAGGGGCCGACGGTAAACCGGGGGCTGATAACAGAACGTGCTCGGTGTTTGCCACGCCACGACGTTTGGCTGTCATCGTCGCGTCTGTCAGAGCGTCACAACCTGATCAAAATGTACAACGCCGCGGACCCGCGGTCAGTGCCGCTTATGATGACGATGGAAACCCAACCAAAGCGGTGATGGGTTTTGCCAAAAGCTGTGGTGTTGAAGTCAGTGATCTTGGCACACTCAAAACCGACAAAGGCGAGTGGCTGGTTTATGAGGCACAACAGCGCGGCCGTGATCTGAGCGCCGTGCTCTCTGGTGTGTTGCCCGGTATTGTCAAACAAATACCTATGCCCAAGCGCATGCGCTGGTCCGACTTGCCGCATGAATTCCTGCGCCCGGTCACCACGTTTACCGTGATGCATGGCGCTGAGGTATTGCCGGTTGAGTTACTCGGACTGACATCGTCCGCGAACATCCTTGGGCATCGGTTTCATCACGGTGGCGCTTTGACACTGACCCACTGCGATCACTATGAGCAAACACTCGCATCAGAGGGGCATGTCATTCCCGACTTCGCCAAGCGTCGTGCGATGGTTGTAGAGCAAATTCACCAGGTGGCCAAAGACGCGGGTGGTCAGGTACACCCTGACGATGTGTTGATCGATGAAGTCACGGCGTTGGTGGAATGGCCGGTCGCATTGGCCGGGTCGTTTGATACCGAATTTCTGGCTATCCCCAAAGAGGCACTGATTCAGACCATGGAAGAGAATCAGCGTTACTTTGCCCTGTTTGATCAACGCGGCAACCTGATGCCGGGCTTTGTCACGGTGGCAAACCTGCAGTCGACCTGTCCCGAGTCCGTAAAAAGCGGTAATGAACGGGTGATTCGGCCGCGCTTTAAAGACACCATGTTTTTCTGGGACAACGACCGTCGCACGCCGCTGGCAGATCGTCGCGATGCGTTGGCCAGTGTGGTTTTTCAAAAGCGACTGGGCACGTTGCTTGATAAATCCGAACGGCTTGAATCATTGGCACCAACGGTTGCATCCCAAATGCAACTCGACGCCACGACATCCGCGCACTGTGCACAAGCGGCATCGCTGGCGCTGTGTGATTTGATGACTGAAATTGTTGGCGAGTTACCCAAAATGCAGGGTATAGCCGGGCGCTATCTCGCACTGGAAGAAAACCTGCCAGCACCTGTGAGCACTGCACTTGAGCAGCAGTATTACCCACTGAAATCCGGCGGCGACTTACCGCAAGAACCGGTAGCCATCACCTTGGCCATCTGCACCAAAGCCGATCTGCTGACCGGTATATTCGGTATCGGATCAAAACCAACCGGAGCCAAAGACCCGTTTGGTTTGCGCCGTGCAGCGTTGGGTCTGTTGCGCCTGTTGGTCGAACGCGACGTCGACATTGATCTGCCCGAACTCATTAACGCATCCCGCGTCACCTTTGGCGACAGGCTCGATACTGACTTTGCCACTGACGAAGTAGTCGCGTACATCCTCGAGCGTGCAAAGAGCTGGTACCAGGAGCAGGGCGTACCGGCAGATGTGCTCGATGCCATTTTGGCTACCGGTGTCACACGGCCCATTGATATTCACCGGCGCATTCATGCGGTGCAGGCGTTTCGGCAAAGCGATGCCGCTGTTGCATTATCGGCCGCCAACAAACGTATTCACAATATTTTGCGTAAGGCAGAGGTGACGCCACCGGAGTCACCGGATGATGCATTACTGGTCGAACCTGCAGAACAGGCACTGGCGGCCGCGGTCAGCCAGGTCGAGGCAGATGTTGCGCCGTTGTACCAAAGCTCAGACTATGCCGCTGCCATGAAAATAACGGCCACACTGCGCGAGCCTGTGGATGCGTTTTTTAATGATGTCATGGTGATGGTTGATGACACGCAGACACGTGACAATCGTCTCGCCTTGCTGAATCGGGTGGGCCGGGTGTGTTGTCAAACAGCCGATTTATCCAGGCTACAACCCGACGCCAGCGAATGAAGCTGATTATCCTCGATCGCGATGGTGTCATAAACGAAGAGCGCAACAACGGTGTGCTGGACGTTGATGATTGGGAGGCGTTGCCCGGCAGCCTGGATGCCATTGCCCGGCTGAATCAGGCCGGTTATCACATTGCGGTGGCAACCAATCAGTCGGGTATTGCCCGCGGTTTGCTTGATATCGAAACGCTGTTCTCCATTCACCGTAAAATGCATGAGCAGGCAATGCACGCCGGAGGGCACATCGACATGGTCGTGTTTTGCCCGCACAGTGACTCCAACGAATGCAGCTGTCGTAAACCCATGCCGGGTATGTTGTACACCATCAATGACCGCGTCGGTGTGGAATGGTCGTCTGTGTATGTGGTGGGCGATTCTCTCAAAGACTTGCAGGCTGCGATGGCTGCCGGTGCCAAACCCATTTTGGTAAAAACCGGCAAAGGTCAGGACACGCTCGACTCCAACAAGGGCCTTGATCACATACCCGCCTACGATGATCTGGCTGCGTTCACCGATGAACTACTGAGTGCTCCCACAAAATGACCGACACAACGTATTCAAAGCCGCTGCTGTTTCTGCGGGCATGCGCTTATTGGGTAGTGTTTATAGTGAGCACGGTAGCGCTCACGTTTCCGGTGATTATTGCGTCGTTTGTGTATCGTGATCTCGCCGTTTGGCTGGTCGACCTGTGGGTCAGTATCAATTTGCGTGCACTGAAATTGATATGCGGTCTGTATGGTGTAGCCGATGGCCTTGAGCATTTGCCGAACGAGCCGTCCATTGTATTTGCCAAGCACCAATCCACCTTTGAGACGTTTTATATTCAGAGCAAATTACCCAAAGTGGTCTTTGTGGCCAAACGTGAGCTGCTGCTGATTCCTTTTTTCGGTTGGGCGCTCGCGTCAATGGGGTTCGTGATGATCGATCGTCGTGCCGGGCGCAGTGCCGTAAAGCAGATGATTGAACAGTACTCGCAGCGTAAACAGGAAGGACACTGGCTGGTTATTTTCCCGGAAGGTACACGCAAGGCGGTGGGTGATAAACCAGACTATAAAATTGGCGGTGCGTTGCTCGCTGTGGAGACCAATACGCCAGTGGTGCCGGTGGCGCTAAATGCCGGTGAGTTTTGGCCCCGACACAGTTTTATAAAATGGCCCGGTGCTGTCACGGTATCGTTTGGTCCGCCAATCTATCCGGAAGGCAAAACAGCAGATGAGGTACGGACTCTGGCAAAAGACTGGATAGAAAACCGCATGAGCGAGATTACTCAACAAGATCGTTTTCCGTATTAGCTGTCACTGCAGCCCAGGGGCTTGGGTTGCCGTAACGCCGGTCGCTGACAGACCAAGGTTAAACCGGT
>CALDUO010000053.1 GCA_937923745.1 uncultured Granulosicoccaceae bacterium
GAGGTGTTCAGTACCGCTGAGCCGAGTATACAGCACGTCGATACTGCCGTTTTGTGACGGTATCGCAGGTGTGCTTGAGAGGGTTTGTCTTTGGTATGACAGGCAGAAGGCTGACCCGGAAGGCTGACCCGTGCGCTGTTGTTGCACGCCTGATTATGCAATACACAGGTTGAGTCATTGACTGCTGATAATAAAAACAGTATTCTGTCAACAAGTCGGCCTAACGTCAGAACCAGGGTGGTAGCCAATGCAACAGGGGTTTTATTGTGACTAACGCTGCTGATAGTGATGTCACCAAATCTCCTCGGAAAGAGCAGCCGGTTGCTGTGCCCATCGGTCTTTCGCATTTACGGCGCGGACGTGGTGCCCTGAGTAATGCTTCCGGGCGGTTCGAGCCACAGGTGTCTGTGGCGTCACCGGTTGAGGTGGGTGATCATTGGTCGTTGGAGGGTGAGTCTTCAGCGAGTGAAAAAACACAATGGCTCAAAGATGCAACGCGTAGTGTTATAACCACTAACACATCACCCGATATCTACTTTGACCAATCGGTTAATCCGTACCGGGGTTGCGAGCATGGGTGCATTTATTGTTTTGCACGACCAACCCATACCTATCTTGGGCATTCTGCCGGTCTTGATTTTGAGCGTATTTTATATGCCAAAGAACGCGCTGCCGAATTGCTGAGGCTAGAGCTGTCAAAGCCAGGTTATACCTGCCAGCCTATTGCCATTGGGGTGAATACCGATGCTTATCAGCCACTCGAACGAAAACTAAAACTGACGCGTCAATTGTTAACAGTGTTCGACGAGACCCGACACCCGGTGTTTATGATCACAAAGTCGTCGCTGATTGAACGCGATATTGACTTGCTGCAATCGCTGGCAGCCGATGCATTGGTGTCTGTCAGTGTGACACTAACAACGCTCGATACCACGTTGGCGCGTCAACTAGAGCCGCGGGCAACGTCGCCGGCCCGGCGTTTAAAAACACTGGAGACACTTTCAAAAGCCGGTATTCGAACTCGCGTCTCGGTGTCACCGATAATACCCGCACTCAATGAGCCTGAGATTGAACGCATTATTCAGGCTGCAGCAGATGCCGGAGCAGCGTCTGCCAGTTATATCGTGCTGCGGTTACCCCATGAACTGGCCACACTGTTTCCTGAGTGGCTTAAGGCTCATTATCCACTGAAAGCGGCGCGTGTGTTAAACGCAATAAAGTCGTTGCGGCGCGACAAATTGTACCAGTCTGATTTCTCTAACCGCATGTCAGGAGAAGGTCCGAGGGCCGATATTATTCGGCGCAGGTTCGAGGCTGCGTGTAAACGATTCGGTATGCCGCTGGATAAAACAGACCGAAAGCTTAACACCAACGTCTTTGTACGGCCTGCACGGCCAGATTCAACAGCCACTAATGCGGGTACGTCGCATCAGCTTTCTTTGTTTTGACGTCCATAGCAGGCGCCGCCGTGCTACCACAGAGCATCCCCTGTGCTACTCCGGTGCAAATCAGTCACATGACAGGGCATTGTTCCTGACATTTATTACATAGACACACTCGCACGACATGCTGTTAGAATCAAAGCAACGGCGCTGAGCTCGTTGCACGACAAAACCGATTCAGAGTTGTTCGTTCTTCCGGTGCAGATCAAAACCGGAAACTCACTCAATACGGAGTCTTATATGATAAAAACCAGACACTTTACGGTCGCTTCTGCATTACTTGCAGCGACGCTGGCCGCGTCTTTCACCGGTTCGGCATCTGCTGCAACCATGGTATTTTGTTCGGAAGGTTCGCCAGAAGGTTTCGACCCGGCGCTCTACACAGCAGGCACCACCTTTGACGCTTCATCACGTCAGCTTTACAACCGACTGGTCGAGTTTGAACGTGGCACCACCACCATTGGTCCGGCATTGGCTGAATCATGGGAAATCGCCGAAGACGGTTTAAGTTATACCTTTAAACTGCGATCAGGCGTTAAATTCCATTCTACCGCTTTTTTTACACCTACTCGCGATTTCAACGCTGACGACGTTGTATTTTCCTTTGAACGCCAACGCCTCGAAGACCATCCGTACAACCAAGTGTCGGGTGGCACATGGGAATATTTTGGTGGCATGTCAATGCCTGACCTCATTGCGTCAGTTGAGAAAGTCGACGACATGACGGTCAAGTTTGTACTAAACCGACCCGAAGCGCCAATGATCGCAAACCTCGGCATGGACTTCGCGTCCATCATGTCAAAAGAATACGCCGACGCGATGCTCGAAGCCGGAACGCCCGAGATGGTCAACCAGCAGCCTGTTGGCACCGGTCCGTTCCAATTTGTGGCGTATCAAAAAGACACCGTTATTCGGTATGCGAAAAACCCTGACTACTGGGCAGGTGCTTCTGACCTTGACGCACTGATTTTCGCCATTACGCCCGATGCGTCAGTGCGTTATCAGAAACTCAAAGCGGGTGAGTGTCACGTGATGCCATACCCGAATCCAGCCGATCTTGAAGCCATGGCAGCAGATGAAGATGTGCAGTTGTTGGAACAGGAAGGCCTGAACGTCGGTTATCTTGCATACAACACGCGCATACCGCCATACGACAATGCCAATGTACGTCGTGCACTGAATATGGCCATAAACAAGCAGGCTATCATTGATGCCGTGTTTCAGGGTTCGGGCAAAATTGCCAAAAACCCTATCCCGCCGACTATCTGGTCATACAACGACGCCACAGTTGACGACTCCTATGACCCCGTGAAAGCCAAAGAAATGCTGGCAGCTGAAGGTGTTGAAGACCTGAACATGAAAATCTGGGCGATGCCAGTACAGCGACCCTACAACCCCAACGCACGACGAATGGCTGAAGTGATGCAGGCTGATTTTGCCGAAGTTGGTGTTACTGTTGAAATTGTCTCGTACGAGTGGGGCGAGTACCTGAAGCGTTCGCGTGAGTTGGATCGTGACGGTGCAATCTTGCTGGGCTGGACCGGTGATAACGGTGACCCCGATAACTTTCTGGCGGTATTGTTGGGTTGTGACGGCGTAGGTAAATCAAACCGTGCACAATGGTGTCATGAGCCTTTTGATGATCTGATTCAGCAAGCTAAAGTTGTGTCTGATATCGAAGAGCGCACCGGCCTGTACGAACAGGCTCAGCTTATCTTTAAAGAGCAAGCGCCTTGGGCAACCATTGCACACTCAGTGGTCTACAAGCCAGTGCGTAAGGAAGTTCAAGACTTCAAAATTGACCCATTTGGAGGTCATGTGTTCTATGGTGTCACCATCGCCGAATAAGGCATGACACAGTAGCGCATCGTGAAGTGGCAAAGAGGGTGAGAGTTTCACCCTCTTTGCCCATTAAACACCGTTGTGGCAACACCGACGCCGCTAACAAGCGACGCCGTGAATAAGCGACGCCGTGAATAAAAACATCGCAGCGATTCGGCTAATGGTTAAGCGCAGTTGGTTTGTATAGCCGTGCGCTAGTGTGTAAGACACACCAACGCAAGCAGCAAATGGCTCATCCAGTGCGTGTTAACAGCACTGTTAGTGGTAACGTTATGCCGGTTATGAACCTCACGTATCCATCGTTAAACACGCTAAACTCCGGAAGTCCTTCTTATGAGTGTTGATCGATACCAGCCCTTTCGGGACATTGCCATAGCCCAGCAGCTGGATGCTATAGCGCTCGTGCCTGGCTCTAATTTCAACCGGCTGTATAACCAGTCTTTTCATCAAAATGAACGACCCTTGCTGGTACTGATTCCAGTAACCGGACAACCTCTGGCAGTTGTGCCAAACCTTGAGTTGGGGTCGTTTGCGCTCTTGAACTTTGAAGGAGAAGTGTTTGACTGGATGGATCAAACAGGTTACCAATCCGCGTTTGATCAACTGATGAAAGCCGCTGATATAAAATCGGTGGGTGTCGAGGGGCAATCCATGCGTGTCTTTGTGCACCATGCCATGTTGGCAGCACAACCCAATCTCGCTATTAGCGATGCAGAAAAAGCAATTTCAGGGTTACGGCTGATCAAAAACGACGCTGAAATCAAGGCGCTGGAAGAAGCGGTACAACTCACCGAACTGGCACTGGCGCAAACGCTTGAGCGTGTCAGTGTCGGTATGAGTGAAACAGAGGTTGAGCGACTATTAGTGCAAAACCTGTTTGGAGCCGGTGCCGAAGACTTCTCGTTCAGCCCAATCGTGGCTGCAGCCGACAACTCGGCCCGACCGCACGCACATGCACGCGCCGATTATCAGCTGAAACGTGGCGATGCCTTATTGATTGATTTTGGGGGTCGTTACCACGGTCTCTGTGCAGACATCACTCGCACTGTGTTTATACAAACTTGCTCTGATGAAGCAAAGGCGGTGTACGACGCCGTATTACAGGCCAATGAGTGTGGTCATCGTGCCACGCGCCCCGGCGCCACTGCTCATGATGTAGACGACGCTGTCATCAGTTACCTTGAAGCCACGCCGTATGCCGATCGTATCCGAACCAAAACTGGACACGGCGTGGGTCGTGATATTCACGAAGATCCCTATATTATGCGGGGCAATCACATGACACTGGAGGCGGGCATGGTATTCACGATCGAACCGGGCCTGTATGAGATTGACAACTTTGGGGTTCGTATTGAAGATGATGTCATAGTGACTGACGATGGCGTAAGGTCTATTACCACGTTTCCCAAACAACTCACGCTGGTTGGCTAACGGGTACTGACACATTCCGATATGCTCAGCTTTTTTCTAAGACGCCTGGCGACATTTATCCCGACTTTTTTGGGTGTGACGCTGGTGGCTTTTATGTTTATTCGTATTATTCCCGGCGACCCTATCTTGCTGATGGCGGGTGAGCGTGGCATGACCGACGAGCGTTATGCCGAGCTCATGGCGCGTTTCGGTTACGATCAGCCACTGTTAACCCAATACTTTAATTACCTGACCGGTATTTTCCGGGGTGATCTTGGTGAGTCCTTTGTGACACGCAAACCGGTGTGGGACGAATTCTTTACGCTGTTTCCGGCAACCGTTGAGCTGTCGTTGTGTGCGATTTTTCTTGCGGTCATTATTGGTGTGCCATCGGGTATTGCTGCGGCTATACATCGAGGCAAGTTCTGGGATCAGGCGCTCATGTCAACGGCGCTGACCGGCTACTCCATGCCGATATTCTGGTGGGCTTTATTACTCATTATCTTTTTCTCCGGTATCCTTGGCTGGACACCAGTCTCCGGCCGACTCTCGTTGATGTTTTATTTTGAAAACGTCACCGGTTTTATGCTGATAGACAGTCTGCTATCGGGGCAGAAGGGTGCGTTTGGTTCCGCCGTGCAGCACTTAATTTTACCAACGATTGTATTGGCGACCATACCGCTGGCAGTGATTGCCAGGCAGACACGCAGCGCAATGCTCGAAGTACTTGGCGAAGACTACATCAGAACAGCGAGAGCCAAAGGCTTAAGTGTGTTTCGGGTTAACGGTCTGCATGCACTGCGTAATGCGATGATTCCCGTAATTACTGTGATCGGTCTGTCTACCGGTACATTGCTCGGTGGCGCTATTCTGACCGAAACTATTTTCTCGTGGCCCGGCATCGGTAAATGGATGATCGAATCCATATCCCGACGCGACTATACGGTGATTCAGGGAGGGCTGTTACTGATAGCCACGGTGGTTATGCTGGTGAACCTGGTCGTTGACCTGCTTTACGGATTAATTAATCCGAAAATAAGGCATCACGGATGAACACTTCTCTGACAGACTCAGCGGCTACAGATGTACAGGCACCCGGACGCTTTCGTGAGTTCTGGTTTTATTTTTCGGAGAATCGTGGTGCGGTAGTGGGTATGGTGATTACCGTGCTGCTGATACTCGTTGCGCTGTTCGCCGACTTTATCGCACCGCATTCAGCCACCGAACAATACCGTGACCATTTCCTGCAGCCTCCGTTTTGGCAGGAAGGCGGCAGCACTGAGTTTCTATTGGGTACCGATGCCGTCGGGCGTGACCTGTTATCGCGTCTGATACACGGTACGCGCTACTCCTTTATGATCGGCGCAATGGTGGTATTGGTTGCGGCCTCTGGCGGTATTTTGCTGGGGCTGATTGCCGGGTTTGCGCGGGGTTGGGTCGATACGATCATCATGCGCATCATGGATGTTATTCTGGCGGTACCAAGCCTGTTATTGGCGCTGGTCATGGTGGCTATATTAGGGCCGTCACTGATGAACGCAATGCTCGCGATTGCCATTGTATTGCAGCCTCATTACGTACGCCTGACACGCGCGTCAGTGTTGGCCGAACGCACCAAAGACTATGTCACCTCAGCAAAAGTGGCTGGTGCAGGTCCGTTTCGGTTGATGTTTGTGACGGTGTTACCCAATTGTCTTGCACCCATCATCGTTCAGGCCGCGTTATCGTTCTCCAGCGCTATTCTCGATGCTGCAGCCCTTGGCTTTTTGGGCATGGGTGCGCAGCCGCCCACGCCGGAGTGGGGCACCATGTTATCCGAGGCACGTGAGTTTATTCTGCGTGCGTGGTGGGTGGTCACGTTTCCTGGGCTTGCCATTCTCATTACGGTGCTGGCGATCAACTTAATGGGTGACGGTTTGCGTGATGCCCTCGATCCCAAGTTAAAGCGGAGTTAACGTGATGCTAAGCGCAGGTGCTCATGGCTTTACTTGAGGTAGTTGGATTAACCGTCGAGTTCAAAACCGCGAACGGGCAATTTCGTGCGGTTGACGCCATAGATCTGACCGTTGATACCGGCGATATCGTCGCGATAGTCGGTGAATCGGGGTCGGGCAAGTCGGTATCGATGCTGGCGCTGATGGGGCTATTGCCCTGGACTGCCACCATTACCGCTGAGCGAATGGTGTTTAACGGGCACAATCTCGCGGGTCTGTCTGCGCGTGAGCGTCGCACCATTATCGGCCGCGACATGGCCATGATTTTCCAGGAACCAATGTCGAGCCTGAACCCGTGTTTTACGGTCGGTTTCCAAATCCGTGAGTCACTGAAAACCCATTTAAATTTGAGTCGCCGTGAACGTCAGCACCGTGCCGTTGAACTGCTGGACCAAGTGGGTCTGCCCGAACCCGAAAAACGATTGGCCGCGTTTCCGCATCAGTTATCCGGTGGTATGAATCAGCGCGTGATGATTGCAATGGCAATTGCGTGCCAGCCTAAACTGCTGATAGCTGACGAGCCGACCACGGCGCTTGATGTCACCATTCAGGCGCAGATACTCGAACTACTGGTTGAACTGCAGCGCAACAGTGATATGGCATTGGTATTGATCACACATGATATGGGTGTTGTTGCCGAGACCGCGCAACGGGTGTCTGTGCAGTACGCCGGTCAAAAAGTCGAAGAACAACCCGTGTTGCCGCTGTTCGACGCGCCAGCACATCCCTATACATCAGCGTTGTTGGCAGCGCTGCCAGAGCGTTCTTCGGGCAGGCATCTGGCCTCTATTGCCGGTGTGGTACCCGGACAATTTGATCGTCCCGCGGGCTGTCTCTTTTCACCGCGGTGTGAGCATGTACAACCCCTGTGTCACGAACAGGTACCGAGCCAGACTCAACGCGATGGCGCCAGCGTCCTGTGCCACTTTCCGCTCGACAGGCAAGGCCGACCAACGCATGCCCGGCAGGATCATGACAGCCAGAACCAGAACCAGAACAGTCAAACCGATGTCAATCAAATCAATGGCGGTATGCAATGACATCATCGTCGCCGCTGGTCGTTGCCGATAACCTCACCCGCTTTTATACGGTGAAGTCCGGCGCATTTTCCAAACCGTCTGTTGTGCGTGCGCTTGCCGGTGCCAGTTTTACGTTGGAGGCCGGTAAGACGCTGGCGGTTGTGGGTGAGTCGGGTTGTGGCAAGTCAACGCTTGCCCGCGTGGTGACCATGATTGAGTCGCCAACCTCAGGCACGTTAACCATTGACGGAAAAACCATAACGCCCGACGACAGCAGTGCCAGAGCGGCATTACGTTCGTCCGTACAAATCGTGTTTCAGGATCCGTACGGATCGTTAAATCCGCGACAGAAAATCGGGCGTATCCTCGAAGAACCGCTGGTTATCAACCGACCGTCCATGAGCGCGGAAGAGCGCGAGGCGAAGGCGCGCGACATGCTTCGGCTGGTAGGATTAAGGCCTGAGCACTACAGCCGTTTTCCGCACATGTTCTCCGGTGGGCAACGCCAGCGCATTGCGATAGCCAGAGCACTCATGCTCGAGCCACGGGTGTTGGTGCTCGATGAGCCGGTGTCTGCGCTGGATCTCTCGATACAGTCGCAGATACTGAATCTGCTGGTCGATCTGCAAGACCAGTTTAATCTGGCGTATCTGTTTATCTCGCATGACCTGTCAGTCGTGAAACACATGGCTGACGATGTCATGGTGATGTACCTTGGGCAGCCGGTCGAGACCGGCTCACGCGATGCAGTGTTCGAGCGGGCGTGGCATCCGTACACCCGTGTGCTGCTGTCCGCCACGCCCGTCGCCGACCCAACCCACCAAAAAGATCGTATTGTACTCACGGGCGAGTTACCGTCTCCGATCGACCCGCCGTCGGGGTGTGCGTTTCACCCACGGTGCTGGAAGGCCGACTCCCGGTGCCAACAAACGGCGCCACTGTTACAGAGCGCCGAGCTGCCTGCACAGCCGATATCACAGCCCTCAGCACCCCCCGAAGCCGGCGCGCTGAATCACTATCTGGCCTGTCATCACCCCGAAAAATAAGTACGCGGCGCCGCACCAATATGACAATAACGGAAGGCGTGTCACAGTCTGCCAGGTTCTGCAGATTGCGCCTGCGTTGTATGCTATGGTTTCTGGCCAATCGCGTCTGGCGGGTGAGCTGCCCGACACGATCTGCAGATCAACTCCAAGTCTCGAACGGAAACTCATGAATAACGCGACCAGTGCGCTGCCAGACCCTGCCCGGGTCATGCGTGGCCTCCATAAACGATTCGAAAAGTATCGCCGCAAATACACCGAGCAGGCGTACGTGTGGTTCGATTCCAACGTGTTAACACGCAGCACCAAACCCGTACTGTTTGTAGACGCCGGTTCCAACCTTGGGCAAGGGTTTCAGTGGTTCTCGACGTACTACGGTCATGACCAGGTGTCGTACCATCTGTTCGAGCCCAATCCCAACTGTCATCCCTATCTCGACAAGCTCACGCATGAAGCCGGCACAGATGTGCAGCTGTATAAATCGGGCGTAGGCGCGGCTGACGGCACGTTTCAGTTTTTTGGTTTGTCCGAGGCCGAGGGTGGCGAGCTTTCGCAGGGCGGGTCTATAAACCCGCAACACAACTCCGACCTGTATGCAGCCGATACCGACAATGCGATCAATGTCGATGTCATCAACTTTGGTGACTATTTAAAAGAACAGTCAGCTAAGTATCAGAGCATTGTTGTTAAGCTCGACGTTGAAGGCGAAGAGGTGAACCTGCTTGAGCATTTGATCAGCACCGGTGCACACGAGCTGATCTCCATTTTATATGTCGAATTTCATTCCCATTTTCAGGCAGAGCCCGAGCGCTCGGCTACCAAGGCACGCGAACAGGCCATTGAAAATACCCTGCGTGCCAGCACCGTAAAGTTTCGCCTCTGGCACTAACAGACAGAGTCTTGTTATGGTTAACAGAGAGACTGAAGCCATGCTGCTGTTAACTGTAAGCCAACTGTGATGTTGCAGGCGTAGGCTTGGTCGCAGCCAAGTCTGTCGTGCGGGTGAACGGGTCATGTTGGCTGGGCCACGTGTTTTCCTTTGGCGTTGCTATAGTCTTGTTACCGGGTTTTATTGTCGGGTTTGCGTATTGGCCGTTACAACACACAATAGCAGTTGCGCGTTACGTACGCTGACCATCAGTCAGGCGCAACGGCTGGCGCTGCGGGCGCAGGGGTTTGGTCAATCACGCGCCGATAGCACCTCACCCATCACGAACACACGCAGCATTATGCGGTGTGTTGATCAAATGTCGGTACTGCAAATCGATGCGATCAACACGGTTATCCGTTCTCATTACATGCCGGTCTACTCGCGCATTGGTCATTATGCACGTGATGCACTCTCGGCACGCGTCTTTCTTCCGGCGCAGCAACGCCTGTCCAAACGTCGTTACTTTGAATATTGGGGGCATGAATGCTCGATCATGCCGCTATCGCTTTATCCGTTATTTCGCTGGCGTCGTCGCGATGCTGCTAACGGTGTGGGTGTGTACAAACAGATCAGCTCACTTAATCGCCGTAAGCCTGAATTTGTGGATGCTATTCGATCGCAAATTACCCGTTACGGACCGGCCACGCATCGGACACTGGCACTCGACAGTCGTGGTAGCGGTATGTGGGAGTGGAGCGAGAGTAAACAGGCACTGGAGTACTTGTTCTGGAGCGGTGAGATTACCACCGTGGGCCGTCAGGGGTTTGAGCGACTGTACGACTTTGCAGACAACTCTATACCGGCTGCCTATTTGGAACAGGACATTGACCGGGCTGATGCTCAGGCGCAGTTAATGCTGTTGTCGGTAAAATCACTGGGCATCGGCACCGCAAGTGATTTACGCGACTATTTTCGGTTACCGGCCAGCGATGCTGATAAAGCCATTGCGCGCTTGTTAGCGGGTGGCGACATTGAAGCTGTGGTGGTCAAAGGCTGGAAACATACCGCGTACACCTTGCCAGAGGTATCACTGCCACGCAGCAGCAATGCGACGGCGCTACTAACCCCGTTCGATCCTATGGTGTGGCATCGTGAACGGACCGAAAGGCTGTTTGGTTTTTCGTATCGTATTGAAATTTATGTACCGGCTGCCAAACGACAATACGGCTACTATGTATTGCCGTTTATGCTGAACGGTAAATTGGTCGCAAGGCTGGATATTAAAGCGGATCGCGAGAGCGGTGCGTTATTGGTTAAAGGCGCTTGGGCAGAGGCTGAAGCGAGCGTTGACGATATCAGCGAACCGCTCTCTGCCGAGTTGCAAAGGCTCGCGCACTGGCTGGAGCTGGGTCGTCTTGATGTGTCCCGAAAAGGTGATTTGGCGAAGCGACTTCGTCGCGGGTAACCCGTCGATTCTACGCTGTGGTGGTTATCCATTGATTGTTTTTATGTGAACCAGTCAGTCAAAAACCGCGTCTGCATGTGCCAGGGCCAATTATTTAACGGAGTTTTTGACAATTACCACAAACCCCGGTAATTAATGTTTGCGGCGGCTCGTCAATTCCAATAGCGTTGACTGAATTGATGCCAGTTCGCAAATGTTATGACCCAGCTGTTATGTGGAGTTGACTGATGACCACTCTCAGAACCTCTTTTCCCCTGTCTTTGTTTTCCAAAAACACAACTGCCTATCGCGACTATATCGAGCAGCTTGCCGGTGTCGCCGATATCAAGATTAACGGCGACCGTCCCTGGGATATCCGGGTGCATGATGAAAGAACCTACCAACGTATTATTTCCCACGGATCATTGGGTGCCGGTGAAGCCTATATGCAAGGCTGGTGGGATTGCGAATCGCTGGATGAAATGTTCACGCGTATTTTGGCAACCGGTATCAACGAAGCAGTAGAGACGCGTGGTGTTTTAAAGTTGGTCATAGCCGCT
The DNA here is from genome assembly GCA_937923745.1 of uncultured Granulosicoccaceae bacterium. GTDB lineage: Bacteria > Pseudomonadota > Gammaproteobacteria > Granulosicoccales > Granulosicoccaceae > CALDUO01. The sequence goes on from CALDUO010000053.1 coordinate 11,626, forward strand.
CGATTGCAAAACCTGCAAACCCCCAAACGTTCCGTTGATGTAGCACAGAAGCACTACAATATCAGTCCCAATCTCTATGCCAGCATGCTCGATCAACGCATGATCTATAGTTGCGGGTATTGGGCGAACGCCACCACACTGAATGAGGCGCAAGAGCACAAGCTTGATCTCGTCTGCCGAAAACTGCGACTCGAACCTGGTATGGAAGTATTGGATATTGGTTGTGGTTGGGGCGGTGCGGCTAAATTTGCAGCAGAGCGGTATGGCGTTAAGGTAACCGGTATCACCATCTCATCAGAGCAGGGTGCAACAGCCAAAGCTGTGTGTAAGGGATTACCGGTTGATATTGTCATTGATGATTACCGCTCACTCAGCGGCACATACGACGCTATCTTTTCAATCGGTATGTTTGAGCACGTAGGATACAAAAATTACGCGACCTACTTCGATGTTGTGAGCCGCCTGTTAAAACCTGATGGTTTGTTTTTATTACACTCTATAGGCACAAACCTGTCGGTGACCATGACCGACCCATGGATCGAACGTTATATATTCCCCAACTCCATGTTGCCGTCGGCCGCGCAAATAACCGCGGCTTACGAGAAAAAATTTGTGA